>CAYFHK010000014.1:0-36701 GCA_964342585.1 uncultured Caulobacterales bacterium | reverse complement strand
CCTATAACACCGTAGTGCCGAGCTCCGGCAAGGTGCTGACCGGTGGTGTCGATGCAAACGCGCTGCAAAGGCCGAAGCGGTTCTTCGGTGCGGCACGGAACATCGAGGACGGCGGTTCACTCACAATTATCGCGACCGCGTTGATCGACACCGGCTCGCGGATGGATGAAGTTGTCTTTGAAGAGTTCAAAGGCACCGGTAACTCTGAGATCGTGCTTGATCGGAAAGTCGCCGACAAACGCGTCTTCCCGGCGATCGACATCGCAAAATCCGGCACACGGAAGGAAGACCTCTTGGTGCCGAAGGGCGAGCTTTCGAAGATCTTTGTGCTGCGGCGGATTTTGTCGCCGATGAACTCCATGGATTCGATCGAATTCCTGCTCGACAAGCTCCGTCAGGTGAAGACGAACAAAGACTTCTTCGACTCAATGAATACGTAGGCTCAAGGGGTGCCCGGCGCTGCACAGGCGGCCCCGGGACCTGCTTGCCCAGCAAGGGCGAGCGCCTCGTAAGCCGCGAAGGGCCTGTCGGTGGCGATCATGTCGATGCCTTCCGCAACAAGGCTTGCATATCGCGCATCATTACGTGTCGCTTCGATTTCCCGATCGATCGACCGTGAACCGCCAAGGGTGCCAAAAGCGACCTCGATGCCGCGGGCGTCGAGTTCCTCATAGAGCAAGGGGCTTGGCGCCTCAGTCCCCGTCCAAGCGAGGATTTGGTCCTCTCGAAGGCCTGCCGCGATCAGATTGTCGACATCTTCCATCGACATGACCGTGGCTGAAATCATCGTGTTCGGGAAGCGGCGGACCAGCGCTGCGGCTTGACCTTCTGTGTACGCAATAACAACGACGCGTTCCGTGGCACCTGCTTTTTCGACGGCGGCGCGGACATCGTCATAATCTGTGCTGCGCTTGATATCGAGTTGGAGGATGGCTTTGCCATCTGCCCAGGCGAGGGCTTCATCGAGTGTGTTGGGTCCGTAGGCCGTCACCTCGCCAAGCGGGTCACGCAAGGAGAGTTGGCGAATCTCATCCCAGGTGGTGTTCGCGGCAACGCCGGTGCCGGTCGTGGTGCGGTCCAGTGTGTCATCGTGGTGAAGGAATAAGACGCCATCCGCGGCGGTGGCGACGTCGATTTCCAAGAGGGGGATGCCGGCGGCTACGGTGCGCTCGAAAGTGGGCAGGGCGTTTTCGGGATACCCGACCACCGGACCGCCGCGATGTGCTGAGACAAGGGCCAGGCCCGCGGCATCGATACAATTGAAGAAGGTCTCGATGTCGTTGATGTCAAACGCGATAGGGTCAGCCATTGCCATAGGTGGTGGCGCTGAGGCCTCTGAGGTGGGCGCGTCCTGACAGCTGGCACCAAGAAGCGCAGCGCAAAATGTGGTAATCAACGGATGTGCTCGCATATGTCCCCCAAAGCGTGCCCAATGTGGCGTGCGGATCGTGAACGCCAAAACCGCCAGGACGGTGTATGATGAAAATAACTGTGAATGTCGATTGCACGCCAGCGGAGGCTCGCGCCTTTTTTGGTCTCCCCGATGTGGCCCCGGTGAACGAGATGATCGTCAGTGCGATGGTCGAACGGACGAAAGAAAATATCGACACGCTGAGTGATCCGAAATTGTTCTGGGAACGGGCCATTTCCGCGAGCGGCACCAGCATGGACGCGATGTCGAAGATGTTTGCGGCCGCCATGGGCGGAAAGGATGGGGAGAAACCCAAAGGGTGAGACAGGGCGGCCCGCCAACGATTTTTGCAAAATCGTCTGGGTCTGGCCGCGCAGGCGTCGCGGTATTCAGACTATCGGGGATCCGCGCGCGCGAGGTGGGGGAACAACTGTCCGGCGGCGTATTGGTGCCCCGGCAAGCGAGTTGGCGCCAACTCAAGGGCGAAAACCGTCAGCCGATCGACGATGCGATCGTCATTTTCTTTGAAGGACCGAAGAGTTTTACCGGCGAAGATGTGGTGGAGCTGCACACCCACGGTTCGGTTGCCGTGGAGCGGCGGCTGATCTCTGCGCTGATCGACCTCGGTCTGACGCCCGCTGAACCTGGCGCTTTCACCGCGCGCGCTCTCCAAAATGGCCGGATGGATCTCCTCGAAGTCGAAGCGCTTGGCGATCTTTTAGATGCGGAGACCGAAGGTCAGCGTGCGCAGGCGATAGCGATCCGCGAGGGGGAGGCGGGAGCGCAGGAGGCGAGCTGGCGAGACGGGTTGATTGCGGCCTTAGGGAGTCTAGAGGCGGCTATCGATTTCCCGGATGAAGAGGATATCCCTGCGGAAATTGCCGAACGCGCGGTGCCGTATTTGTCGGGCGTCGCCGAGAGCATGCGCACAGTTTTGCGAACCGCTTCAAGGGGCCAGCGGTTACGCGAAGGAATTGATCTTGCGCTCATCGGCGCACCAAATGCTGGAAAATCGAGTATTCTCAATAGGTTGTTGGGCGAGGAGAGGGCCATCGTCTCTGATCGGCCGGGCACCACGCGGGATATCGTCTCTGAACGGATCGAAATCTCAGGTCGGCTGGTGAATATTCTTGATACGGCGGGACTGCGCGATGAGACCGAAGATGACATCGAACGGGAAGGGATGTCGCGAAGCCTCAAAGCCGCGATGCGCGCAGATATTGTGGTGCGCGTTAATGCGCCGGGGGCCGGGCATTTTGCTATGCCAGCGCTGTCGCCGGGAACGCACATCATCAATATACGGAATAAAAGTGATATCGTTGAGATCGATGGCCACGGTATCGCCGTGTCCGCGAAGACCGGCGCCGGTTGGGATGACCTGATGGAGGCGCTCGAGAGCGCCGTCGAAGAAAAGGCTGCGCCCTCACTGTTTCCGCGCGAACGCCAACAGGCCTTGATCCAGCTGGCCCTCGATTATATCGAGCGCGTCCTTGAAAATCAGACGGCGGCACCGGAACTGTTGGCAGACGATATTCGCGGCTGTCTCTCAGCACTCGATCAGCTGGTGGGCCGCGTGACGCCGGACGATGTTCTCGGATCGATATTTGCGTCATTTTGCGTGGGCAAATAGCCGACGGCAAAGTGTGCGTACCGGAGTAAGACGAAAGTCATGAGTGACTATGATGTGATTGTTGTGGGCGGCGGACATGCCGGCACAGAAGCGGCTGCCGCGGCCGCCCGGGCCGGTGCGCGCACGGCGCTTGTCACACATCGCTGGTCGACGGTCGGTGAGATGTCATGCAACCCGGCGATTGGCGGGCTGGGGAAGGGGCATTTGGTTCGGGAGATCGATGCCCTCGATGGGCTGATGGGGCGCGCCGCAGACCAAGCCGGCATTCAGTTTCGCCTGCTGAACCGCTCAAAGGGGCCCGCGGTGCGCGGGCCGCGAACACAGGCAGACCGCAAACTCTATCGCAATGCCATTCAGGGGCTGATCACGGCGCAACCGGGTCTCGACGTTATTGAGGCCGGTGTGGAAGACCTCATCGTCGATGACGGCCGCTGCATAGGCGTTGTTACTGACAAGGGCGATCGGCTGCGCGCGAATGCGGTGGTTTTGACCACCGGGACGTTTTTGCGAGGAATGATTCATCGCGGGGAAGAGCGGATTCCGGCGGGTCGCGTCGGCGATGATCCGGCTGAAGCTTTGGGCGTGCGGTTGGAGGCGCTGGGATTACCAACGGGCCGCCTCAAGACGGGCACACCTGCTCGCCTTGATGGGCGCACCATCGATTGGGACCGGCTCGAGCTGCAGCACGCGGACGAGGAGCCGGTGCCGTTCTCTTTCCTGTCCGCACGCATTGAGGTGCCGCAAATCGCCTGCGGCATCACCTACACAAATGCGGAGACCCATCGGATCATCGAGGAAAACCTCGGTCGTTCCGCGGTTTATTCCGGTGCCATCGCCGGGAAGGGACCGCGCTATTGTCCATCGATTGAGGACAAGGTGGTGCGGTTTGCGGAGAAGTCGGCGCACCAGATCTTCCTCGAGCCCGAGGGATTAGACGATCACACCGTCTATCCAAACGGCATTTCGACATCGCTCCCGAGCGAGGTACAGGCCGGATTCATCGCGACCATCCCGGGCCTTGAACGGGCGGAGATCATCCGGCCGGGCTATGCAATCGAATATGATTATGTCGATCCCCGCGCGCTGAGCCGGACGCTTGAGCTGCGCGCATTGCCGGGGCTGTTCTTGGCCGGTCAAATCAACGGCACCACGGGATATGAGGAAGCCGGGGCGCAAGGGCTGATGGCTGGCCTGAACGCTGCGCGAACGGCGCGGGGCGAGAAAGAGCCGGCTGTCGTAGGGCGCGCCGAGGGGTATATTGGGGTTTTGATCGACGATTTGGTCACCCGAGGGGTCACTGAACCGTATCGGATGTTCACCTCACGCGCTGAATACCGACTGTCCCTCCGCGCGGACAATGCCGATTTGCGGCTCAGCGAAGCGGGCATCGCTTGGGGCGTCGTGGGCGAGGCGCGGGCAGAGGCGTTCCACGTGAAACAGGCGGAGGTCTCCCGTTGGCGGGACGTGTTCAGCGCGCCGCGGTTCACCCCAAATGAGGCGAAAGCCATGGGAATCTCCGTCAATGCGGATGGCCGCCGCCGCTCGCTGCTGGAGCTTCTTGCGCTGAAAGACGTGGACTTCGAAACCTTGGCAAAGTTGGAAGCCACTGTGGTGGATGTGCCAGCGGATATCGCGACCCTTTTAGAGGCCGATGCGCTCTATTCGGGATATATTGGTCGCCAGGCGGCTGACGTGGCGGCCTTGAAGCGGGATGAAGACACGCAAATCCCGACTGGTTTCGTTTTCCGCGGCTTGCCGGGCCTCTCGAACGAAATGGCGGAGCGATGGGAGCGCACGCGGCCTGAAACGCTTGGTCAAGCCGGTCGGGTAGAAGGGGCAACGCCGGCAGCCTTAGCCGTGCTGATGATTGCGCTGAAAAAGAACCAGTCCGTTGTCGATCGGCAATATGGCTGAGGCGACGCCGCCCGCTGCGGCGGGATTCGATAACCTCGCGGCCGAATATGCGCTTTCTGAAAAAGAGGTCGCACAGCTGCAGCGTTTTGATGACCTCCTCATGGAGACGGCGGCGCACACGAATTTGGTCGCCCGATCATCGCTGGAGGATCGCTTCGTTCGTCACTATGCGGACTCTCTCCAGCTTTGGCCGCTGATCCCCGAAGAGGCAAGGACGCTCTGTGATATCGGTTCAGGAGGCGGTTTTCCCGGCATCGTGCTCGCGATCCTGTCTGCCAGCCGGGCGCCTAACCGGAAAGTGACACTATGCGATAGCGTCGGAAAAAAGGCCCGGTTTCTCTCAGATACCGCCAAAGCACTTGAGTTGCCGCAAACGACGATCGTCAATGACCGAGTAGAAGCGTTCCACGTGAAACACAGAACCTTCGACGTGATCACGGCGAGGGCTGTGGCCGCGCTACCGCGCTTGCTGGAATTAACAGCCCCGATCCTCGCAAAAGAGGGAGTGTTAATATTTCCGAAAGGTCGCCGCGCCGATGAGGAATTGACCGCTGCGGAGACGCAGTGGAGATTCACGCTACACCGCGCGCCGAGCCATACCGATCCCGACGCGTCCATTTTGGTACTTCGCGACCTGGAACCTAAAACGTGATCGCTTCATCTCCCCGGATTCTCGCCGTCGCCAATCAAAAGGGCGGCGTCGGCAAAACCACCACCACCATCAATCTTGGCACCGCTTTGGCCGCGGTCGGAGAAACAGTTCTGATCATCGATCTCGACCCGCAAGGGAACGCGTCAACTGGCTTGGGTGTGCCATCAGCCGCGCGCGAGATCACGACTTACGATGTTCTCCGCGGTGAGGCGCGGCTGGCAGATTGTGAGCAACCGACCGGGGTGCCGAATTTAACCGTCGCGACAGCAGGGATGGACCTGGCGGGCGCGGAAATCGAGCTCCTCGACACCCCGCAACGGCATTTCCGTCTGCGCGAAGCCATCCGCGACTATGCGGCGGGTGCCCCGAATTTGAGCTATGTTTTGATCGATTGCCCGCCGTCGTTGGGTCTTTTGACTGTGAATGCGATGGCGGCGGCCGACGCGGTGATCATCCCCCTCCAATGCGAGTTCTTCGCGATGGAGGGCCTCGCCCAAATCATGAAGACAATTGGTCAGGTGCGAGACCGGCTCAACCCGAGCCTCGATCTGCAGGGTATCATTCTCACCATGTATGATCAGCGGAACAATCTCTCGCGCGAAGTGGAGGCGAGTGTCCGCGGTTACATGGGCGATAAAGTCTATCGGACCGCAATTCCGCGAAATGTGCGGATTTCAGAGGCCCCGTCTTTTGGCAAACCCGCCTTGCTCTACGATCTCAAATGCGCGGGGAGCCAGGCCTATGTGCGGCTGGCGAGTGAAGTCATCCAACGCGAACGGGCGGCATAACCATGGCACGAAAAGGATTGGGCCGCGGGCTCGAAGCGATTTTGGGCGATGTGGGTGAGGCGCCACCACGGCGCGAAGAGGCGCAAGATGCCGTCGCAAAGGCGGGGGTTCGCCGAATCCCTTTGGGGGATATCGCCCCGGACCCGGAACAGCCGCGAAAAAGCTTTGATGAGGAAAGCCTGGAGGAGCTTGCGGCGTCGATCAAAGCGCAAGGTCTGCTGCAGCCTGTCCTCGTGCGGCCCGGACCGAGTGGGGCGGGGTATCTGCTGATCGCCGGTGAACGCCGCTGGCGTGCCTCGGGAAAAGCGGGGCTGCATGAAATACCCGCCCTCATTATGGCTGTCGATGATGCCAAGACGGCTGAGTTGGCGCTGATCGAAAACCTCCAGCGGCGAGATCTAAATCCCATGGAGGAAGCGGATGCGTTTGCGCGCTTAAGGGACATGTACGGGGCGAAGCCGCAAGAGATCGGTGACGCGGTCGGCAAGTCACGCAGCCACGTGGCGAACATGCTCCGTCTGACCACGCTTCCTGATCAAGTTCGTGCACACGTGATGGCCGGCGACCTTTCCATGGGTCATGCGCGCGCCTTACTCGCCGCGGCAGACCCTGTAGTCTTGGCTGACGAAGTCATCGCGAGGGGTCTGTCTGTTCGAGAAACGGAGCGACGGGCCGCGAAAACGGGGACCGGAACGGCGGCGTCAAATTCTGCCAGCCCCTCGAAGAAACCAAGCAGTGGGTCGGGTGGCGCGAAGGATGCCGACACCAAGGCACTGGAGCGCGACCTCGCCGCGACCTTGGGGCTCGAGGTGAATATCGATCATGGCAAAAAGGGCGGCCGGATCGAAATTGGCTATGACACGCTCGAACAGCTCGACGATTTGTGTCGCCGGTTGATGGGTTCATCCATCTGAGACGCTAAATGTGTTTCACGTGAAATAGGCCCGCGTCCGGCGCGGGAAGCGATATGCTTTTTACATCAGACAATTGGGCGGGCGTGCATCCAACCATTTTGGAAGCGATCGCCCGTGTGAACACCGGCGATGCGCCGCCCTATGGCAATGATGATGAAACGGCCGCGCTGAAGGCGGACTTTGAGGCGCTGTTCGGCGAAGTCCACGCCATGGGTCTCGTGGCGACGGGGAGTGCTGCCAATGCGTTAGCGTTGGCGTGTTTGACGGATCCGTGGGGCGCAGTGCTGTGTCATGCGGATGGACATATCCATTTGGATGAGTGCGGTGCGCCAGAATTTTTCACGGGCGGCGGGAAACTCGTTCCTGTCGCGGGGGACGCCGGGAAGCTGACACCGGACGGTGTCGAACAAACCCTCGCCTTTTTCACGCCGCAACAGCCCCATCGCGTGACGCCCCAAGTCCTATCCCTCACCCAAGGGACGGAGGCGGGGACGGTGTACACGCTTGAGGAGCTCAAAGCGCTCAAGGTTGTTGCCGAGAACTACAACCTGAGATTGCATATGGATGGCGCGCGCTTGGGTAATGCCTTGGTCGCGCTTGGATGTTCAGCGCGTGACGCGGTGCGCGACGTCGGCGTCGATGTCCTCACCTTCGGTGCGACGAAGAATGGGTGCCTCGCCGCAGAAACGATTTTGTTTCTCAATCCAGCGGGAGCGGACCAATTGCAATGGCGGCAGAAGCGAGCCGGTCAGGTGTTCAGCAAGAACCGCTTTTTTGCGGCCCAGTGGCGCGCTTATTTGCAAGATGATCTCTGGCTGCAGCTCGCAAGCGAAGCCAATGATGCCGCGAAGTCCTTACGCGACATCCTCAGCCAGGTGGATCGGCTCAAGCTGCCCCTCCCCACAGAGATTAATGAAGTTTTCGCCGTGATGGATGATGCGCTTGTGGAACGGTTACGGGCAAAGGGCGCGCAGTTTTACGACTGGATCCAGCCCAGCGATCCCTATGACGGCCAGCTCCGCCGCTTTGTCACCAGTTTTCGTACGAGCACTGAAGATTTGAAGCAGTTCGAGAACGAACTGCACACGGCCTAAACGCGGAATACCTGTTTCGCCACAACATAGGTATTGGCGTAGGCAACCACTGTGTCTTCGATGGGTTTGGCATAGCCGCCGCCAATTGCCATGGAGACGGGAATGCCTCGTTGACGGGCACCATCAAGCACTATGTGATCGCGCTTCATCAATCCCTCGAAACTCAGCTGCATGCGCCCCAAATGATCACTCATTAACGGGTCGACGCCGGCTTGATAAAGCAAGATGTCGGGTTTGAAGGCCCAGACTGCCGGGAGGTTTTCAACCAGGGCTGAGAGATAGAAGTCATCCTCGCATTGATCCGGAAGCGAGACATCGTGATGGCTCGGCACTTTCCGGAATGGGAAATTCTTCTCCCCGAAGAGATCGAGGATATACACATCTTGCCGTTCACGGAGGAGGGCCGCATTCCCATCCCCCTGATGCACATCACCATCGACAATAGCGACCCGGTCAACCTCACCGCTATCCAACAATGTTGCGGCCACGACAGCTAGATCATTATAGATACAAAAGCCCGACCCAAAATCTCGATGGGCGTGGTGCGTGCCGCCGGCCAATTGGCCAGAGATCCCGTCGCGCAACGCGGCGCGCGCTGCTGCCAAGGCCCCGCCGACCGTCACGCGCCCGCGGGTCGGGATGGCTGACGACCAGGGAAACCCGATCCGTCGCATCACCTTGGGGTCGATAGATCCATCCTCGAGCCCTTCCACATATTCGGGTGAGTGAACGCGCAATACGTCCTCACGCGTCGCCATGGGGGAGGGCCGCAATTCATTTTGGCCGATAATCTCTTCGCTGATCAACCGCGCACGGAGGAGCCCATATTTTTCTTTCGGAAAGCGATGGCCTTCCGGCAACGGCAAGCTATGCGCTGTCGAGAAAAAGACGTGCAAAGCTGATCCTTATTCCGCCGCCGTTTGCTGCTGCATCACGGCGCTGTCATCGATCCACCCGCCAAGTTCGCGCTGCACGTGGTGCCCGAGAAAATCGAGGAAAAGAGTATCGTCGTTTAAGCACGGCACAGCGGTGAGGGTTTCCCCGCCATGCTCAACGAAGGTTTCCGCCAAGCCGATCTCGATTTCCTCGAGCGTCTCAATGCAGTCTGACACGAAAGCGGGCGCCATGATGGCGATGCGCTTTTTCCCGGCCTTTGCCGCTTCGATCACGAGGCTCTCGGTGGATGGCTCGAGCCATTTCTCCGGGCCGAACTTCGATTGGAAGGCGACGGGAGCGAATTCCTCCGTCCACCCCATGCGTTCACGCAAGAGGCGCGACGTCTTTTGACAATGGCAATGATAGGGGTCGCCCGCATTGAAATAGCGCTGGGGAATGCCGTGATAGGAGAGGATCACTTGCTCGGCGTCGGCCGGCACATGGGCTCTGGCAGAGGCTTGAAGGGCATCAATATAGCCGGGCGCATCGTGGAAGGGCGGGGCGATGCGGATTGACGGTTGCCAGGGCATGGCGCCAAGCGCCGATCCCACCGCATCCATCACAGTGCCGGTCGTTGTAGCGGAGTATTGCGGATAAAGCGGCACGATCAATATCCGATCACACCCTTGGCCCTGCAGCGCGGCAATACGCTTGGCGATACTCGGATTGCCATAGCGCATGGCCCAATCGACAATGACGGCATCGTCCATCCGGGCAGCGACGCCTCGCGCTTGGGCGCGCGTATACAACCTGAGCGGGCTTTCATCGGCCTCGGTGTTCCAGATCGATTTGTAGAGCGCCGCCGTCTTCTTCGGTCGCGTGTTGAGAATGATCCCATAAAGGACCGGCATCCACACCGCGCGGGGGTAATCGACGACGCGTTTGTCGGAGAGAAATTCGCGAAGATAGCGCCGAACAGCGCGCGGTGTTGCCGCATCGGGCGTGCCGAGATTCACCAACAGGACGCCAATCTGCCCAATCGACACGGGAGGATGGCCATCGGGTAGCGCGGTCACGACGCCTTGTGTTTCCTTTTGCATAGTCACTGCTAAGATCCTTCGCGGTATGTCCTCAAGAGGTAGGGCTGATGGTGATGAAGGCTCATCGCCGCAGGGCCGGCCTAAAGCGAGATCGTGATGACGAAACGCCTGCGTTTTACACTGTTATTCCTGCTTGTATCGGGATTGGCCGCCTGCGCCACCTCGACCCTTTACGAACCTGTCGGCTCCACCGGATATGGGTTTGCCGAACAAAAAATCGAAGAGGATCGATATCGCATCCTCTTCAAGGGCAATTCCTTGACCGACCGTGAAACGGTCGAAACTTATCTGCTTTACCGCGCCGCTGAGCTCACGGTCGAAAATGGCTATGACTATTTTATCGTGGTCGAAGACGAGACCGAGCGTCGCACCAATTATAGCGGCACGGGCGGGCCTACCTTGCCGCCCTATCGCTATTATGGGTTCGGCCGGCCGTTTCCCTATTATGGCTACGGCTATGGGTGGGACCCGTTTTTCACAGACGTCAATGTGCGTGAGATCAACCGCTACACAGCGATGGCGATGATCGTGCTGGGTGAAGGCGAAAAGCCTGCCGATACGCCCGCGGCTTATGATGCCGCGCAAGTTCTCGAGAATCTCGGACCGCTGATCCAGCGCCCCGATCCTTCGTGATCAGACATTTGAGTAACGGCCTCGCCTCGTGCGGGGCCGATTTGCGTTTGGGCCCGATTTGGGCCGCTATATTCTAAAAACCGCCCGGCAGCGATGAGGCCGGGCACTGTCGAGGGAAACTTTCATGGATATGACTCTGTTTTGGGCCGTTACGCTCGGCGCCTTTGCCTTGCTTTATGTTTTGCAGCGGGTGTTCGGCTGGGCGTTGTGGATCAGGGTCATTATCGCGCTCATCCTCGGCGGGGTCGTCGGCTATTTCTTCGGTGATGTTGCGGCGAGCGCAAAGCCGATCGGCGATGCGTTTATCAAACTGATACGAATGCTGATCATTCCGCTGATCTTCACCACGATCGTGGCGGGCGTCGTCGCCATGGGGGATCCGAAAAAGCTTGGCAGTCTGGGTGTCCGGACCATTGTCCTTTATATGGGGACGACGGCTTTCGCTGTGGTGATCGGCTTGATCGCTGGCAGCATCGTTCAGCCCGGCGTCGGGGTGGATTACACGGCGGCTGGTGGCGACGCACAGTCTGAAATCACCGCGCGCCTGGAGGCGGCAGCGGCTGCGGAAAAAACCGTCGTCCAACAGCTCCTTGATGTCATCCCATCAAATCCGATCGCGGCGATGGTCGAGGGCGATATCCTCGCCGTCATTTTCTTCTCGATCATTTTCGGGGTGGCGATCATCGCCTCGGGACAGGGGACCAACTCGATTGGTCGCGGCATGGAATCCGCGGCGGAAGCGGTGCTGAAGCTGACCGGCTTCATCATGGCGCTTGCGCCCTATGGTGTCTTTGCGCTGATGGCCTGGGTCCTGGGCACGCAGGGGCTCGCGGTCCTTGAGAACCTCGCGAAGTTGGCGATCGCTCTTTACGTTGCCTGTTTCGTCCACATCATTCTCGTCTATGGCGGGTTGATCCGCCTGGTCCTCAATCTCCCCTTCGTCAGGTTCATTGAGGGCATTTTGGATGCGATGAGTACGTCCTATTCGACGGCCAGCTCTTCCGCAGCGCTCCCGGTGACAATTTCCAACGTGAACCACAATTTGGGCGTTGAAAAATCCGTGGCGGGCTCAGTTCTGCCCCTCGGGGCGACCATCAACATGGATGGCACCAGTATCTATCTCGGTCTCGTCTCGCTCTTCGCGGCTCAGGCTGTGGGTATCGATCTGGCCATGGGTGACTATGTGGCGATCGCCTTCACCGTGGTTGCCGCCAGCATCGGCACGGCAGGCATTCCGTCGGCAAGTCTCTTCCTCGCCGTCGCCGTACTCCAGGTCTTTGGCGTCACAACAGAACAGGCCGTTCTCATTGTTGCGTTGATCTTCCCGTTTGACCGCCTTCTCGACATGATGCGCACCATGACGAACGTCACGGGCGACGCCGCGGTGGCCGTGGCGGTCGGCAAATGGGAAGGCGCTCTCGATGAGGATAAATTCCGTGCGCTGCCGGTCGAATGACCGACGGCGTTCGTATCCTCACGACGGGTGGCACGCTGGATAAGGTCCATAACTGGCGGACGGAGAATATTACCTTCGCCGGTGAGGGCCATAGCCAGGTCCCTGAAGTGCTCGAGCACGCACGCTGTTATTTTCCGATCGTGGAACAGCTCTTCCAGATCGATAGCCTGGAGATGACCGAGACCTATCGGGCACTGCTGCTTGAGCGGGCAAATGCCGCACCAGAGCGGCGGCTCGTCATCACCCACGGCACATCGACTATGGGCGTTACGGCGAAGTATTTGGAGGGCCGCGTCCCGGGGAAGACGATTGTCCTCACCGGCGCTATGCGCCCTTATTCGCTTTTTGTCTCTGATACGAGCTTCAATCTCGGCGGCGCCATCATCGCCGCGCAGACGCTTCAAGAGGGCGTCTATGCCGTGATGAATGGGCGCGTTTTTGCGGCCCAAGAGATCAAGAAAAACGAAGACCTCGGACGGTTCGACGTTTAAAAACTGTCCATGGCCCTCCGCCCCATCATCCCGCCGCCGGTTTATGATTTGGCCTTTGCGATCGCGATGATCGTTACGGCGCGGGCAGCGCCGAGCGCCACTTTCTCTTATCCCGGACAGCGCGTTGTCGGCCTGGCATTGGCCGCACTTGGCCTCGGCGTTGCCATACTGGCGGGGGTCCAAATGGCGCGTGCGCGGACGACGGTGAACCCGCTCAACCCGGAGAGGACATCGTCGCTGGTCAGCTCGGGCGTCTTCGGGATCTCTCGAAACCCTATCTATCTAGGGATGTTGATCATCCTCTGCGGCGTGGCGGCATGGCTCGCCAATCTGGTTTCGGCTCTCTTTCTGCCCCTATTCGTGCTCGTGATCACCGTGGTGCAGATCAAGCCAGAAGAACGCGCGCTGGCGGCTTTGTTCGGCGACGACTTCGCGGCGTATTCCGCGCGGGTGAACCGCTGGTTCGGCCGCCGCGGCGCTCCTTGACGGGGGTATCCCCAACCGCTATCGCCGCCGCTCAAATTTCGGTTCGCGCTGAGAGATCTCTCGCGTCTGCCGGCACGACCCCTCAAAATGTGCGGTTGCGCGCTTTATGTTGAGGATGGGGCCGGGGATGCACCGCCGTCGGGGTAACGCCCTCACGGCGGCCATTTGCGTTGTGGCGCTTCGATCTCTGGGACGGCCCGAAAGGAAGCAAGGATTATGTTCGACACACTCTCCGACCGTCTGAGCGGTGTCTTTGAAAAACTTCGCGGGCGCGGCGCGCTGAGCGAAAAGGACGTCTCCGAGGCGATGCGCGAAGTGCGCGTGGCGCTGCTCGAAGCTGACGTCGCCTTGCCTGTTGCCCGAGACTTCGTGGGCAAGGTCAAAGAACGCGCCATCGGCCAAGAGGTGTTGCGCTCGGTGACGCCGGGCCAACAGGTCATCAAAATCGTCCACGATGTGCTGGCCGAGACCCTTGGGGCCGGCGATGGCGCGCATGAGTTGAACATCGCCAAGGCGCCGCCCGTCGCCATTTTGATGGTCGGCCTTCAAGGGTCAGGGAAGACCACCACTTCGGCAAAGCTCGCGAAACGCCTTTCGGAAAAAGACAAGAAGCGGGTTCTCATGGCGTCGCTCGACACGCGCCGGCCCGCCGCGATGGAACAGCTGCGGGTCCTCGGCGAACAGGTCGAGGTGAAAACGCTGCCCATCATCGAAGGCCAGACGCCGATCCAAATTGCGCAACGCGCGATGGAAGCCGGCCGGCTCGGCGGGCATGACGTGGTCATTCTTGATACTGCGGGCCGTCTCTCCATCGATGAGCAGTTGATGGACGAGGTGAGCCAAATCCACACGAGAACGCAGCCCGCCGAAACGCTGCTCGTTCTCGATAGCTTGACTGGCCAGGACGCTGTTCAGACAGCGGAGAAATTTAAGGCGCGCGTGCCGGTGACCGGTGTTGTCCTGACACGGCTCGATGGTGATGGCCGGGGCGGCGCGGCGCTTTCCATGCGTGCGGTAACAGGGGCGCCGATCAAATTCGCCGGTGTTGGCGAAAAGATGGACGCGCTCGAAATCTTCGATCCTGAGCGCATGGCGGGCCGCATCCTCGGCATGGGCGACATTGTTTCGCTCGTCGAAAAAGCCTCTGAGCAGATTGATCAGGAGGCGGCTGAAAAAGCAGCCAAAAAACTCGCCAAAGGCGATTTCGATTTGGATGACCTCGCCCAGCAATTTGCCCAAATGCGGAAAATGGGCGGCATGGGCGCCATCCTCGGCCTTATGCCTGGCATGGGCAAAATGAAGTCGGCGGTCGATCAAGCCGGGGGCTTCGACGACAAGGAAATCCGTCGCCAAGAAGCGATCATCAGCTCCATGACGAAACAGGAGCGCAAAAAACCAAAGGTCATGAATGCATCACGCAAACGCCGCGTGGCTGCGGGCGCTGGCGTGCAAGTGCAGGACGTGAACAAGCTTCTCAAGGCCCACGCCGCCATGTCCGACATGATGAAAAAGATGGGCAAGGGCGGCAAGCGCGGCATGGCCGCGAATATGGCCAAAATGCTCGGCGGTGGCGGGATGCCGGGGGGCGGCATGCCAGGCGGCCCAGCCGGGTTGCCGGGTCTTGGGGGTCCTCCCGGCGCAGGCGGTTTGCCTGGGCTCGGCGGCGGTGGTCTTCCCGGTCTTGGGGGCCCGAAAAAGAAATGAGCCGGCACCTCTTTTCGACATTGCCGATTGCGCTGCTGACCGGGTGCGCCAGCAATGGCGCCAATGTCGTCAGCTCCATGAATTATGCAGCCGAGGCGGTGTCGGCCGTCTGTGTGCGTAATGCCGTGCTTGCTGAGGAGGGCTTCTCGGTGCAGCCGAACCTGACCACTCGCGGCAGTGCCCAGCGTTTCAACGCGGCTTTTAACAAGGATCTCTCGCTCACGGGCATTGTCCGTCGGATGGGCCCGGAGAAGAGCGAGATCAGCTTTTTCGCCAAGCTACCCAAGGGCGCGACACCCCTTGCACGGCGAGAAGCAGAATACGCGGTACGGCAAGCCGATGAGGCGGCCTACCGAAAATGTACCGAAGACGGACGAACCTATGGCGGCGCGGCGATCGCGCTCGAAACTGATACAGATAAGGAGTAACAACAATGGCACTAAAACTACGTCTCGCCCGTGGTGGCGCGAAAAAACGTCCCTATTATTCAATCGTTGTGGCGGATGCGCGCATGCCGCGCGATGGACGCTTCATCGAGAAGATCGGTCGGTATAATCCGCTCCTCGGCAAAGATGACGAGAACCGTGTGCTGATCGATGCCGAGCGTGCGAAGCATTGGCTCGAGCGCGGCGCACAACCGACAGATCGCGTGGCGCGTTTCCTCGGCGCGGCGGGCTTGATGGAGTGGAAACACGGCGACAACCCGCAAAAAGCGCAGCCTGGCAAGAAAGCGCTCGAGCGCATTGAAGAGAAAAAAGCCAAAGAAGAGGCTGCACGCGAAGCCGCAGCTGAGGCTGAGGCAGCGCCCGCTGAAGCTGAAGCCGGTGGCGACGACGCACCGGCCGAAGAAACAGCAGCGGAGTAAGACGGCCCTATGGCGGCTGCGCCGAATGAAACGACGCGCATGGTGGTGGTCGGCCAGTTCGCCGGCCCCCATGGCGTGCGCGGTGAGTTCAAAGTGCGCAGCTATACGGACAATCCAGCGGATGTGGCCGCCTATGGTCCAGTCTTCGCACCGTCAGGCGCGAAACTGACCCTCACGCTCGGCCAAGAGGTCAAGCCCGGTGTGTTCCTCGCGCGCGCGGCCGAAATCAAATCGCGAGAGGATTGCGACGCCTTCAGAGGCGCGCTCCTCTCGGTCCCTCGGTCAGCCCTACCGCCGGCCACGGAAGATGATGAGTTCTATATCGAGGATCTCGTGGGCCTGAGCGCGGTGACCGTCGATGGGGCACCCGCTGGCAAGGTCCATGCGGTCGTCAATTATGGCGCAGGCGATGTGGTGGAACTTCGCGGCGTGCCGGAGGTCACCACTCCCGTCCTTATTCCGTTCACGAAAGAGGATGTGCCGGAGATCAACCTGGCCGGCAAAGTCGTGACGGTCCAGCTTCCTCAGCCCTCTGACGATGAAGATGCCGCCTTGGAAGAAGAGCCCCGATAGCGTCGGGATTGCCCTGCCATGAGCCGCTGACCGATGGGTCGGGGTAAAAGGCGGAATAGCGTCGCGATGGCTTTGTTTTGAACGCCGGGGACGAAGACAGTCTTGCCGCCTTCAAGCGCCCTAAGCGTTTGATCGACCACGTCTTCCGCCGTCATAAAGAGCCATGTTGGCGCTTTGCTTATTTGGTTGCGGGTGCCGTTCGCGTCGTGAAACTCAGTATACGTTAGGCCTGGACAAGCGGCAATGATCCGGATGTCACTATCGTTGGCCTCGGCCGTCAAGGCCTCGGACATGTTGATCAAAAACGCTTTCGACGCGCCATAGAGCGTATGACCAGGTCCGCCCGGCGTCATCCCCGCGAGACTGGCGACGTTCACAACGCGACCCCAGCCCTGCGCTTGCATCGCGCGAAAGGCGCGGTGCGCCAATTCTGCAGGCGATGAGACCATCACTTGCAGAAAATCTTGCTGCGCCGGCCAGTTCGTCCCGCCAAAGCCGCCTGGCAATCCGTATCCGGCATTGTTGATCAGGATATCGGGCACGATCCGACGGGCGGCCATCTGGTCGAACAGCCTCGCAGCGGCACCGGGCACACTGAGATCGGCGGGCAGCACGGTCACGTTGACGCCAGTGCCTGACAGCTCCTCGGCCAGCGCCCGGAGCCGCTCTTCGCGGCGCGCGGTGATCACCAAATCAGCGCCGCGTTGCGCCAGCGCGCGCGCGAACGCCGTGCCAAGCCCGGCAGAAGCGCCGGTGATCAACGCGGTGCGGCCTTGATAGTCCATAGCGGTCCTGGTTCGATCCTTGCGTCGGCCCCGATCACGTGGCGGCAGTAAAAAGAGAGGCGCTCAAAAAGCCATGGGCAATCTGGCCTATTTCGTCCTCATCGTCAGCTTTCTGGCTGTCATCGCTTGGTATGCGACCGCCGCCGCGACGGGGCGCGGCGCTGAATTTGGCCTTTTCGGTATGAAAGCGGCGTCCGATCGCGAAGAGGCGGCCTCGACAGGCGCCCGAGCCAATGCCGCCGCGCGGTTGCGGGCGCGCGTCGTTAATGGCAGCAGCGCCGACGACCCCGCGGAGAACGAGGACTAACCTCTCAGCGTGGCGCCAACCGCCTTTTGCGCTTGGGCAACCACCTTTTCGCTCACGGCATCGATTTCCTTATCCGTCAGCGTTTTTTCGGTCGGCTGAATAACAACCTCAATAGCAAGTGATTTCTCGTCATCGCCGAGACCCGTGCCTTCATAGACATCGAAGAGTCGAACATCCGTGATCAGCGTTTTGTCCGCCCCCTTGACAGCACGCAGGAGCGACTCCGCGGGCGCTGATTTGTCGACAACAAACGCAAAGTCGCGACGCACCGGCATTAAGGTCGAGGCCATCAGCGGGGGCTTCGTCTTCCCCGCCTTGGCGCGTGGCGCCGGGATGTGATCGAGATAGATCTCAACCACCGAGATCGGTCCGTTCACGTCGAGTAATTTAAGGACGCGCGGATGGATCTCACCGAACCTTGCCAGAATCTTTTTCGGTCCCAGGCCGAGGGCACCTTTCCGGCCAGGATGCAAATAGTCAGGTCCATCTGCAAAGGTGGAGAGATTATCCACCGGTGCCCCAGCTGCGGCGAGGGCACTGATCGCCAAGGCCTTTGCGGCAAATACATCGGGGGCAGAACGCGTGCCGACCCAACTCTTGGGTGGGGTGCCATAGGCTGCAGCCGTCAACACCGTGTCCTGACCATTGGGGGTGTCGTCTCGGTAACAGCCGCCGATTTCGAAAAGGCAAACGTGGCCAACGCCGCGGGCCTGATTGCGGCCGATCGCTGCCACCAAGTGCGGCAGGGCGTTGGGTCGCATCACGCCCAATTCCGCGGAGATCGGATTTGATAGCGTAAGTAACCCGTCGCTGCCGAAGAGCTTGGCTTCTTCTTCACCACAAAACGCCCACGTTACGGTTTCATCGTAGCCGGCCGCCGTCATGGCCTCGCGAAGGGTCCACCCCAGCTGATCCATGCGGCCCGGTTGTGGGCGCGCCTCACCGGGGATTGCACGCATCGGCGTGGAGGGCAGATCATCAAGCCCGTGAATACGCGCAACTTCTTCGACAAGATCCGCCTTGCCCATAATGTCTGGCCGATAGCTCGGCACACTCACGTCCCAAGTGCCGCCGCGCTTCACGTCGAAGCCAAGGGCCGTCAGGATACGCTCTTTCTCGCTGTCAGCGATCTCCATTCCGGTGAGGCGTTCGACTTCCGCAGGCGGGAATTCGATCGTCTTCGTCTCGGTCGGGATTTCTCCGGTCAAGGTAATGTCGCTCGGCTCGCCGCCACAGAAATCTAAGACAAGTTTGGTCGCCAGCTCGAGGCCCGGCAGCACAGATAGGGGATCAACGCCGCGCTCGAAACGATAGCGGGCATCTGAAACGATACCCGTCTTGCGGCCTGTTCGCGCTGTACGGAGCGGGTCGAAAAGGGCGGCTTCGATCAAGACATCCGTCGTCTCTTCCGTGCACCCAGAATACTCACCGCCCATCACGCCGCCAAGACCGAGCACACGCGCATCATCGGCGATCACCGTCATGGTCTCATCGACAGCATATTCTTTGCCATCGAGGGCGAGGAAGCTCTCGCCGGCCCGGCCAAGCCGTGCCCTGATCGTGCCGGTCACTTTCGCGGCGTCATAGACGTGAAGCGGCCTTGCACGATCATAGGACAGGAAATTCGTAATATCGACGAGGGCGCTGATGGGGCGGAGCCCGATGGCGCGGAGCTGATCTTGCAGCCATTGTGGCGAGGGTCCGTTTTTCACACCACGGATCAAGCGCCCGGCGAAGGCGGGGCAGGCCTCAAGGTCATCAATCTCGATGGGAACAGGTTGCGGAAACTGGCCTTCAATCGCTTCGGGACGTTCGGTCTTGAGCGTGCCGATCCCAGCCGCCGCCAGATCCCGTGCAACCCCGTCGATACCATTCGTATCCGGACGATTTGGCGTCACTTCAAAGTCGATGACTGGGTCATTCAGGCCCAGCACATCGGAAATAGGCGTGCCGACCTCAGCCCCCTGGGGCAGCTCCATGATTCCGTCGTGATCTTCACCGATCTCAAGCTCGCGTGCGGAGCAAAGCATGCCGAAGCTTTCCACACCGCGGATTTTTGCTTTCGACAAGGTGACATCGATCCCGGAGATATAGGTGCCGACAGGGGCATAGGCGACATTGATGCCTGCACGCGCATTTGGCGCGCCGCAGACAATCTGCATGTCGCCGTCCTTCGTTTCGACGGTGCACACCTGCAATTTGTCGGCATCGGGGTGAGGTGCGGCCGCTTTCACATGGCCGACGGTGATGGCGGCCACGCGCTCGGCGGGGTTCTCCACCTCTTCGACTTCGAGGCCGACCTTGACCATGGCCTCTACGATCTCATCGAGGCTGGCGTCGGTTTCTAGATGTTGTTTCAGCCAGGAGAGGGTGAACTTCATGGTCGATGCAGGTCCTTGGCACGGATGCGGGTGAAGCCGTGCTTATCGTCGGATCATGCGATCGGATCAACCACTCACCCGGATGCGCCAGCCCGTGAAAAAGGTCATCAGGACCAATAAGACATAGATCAGTCCCGCCACCCCAAACCCGGTATACATCCCATAATACCAAAGGTTCTCCGCCGGCACGACGAAGCCCGGCACGATCTCAACGAATTCCATCAAGTCGGGATGATCGCAGCCGCTGCAGGCCTGCAGCACTTCGAATTGAAGCCGGTAGGAAATCGTGATGATTCCGAGAAACAAGAAGGCGACGGATAGCACCAAGAACGCGGTGAAGCGGACAATGAAAGCCGACCGCGCGATGAACAGGTGAAGCCCGGTCACATAGGCGGAAATCACGGTGAGCAACACCGCCCAGATATCCAAGACCCCGCCGAGGGCCTCGGTCCGTGCATCTATCAGTGCGATGAGATCGGCCATGCCATCACCCTCCCCGAATGGCTCTGAAAGCAAAGGTTAAGCGGGCGATGCCCTAGGGGCAACTGCGATGAGAGGCTGGCGCGCCGCCGATTCCCTAAAATCCCGCATTTAAACTCAGCTTGAAACGGCGATGGGACTGTCTTTCGGCAAAACAATTCGCAGGAGGCGGCCATATGGCCCAGCCGATGGCCCTTGGGGCACAGCCCCAACCCAATGCGCTCGGTTCGCAGTCGGGCAAAAAGGTGGACGCATCGTCCGCGCCGGCAAAGTCTAAGGACGGGACGGCCGAAGAGGGCGCCACGAGCTTTGCTGACTTACTCGTCAATGCCCAACCGATTGTGGATCCGGCAAGCGCGACGCCGCCGATCAGCGGTAACGCGCCGCAAACCGTTAGCCTGCAATCACAGCCGCCACAGGGCAGTGCCGTCTCGCCAGGCGCGATCATCGCCGCGCAGGTGCAAACACCGCCTGATGTTAATGCCCAAACAGCGGCGCCCGCTTCCCTTTCCGGGCTGATCGCTGGCGCAAAGCAGGAGAAGGGCACGCCGTCTGCCACACCGGTTGGGGCGGAGCAGCGCGCACTGGTTTTACAGCCGACCGCAGCACAGACGGCGCTGCCCAGTGACGGGGCTTCTTCGGGCGCGCTACCAAGCGCGGGGCAGAGCCCGGCCAATGCCGCCGCAGCAGCCCAGAATACGGTTACAGGCACCGCGCCCGCGGAAATGGCGGCGAGCGCCGCTGACAAGCCAAAGGTCGTCATCGATGTAAAGGGCGCCCCGCATATAACGCCTGAGGAGTCACTCCCGGCGACCACCGTTTCGGGAAAGCCTACGGCGACAACAGCTGCGCAATCCCTTGTGGGGGAGGCCGCCCCCGCCGCCCAGGTGGCAAAAGAAGTCTCCCATATGCTTCGTCATGGCACGGAACGGCTGAACTTCACTTTGCACCCTGAGGAGCTCGGACGGGTTCGGATCACTATGAAGACGTCTGAAACCTTCACGGAGATCCGTATCGTTGTGGAACGACCGCAGGCGCTTGAAAGTCTCCGGCACAATCTTGGTGCCCTCGCCCAGACGTTGGAAACTCAGTCAGCTGACGGCAACAATCGTGACTTGCGGCTGTCGTTGTCTGCTGACGATGGCAATGGGCGGCAAGCCGATCGCGAACAAGCCGACCAACACCGCGATCGCCGACATGGCCAAGATGAAGCGATGCCAGATTTCGAGCGGCACACCCAACACGCGGATAATCCGCTCGACGACGACCTGGTTCTATAAATCCCGTCCCAAGGAGTTCGTAGATGACGGCAATCACCCCTACCCCCGGCGCCACAGCGTCTTCTGGTGCAGCTCTCAGCCGCGCAGAACTCAGCAAGGATTTCGATACCTTTCTGCAGCTCTTAACCACGCAGCTGCAAAACCAAGATCCCCTCAAGCCGATGGATCCAACCGAGTTCGTCTCCCAGCTCACTCAGTTCTCTGAGCTGGAACAAGCGGTGGAGCAATCAGGATCGCTTGAGGATATCAAGGCCCTCCTAGGCGCGCAGAGTAGCTTCAGCGAAGTTGCCCTCTTGGGGCAGGAGGTTGAGGCGCTGACGCAAAGTGTCACGAAAGCGGGCGGTCCGGTCACCGTCGGCGTCCAGATGACCCAGCCGACGAATGGGGCTGTCGTTGAAATTGTCAACCCGGCGGGCAATGTTGTTGCGACCCTGCCGGTCGCTTCGGGGGCTACAAGCGTCGAATGGGACGGCCGGAAAACCGCCGGCGGCATGGCAGCTGATGGCACCTATGGCGTCAGGGTCGTTGCGGGGCCTACGGACGACCGTGTTGAGGTTGGCAATGCCGTTCTGCGCGGTACGGTTTCCGAAATCCGTATGAATGGGAACGGGACGGAACTGCTTTTGGCGTCAGGCCAAAACGTTTCCCTCGAGGGAATTCTCTCCGTTCGCTAGAGAATGGACGCTGTTAAGCGCTTTCCTTTCCAATGAATTTTGAGGTCGCTGACTAGAGGGTCAGCGACCTTTTTTGGCTTCTGTAGACGAAGTTGATGACCTCGGCGACGGCCATGTAGAAACTGTGCGGGATCGGATGGTCTTCTTGCACTGCGGCATGCAGGGCGCGCGCCAGAGGAGGGTTCTCGACCACCGGCACATTATGGGCCTCTGCCACTTCCCGCATCTTCAGTGCGATGAGGTTACGCCCCTTTGCCACACAGATCGGCGCAGGGCCAGAGGCCTGATCATATTTCAGCGCAACCGCGTAGTGGGTGGGGTTCATCACCAGCACCGTGGCCTTCGGCACGGCGTCGATACGGGCTTTGCGTGCGTGGTTCCGGCGGATCTCAGCAAGCCGCTGCTTGATGTGGGGATCGCCTTCCATTTGTTTGTGTTCGTCTTTGACCTGTTGCTTGGTCATGCGCAGCTTGCGGGTCCATTCGATCCGTCGCCACAACACATCAAGCACGGTGATGAGCACCGTCGTCACGAGCATCACGCCGATGAGTTTGATCGCGACCCCCGACATTTTCGTTGGTAGCGCGTTGATATCATAGCTGACGGCTTGATAGAGGCCGACGACTTCTTCCGTGATAAACCAAATCACGACCGCCGCGGCGATGACGACCTTCGACATGCTCTTGGCGAGTTCGACAAGCGCAGAGGTGGAAAATAGGCGCTGTATACCTTTCATAAGATCGATCCGTTCGGGCTTGGGTTTGATCCGGTCCGTGGCGAAGACAACGGCGTTTTGCATGAAGGCCGCGCCGAAGGCGGCAAGGGCAAAGCTGAGAAACACAGGCGAGAGCAAAAGCACCATTTGGGCGCCCATGCTTGAGAGCAAGGCCAACACGTCATCATGTGAACCATCGATGCGGATCTGGTGGACGTTGCTGAAAATCGGCGCCATGCTCTGCACGAAATTTGAGCTCGCCGAGGGCAAGGCGAAGGCCGCCAGGAGCATGGTGACACCGAGGCCCGCCGTTGTGGCGACTTCACGTGAGACCGGCAGATCGCCTTTCTTTCGGGCGTCGGCACGGCGCTTCTCCGTGGGTTCTTCTGTCTTCTGACTATTGTCATTGTCTTCGCTCACTCAAACCTCACGCAAACGGCGCCAACAACCAGGCCTGAAAGGAACTGCGGAACACGTTCAGGACAGGTGCGATCGCGTGGCTCATCACATAGATCAGTCCCAGGATCGAAACAGGCATGGCGATGAAGTAAACCGGCAGCGATGGCAGCATCCGATTGACGAGGCCAATGCCGAGGTTGAAAATGAGGCTGAGCAAGATAAACGGCACGGCCATTTGCACGCCCAACGCAAAAACCCCCGCAAATACCTTGACCGCCTGTTGGGCGGCATCACCAGCGAAGGGGAAGCGGCCAATTTCAATGATGGTATAGGATGCGATGATCGCGTCGATCATGAGATAGTGAAGGCCCGAGACGAAGATAAAGACGATCGTGCCCACCATCAGCCATACACTGAAGACCGAGCTCGTCTCCATTGGCATGCCCGCATTGATGAAGATGTTCGATAACGATCCGATTTGCGAGGTGAGCTGCCCGGCGACCTGGGGGGCGGCGAGAAACATTCGCATGATACCCCCAAAGATCAATCCGGCGACCGATTCGGCGATGACGGCACTCGTCGCCATGGCGAATCCGTTCGGCAAGGCGGGCAGTGGCGGCATTGCGGCGGTAACGATGAAGCTGAGACCAACCGCCATCCCGATCCGTGCGCGCGCGGGTATCCACATTTCGCCAAAGCCCGGCATGAGCATGACGATGGCGCTGACCCGTGCCAACGCAAGGAGAAACGTGAAAAGGGGGAGATCGATCTCGTACATGTTACCCCCCGTGCTAGATCTGACCAATCGTCTTTATCGAGACCGATGTATGAAGTTCATTGTGCGACAGGATTGGTGCATCGGGCAGGGTCCGTTCCAATAGCGACCGAACGAAAGGCCGCGCCTCTGCGGAACTTAAGATCACCGGATGTTCATGGGCACTGCGGAATTTCGCCATGGCACTCCGCGCCGCCGAAATGAATTCTTGAACGACCGAGGGTGGCATCGCGAATGTTCGATCTTCCCCAGGTTTGCCCGTGAGCGATTGCAGGAAATGTTCTTCCCACTGCGGAGACAACATGATCACGGGCATATAGCCATCGTCACCGACGAAGAGTGAGGAGATCTCCTTTGCCAAGCGGCTCCGCACATGCTCGGTGATCGCGGTGGGGTTGCGGGTCCATGAGGATGCTTCAGTAACCGCCTCTAGAATCAGCGGCAAATTCCGTATGGAAATTTGCTCAGCCAAAAGGCCCTGCAACACCCGCTGCAGGGCGATCATCGAGAGATGCGCCGGCACCAGATCGCTCAAGAGCTTACGATAGTCCGGATCCAGCGTATCGATCAGCCTTTGTAAAGCTGCGTAGTTGAACAGTTGCGGCAGATGGGTCTTCACGGTTTCCGCAAGATGGGTGATGAGCACGCTATCGCCATCCACAACGGTGTACCCTGCCGCCTCGGCTTCATCCGCAAGGGAGGGATCGATCCAACGGGCGGGCATGCCAAAGCTTGGATCGATGGTGTCATCGCCGGGGATATCGACCGTTTCGCCCTCATTCGCGATCGCCATGACCGCATTCATTCGGATCGTGCCCGTCGCGCATTCGGTTTCATGGATATTGATGCGGTAGGCATCCGCCGCGACATAGATGTCGTCTTTAATCCGCACAGGCGGCATCAAGAAGCCATAGTCAGTCGCGAAGCGGCGACGGAGCGATTTGACCTTTGCGGGCAGACCCTTGTTCGGGTCGGCAATGAGCGACAGCAATTGGGAGCCGACCTCGATTTTGAGATCTTCGATGGGCAGAATATCTTCCGCACGCTCCTCTTTGACCTTCTCGACATCCGCCTCATAGGCGGTTTCCTTTTCCCTCTCGGCCCGAAGCTTTGGGAAGTAGTAAGCGGCCGCGCCGAGCATGCCCCCGAACAAAAGAAACGGAACGGGGGGCAGGCCGGGCGTGACGGCGAGAAGGGCCATAAGGCCTGCGACCATGTAGAGCGCCTTGGGATATTCACCGAGCTGGGCAAAGACGGCTTTATCCGTACTCCCGTAGTTCCGGCCCTTAGAAACCAAGAGGCCGGCGGCCAGGGACACCACAAGCGCTGGGATCTGGGAGGCGAGGCCGTCGCCGACGGTCAGTGTGGTATAGGAGGCGGCGGCATCGGCAAGCGCGATCCCCTCTTGCGCCATGCCAACAATCATCCCCCCAATGATATTGATGAAGGTGATGATCATGCCCGCGATCGCATCGCCGCGGACGAATTTCGAGGCGCCATCCATGGAACCGAAAAAGGCGCTTTCGTCCTCGAGTTCGCGCCGACGCGAGCGCGCCTCGTTATCATCGATGAGGCCCGCGGCCAGATCGGCATCAATTGCCATTTGTTTGCCGGGGATGGCGTCAAGGGTGAAGCGTGCGCCCACTTCGGCAATTCGGGTGGCCCCTTTCGTGATCACCAAAAAGTTGATGATAATCAGAATGGCGAAAACGATCAGACCAATGACATAATTCCCGCCAATCATCAGATGGGAGAAGCCGTAGATCACGCCGCCTGCCGCATCGGCCCCCTGGTGGCCATTCGATAGGATGAGCCGCGTTGAGGCGATGTTCAGCGCCAGTCGGAGGATCGTCGCGACGAGCAAGACCGTCGGGAAGGATGAAAAGTTCAGCGGCTTCTCAATCCACAGCGCCACCATCAGGATCAATACCGACAGTGCTAATGAAAAGCTTAGGCCGATATCGAGGATAAACGGCGGCAGTGGCGCGAAGAGGACGGTGAGGATCGCCAAGATCCCCAGCGCAAACGCCACGTCATAATTGCCGGTGAAGTTGATGCGTCGGAGCGCGCGTTCCATGGGTTCGGTCCCTTTCAAAGTCGCGCTATGCGGCGTTCATCGCCGCATGATGATTTTATCGGAAAGAAATAACGTGTACTGGCTAAGCGAGTGGAAGGTCAGCGGCAGACACGCGACGATCACGAGGAAGATCGCCGCGAATTTGGGGACGAAGGTCAGCGTCATCTCTTGGATTTGTGTCAGCGCTTGGAACAGCGCGATGCCGACGCCCACAAGCGTCCCTGCCAGTAGCGGTGGTCCGCATACCACCATCACCGTCATGAAGCCGGCGCGGAGGATTTCAATGACGTCTGCTTCTTGCATGGTTAGATCGGCATCCGGAGAATATCTTGATAGGATTCAATCAGCTTGTTGCGAACCGAAATCGCGGTTTCGACGGCGAGTTCTGCATTGATCGTGGTCTGAACGACTTCCTGCACACTTGTTTGGCCATACGCTGCCCCGAGTGAGGCGGCCTCAGATGTTTGAAGGGCTGAAACGCTATTGGTCATCGTCGCCTTTAAGGCGTCCGAAAAGCTTGTCGGCGCCGGGGCTACTGCCGCAGGCCCTTTCGACAAAGACTGTGCGGCCGCGCTGGCGACGGCGCTGATGGCGTTGATTGCTGCTGTCATCATCCGTCTCCTAATCAACGACCTTCAAGCAAGGCCAAGGTGCTCGTCGCCATCGACCGGGCTTGTTCGATCAAGTTGAGGTTCGCGTCGTAGCTGCGCGTGGCTTCGCGCATATCCGCCATCTCGATGAGCGGATTGACGTTCGGCGTTTGGATGTAGCCATCGTCATCGGCCGCGGGGTGGCTGGGGTCATAGATCCGGGTGAACGGCGATTGGTCGACGCCAATCCGCTTGATGGCGACCACATCGGCGCCAAGATGGCGATCGAAGCGGCTTTCAAAGGTGATGGTCTTGCGGGCATAGGGGTCACCCGCGGGCCCGGCGGCCGTGGTGTTCGAGTTCGCCAAGTTCTCCGCAACCATCCGGACACGCATCCCCTGCGCCTGAAGCCCTGATGCTGCGATTTTCATCGTCGCAGAAATTGGATCTGTCATTTCATACGTCCTTATACGGTGCGTAATGCTGCGCGGAGCATTGAGAGATGCTTGTTGATCAGCGTTGTGGTCAGCTTGTAATCGCGCGCGGAGTCCGCCGCCTCGATCATCTGTTCTTCGAGATTGACGCCGTTGCCGGAGGGCTCGAGTTCCCATCCTTCCACGTGGCGATCTTCGCGGTATTCCGCGGTGCTGCTAACGGCGGTGAGATGCGCGGTGTTCGTGCCTTGAAGCTGCCCGGCGGCGATTTCGCGCATCGCTTGGGCAAATGGTTTGAGATCACGCCCCTCGAAACCGGGCGTGTCAGCATGCGCCACATTCTGCGCAATCAGCGTGTGGCGAACGCTGATATAATCGAGCTTCTGATTGAGAGTCTGAAATAGGGCCACTGCATCGAGCATGAATTGGCGTTCCCGTCGAAGGCTTCGTTGGGAACGATCCAACCGTCCCGCGTTTAAACGGGCATGAAAGTCGGCATTGTACGGATTGGCTTAGGATGTTCGAGACGACTTGCTGATAGCGCAGGCATCATGGGGTATACTCTTAAAGCCGCGCGCGTGATCGATCAGGCCGCGACGCGCGTAAAAGCCCTGCCGGGCGCCTTATGGCATGGCAGGGTCGCATCCGCTGTGGGCATGGTGATCAAGGCGCGCGGGCTTGAGCAACGACTGGCAGTCGGGGATCGATGTAAGATCGCATTAGCCGGCGATGATGATCTGGTCTGCGAAGTCGTTGGCGTGCACCCGAACTATTCGACACTCATGGCCTTTGGCGATATCGCTGGCGTGACCGTTGGGTCGAGTGTCACCTATCGTGAAGGGCACTTTACCATTCGGCCATCCGACGCATGGGTTGGGCGGGTGATGAATGCCATGGGCGAACCCGTCGATGGGAAGGGGCCGCTGCCCGAGGGCGCCTATGCGGCGCGGGTGAAGGGCACGCCGCCACCCGCTTTCCAGCGGCGACGGATCAGCACCCCCCTTGAGACCAAAGTTCGGGTGATCGATAGCTTCACGCCCCTGTGTCGTGGTCAGCGCGTGGGGATTTTCGCGGGCTCGGGTGTCGGAAAATCGACGTTGTTGTCGATGCTCGCGCGATCAAGTGAGGCAGATGTGAATGTGATCGGCCTCATCGGCGAACGGGGCCGCGAGGTGCAGGAATTCCTCCAGCGCGATTTGGGCGAAGCGGGTCTGGCGCGATCCATCGTCGTGGTGTCGACCTCGGATGAGGCGCCCTTGGCGCGGCGGCAAGCGGCCTATCTGACCATGGCCCTCGCTGAGGACCAACGAAAGCGCGGCCGTCAGGTCTTCTGTATGATCGACAGTGTAACTCGGTTTGCCCATGCTTTGCGCGAGATCGGCCTGGCCGTTGGTGAACCGCCGAGTGCGCGAGGGTATCCGCCCTCGGTCTATGGGGAGCTTTCCGCGCTCTTAGAACGTGCCGGGCCGGGGATCTCAACGCAGGGGGATGTCACCCTCGCTGCGACGGTGCTCGTTGATGGCTCTGACCATGAAGAGCCGATCGGCGATGCCGTGCGCGGTATTCTAGATGGGCATATCGTCCTTGATCGGCGTATTGCAGCCCGCGGGCGATTTCCGGCGGTCAACGTGCCGCAAAGCCTCTCGCGGCTTGCGCCTGACTGCTATCCCGACGCCTTCGCGCGGGAGACGACCAGTCTGGCGCGGGAAGCCATGTCCATTTATGATGCGAAAGAGGACATCATCCAGATTGGCCTTTATCAATCGGGAACGGACAAAAAGGTCGATGCGGCCATCGCGTTGCATGACCCGCTGGAGGATTTCTGTCGCCAGGGCAGGGAAGAAGCCTTCGATGCCACTGGCGGCTTCGAAAGATTGGGCGAAATCGTCGGTGTGGCGCGCACCAGCCCGCCCGCGCTTATCGATGAAGAAACCGCTTAGCTCTTAGCTGGTGCGGATGGCTTGAAGCGTACCCGGATCGATACTGATGATCTGACCGCCGCCACTATTGTTCCCCAATGGCGCAAAAAGCTGCGTCCGCGCACTTTCAAGGGCGGGCGAGCCATTCCGAATATCATACATCAGCGTAAAGCGTTTGATCAGGTCCGCGCGTTTCTCGGGATCTTTGAGATCTTCGATATCGAAGCGGTCCTCTAAGCGGGCAACGAGCCGGTCTGGATTCGAGGCTTGAATGGCCTCGGGGAAGTCAAAAGCCGTGAACACGACTTCGCGCAGGGCTTTGTCCGCGAGCACCGCATACCAGTTCGAAACGCGGGGTGCTGCGCGATCAAAATAGGCGCCCAGACGCACGGCGATATTCTGTTCGCCGGCATTCAGCTCCATTTTCACCTGGGTGTAGCGTTCGATGACCGCGGCCACGAATTCGGGGTTCTTGGTGTTGAAATCGCCGACCTCTTTAAAGGCGAATGCCTTCGCAAAGGTCTTGAACTTTTGATCCGTCAACCGATTTGCGAGGGCGAGCGGATCTTCAACCCCTTCGCGCAAAAGCTTTCGAACGATACCCTTGGCGTAGATCTGGCTCTCAAGGTCAAAGGCGGTCATGGCAAAGCGATATAGCTTTTGGTCCGCCAGGAGCTCTTCGCCGGTGGAGACATTGCCGATATTCTTGGCAAAGTATTCAATCTCGCGCGCCGAAGGCCCTTGTGTCACGAGCTTTTCGGCGCGCTCCGCATAGGTGCGCGAAAACGCACGGTAGTCGATATAAGTAGACGTCAAAGGAAAATCCCCGTTGATGGATCGTCGATTGCCGTTTCGATGTCCCGCCAGTAGCTCGGAATACGGAATTCCAAGAGCGGCACTTCCGAGTTAATGACCGAAGTCACGATACGGTAAGATCCGGGCACCAATTCGACATCGAATTTCGGTCGATCGTTTTCGGGTTCGCGTGTTTCAACGCTCTCTTCGACGGGCGGTACCGCAAGCTCAGTTATGGCTTCGGTCTTTGTCTCGCGCCCAAGGCGGATAACAAAACCAGCCTCTAAGCCCGATCGAGGCGTATTGGCGAGAAACGGGCGGATATCATCAGCGCGTAAGTCCATGGTGGGATCCTTTATATGAGTGTTGGGTATCGGTAGCCCTATCCTCCCCAGTCTTGTCTTCATCACCGTCGATCAGTGGACGAAGCTGCATAAGCGCTTTGTAAAGATCGTTTCTGTGAACGTGCTCCATGGCGGTGAGCAAACACGCTCTATCATTCTCCGATTGGACAGACACAAAGGTCTGCGCCCCTTGCCGGTTCAGATGCCCGATAGAGTCCTTGGTCGCGCCGCCATCGATCAGCGCAGATTGGATCTCGAAATACAGGCGCCGGATCGGGGTTGTGGCTTCGTCCTCTTGCAGAATATATTTTCCGCGAAGCACCTGACCGAAGCTCGAAATCGTGACCGTATTTCGCCGATCACCATTCGTCACGACACAGCCGTTCACAACGATGCGTTCATTCGGACGAAGGCGAATGCGCAGGCCCATTTCAGCCTCCAGGGCTTTCGGCGGCGGGCGCCAAGCCTTTCATCCCGCGCATGATGTTGCGGTTGATCGTGATCAGAGGCTGCGCGGCCTTACGGCCTGCCATCACTTCTGGGGTATATTGATCAACAAACATTGCGAGTGAAATGATTCCGGCTTTGAGTTTCTCGGGTAGGGGGTTCTCTGTTTCCATGACGTCGAACAACAAAACGCCCCATAATTTCTGATTGTCGGCAAGCGCGGCGCGGTTATCTTCTGTCAACGCGAACGTGGCTTCATCCGGCAATTGCTCTAATGCGTGGGTGACCTGTCCGATAACACGGCGCTCTAAATCTTTTGGCGCCTCGGTGTCGCGGATTGTCTGTTTGTAGGCGGAGCGACCTGATTGATTAGATCTCATGGGAGGATACATCCTTCGCCGTTATGACTCAGCTTGAATTCGGTACGGCGCCACCACGCGCCGTACCGAAAGATCGTCCTAGCGGAACAGTGACAGAATGTTCTGCGGACGCTGGTTCGCGATCTGCAGCGACTGGATCGCCAACTGCTCTTGAACCTGCAGCGACTGCAGACGGCTTGATTCTTCATCAAGGTCCGCTTCGACGAGGGCTGCCACGCCAAGCTCGAGACTGTCTGTCAGGTTCTCAAGGAAGTTCTGACGTGCCGACAGAGTCGACTCGAAAACACCGATGATCGTTTGGGCGATGTTCACCCGGCTGATCAACGAGTCAGCGACCACGAAGCCCGACTGAACGTTGGCTGTGGTGCCAGCGGCAGCGTTCGTATTCGCAACTTCGATTTGGCGTGCAACGGCCCGGAAGCCAGAGGCATCAGAGAACGCTTTGAGGTTCTGGTCAGAGAAGACCGCACGTTCAAGGATGTCTTGTTGGCTCGTGAAGGCAACGACCGCGCCGCCTGCCAACGTCGCTTCGATATCATCCGGGGCACCGGCGGCAGGGCCAGCGGTGATGTCGGTGATCTCGATCACGTCTTTGGTGTTGTCAGGGCCGATTTTGCCCTCGTTCGTGGCACCAATACCGATGCTGGCGAGGAAAGCGACGTCTTCGTCCGATCCGTAGAAGGTGAACGAGTTACCACCCGCGCCAACACCAAGGTCGTCGACACCGCCATTGGTCAGATCAACCGATCCATCACCATTGGTGTCCAGACGGTCAGCAAACCCGGGGTTAAATGCGCGGTACACGGCATCAAACTGGGTTTGCGCGGCGGCGGTGGTGTAGATGCCCGTCGCCTCCCCGGCCAGCTCAAGGCTGTCGAGGTTTTGTGCCTGCAAAGTGAATGTCTGCAGTTTGAACGCACCAGCTTCACGGATAACCGTGGTAGTCACCGTGGTGGTATCGACGCCCTTGAGCAGGTTCACACCGTTAAAGTTGGTGCCATCGACCTGACCTTCAATCTGGCCAACGATTTCGCTGATGGCGAACTGCACCTCGTTGAGGGCCGTGCCGCTTTCAGCGGTCGTCAGAGATTGTTGGATCTGGTTGACGAAGCTCGTGATGCCGTCGATGCCGCTCGAAGCCGTTTTCGCTGCGTTCACACCGATCGTCAGGTTGTCACGAAGACCTTCCAACACAGTCAAATCCCCACGGACGGTTTGCGCCACGAGGAAGAAGGCTGGGTTTTCTTTAGGGCTCCGGACTTTCAGGCCGGTCGAAATCCGGTCCTGCGTTTCCTGAAGACCACCTTGAACATTGCGAAGGGTGGCCAGAGCTGTTTGCGCTGAGGCGTTGGTTAGAAGAGACATGTTTTGCTCCTAGTTCTCTTGAGGTTCAGGAGCGCCTTCTGACGCCGGGCAGACGGAAAATTTGCCTGCTGTAAAATGCTATGGCGTGGTCTTTAAACCGAAATGAAAGTTACAATTTGACGTGTACGCGCTTAGTGGACAGGCGTTTTGGCTTTCGATGCTCAAGGTCGCGGCCGTAAACACCATCCCCTTGGGCTTCTTCAAGGGCGCCCACGGCGTGACTTTTCACCGACTGGATTGCGGTGCGCGTGGCATCCAGAAGATTAGCATTCCGTGTAGCGATGACTTGAACTTCATCCATGAGTCCGCCGTCTACTACGTCTTCGGGCGCAAGGTCTTGCGCCTTGTGCCGTGCGACACGTTCAACCGCACGGATCGCGGCGCGTTTTTGCCCTTGTAATTTCGTGAAGGTGTCGAAATCCCCTTTGGCCAGGGCGTCAGATTCCTCCGTGAGCAACGACAAGAGAATGTCGAGCTCTGCTGGCCGCTTGGGCGTTGGCTTTTCTTCGACGCGACGATCTAGCTGCGTGTCGAGATCGGCAAGACGGTTTGAATTGAGTGGACGCATGGCTCTATTCGCTTCCCTGGAGACGAAGGATTTCAGCTTGAATTTGCGAGGCGATGTTCAACCCCCCGCGTTCGGCAAACGCATCAGCGATATGTTCGGATAGAACGGACCGCCACATATCTTCCGCATGGCCACCGCCGAAGGCGTGGTCACCGGAAATACCGTCCATCATCAAATTGACGATCTGAGTTAGGAACACCGCTTCGAAAGCGACCGCGGTTTCCTTCGCCGCCGCGACGCCCGAAGGCGCGTTTTGAACGTTGGGGAGCGTCGCGAGATCAAGCGGCGAGACGGCGGAAATCGGCGGCGTGGTCATTGGACGATCAGCTCCGCATGCAGTGCACCAGCTGCTTTGATGCTTTGAAGAATAGAGATCACATCGCCCGGTGGGACACCAAGGGCATTCAAGCCGTTGACGAGATCCTGCAGCGTGACGCCCGACCCGAGGAGTTTGAACTCTGCGGCACCCCCCTCATCGACGCCAAGCTGGGTTCGCGGCACGGCAACGGTCTCGCCTCGGCGCGCGAAGGGTGCCGGTTGGGAGACAATCGGGCTTTCACTCACTTGGATGGTGATGTTCCCTTGGGTCACCGCCACCTCGCTAATCCGCACCGCGGCGCCGATCACGATCGTGCCAGAGCTTTCATTGATCACGACACGGGCCAATTCATCCGTTTCGATCTCAAGGTCTTCAATGGCCGCGATCATCTCCGTGACCCGGCTTTCATAGACAGGTGGAACCATCACATCGACGGTGGCGTGATCTAAGGCTTTTGCGACGGGCGCCTCTAGGCGGTTGTTGACGGCTTTGACGACCCGGCTCGCGGTGGTGAAATCTGGGGTGCGCAGCACATATCTTACGCGCGATAGGCTGTTCATATCGAAGGTCAGTTCACGCTCCACCGTGGCGCCGTTGGGGATGCGCGCAGACGTCGGCACGCCTTTCCGCACCTGCGCGGCCTGCCCGCCCGCTTCGAACCCGCTGATCACAAGGGAGCCTTGAGATACGGCATAGACATTGCCATCCGCGCCCAGAAGGGGGGTGGCGAGGAGTGTGCCGCCTTGCAAACTGCGTGCATCGCCCATGGCCGAGACCGCCACATCCAGCTGATCGCCATTGCGAGAAAAACCGGGCAGGGAGGCCGTGACGATCACCGCTGCGGTGTTCCGTGTGAGCAGGTTTTCGTCCGTCACCGCAACGCCGAGGCGTTCGAGCATCGCGGTAAGGCTCCGCTCGGTGAACGGTGTGTTCTGCAGGCGATCGCCGGTGCCAGCCAGGCCCACAACAAGACCGTATCCGATCAATTGGTTCTCTCGAACCCCTTCGATCTTTGTGAGGTCCTTAAGCCGCACCCCGCTTGCCGGCGCCCCCGCTGCCGTTTCGCACAACAGGATGACCAGCACCAGGAGGAGTGCAATAATCAGAGAGACGGCCTTATGGTGCAACATGGCAATGGCGGGCATTTTTTATCCGAAACAATGACGCGGTGGTTTCCTTCCGTCGCCCAGCGCTTTTAAGCCCAGTTGAAATCTCGAAATTAGATCAAAGTCGCGTCGAATTCGCAGAGAGTTTGTCTTTGATCGGCAATTGAATATTCAAACGAAGACGATTGTCTCTGCTCATCGCTTCTCTGAACTTGGGCCCCTTCGAATAGAGGGAGAGATGCGATTGGAAATTGAGGGGATGAAAATCCATGCGCGTACTAATGCTAGAAAGCGACGCAACTGTGTCGGAATGTATCCGTAAACGTCTCAAAGAGGCAAAAGTCCCGATGGACGTTCTAGAGGAGCCCGAGCAGGCCGTGGGTGCGGCAGAGGGCGCTTATGACAGCTACACTGCCATTCTTGTTGGGAGTGTTGAGGATCCAGTCGAGACGGTGAAGGCGTTGAGGTTGGATCATAAAACAGTGCCAATCTTTGTCTTGGCCGATTTCAAAAATACCGAGCAAGCCATTGAAACCTACAATGTGGGGTCAGACGGTTACATCGTTAAACCCTTTAACCCTCATGAGCTGGTCGCCCGCGCAAAATCGGTTGGCCGTCGCGTCGGTCGCGTGACAGAGGCGTCGTTACAGCTTGGCCGGCTCACTGTTCATCTCGATGGCCGAGACCCGGAGGTGGATGGCAAACGGATCAAATTGAGCCAGCGCGAGCATGCGATTTTCCTCTACCTTGTACAGAATCTCGGTCGCGTGGTCTCAAAGGAATCCGTCTACACGGCCGTTTACGGCATGGTGGATTGCGAGCCCTTCGAGAAGGTGATCGATGTATATATCTGTAAGCTGAGGAAAAAGCTAGCAGAGCCGACAGGTGGTCAGCAATTCATCGAGACCGTGTATTGCCGTGGCTATAAATTCGACAAGCCAGAAAACACCGTGGTCCAGCGCCTCGGGAGCGGCGGTCGGAAATCGGCGAAAGTGGTGGAGAGCCGACACCGCAGGGCCGCATAAACGACAAAGACCCGGCAGGCGGTTACCGCGCTTGCCGGGTCTTTTTGTGTGTGAAATCGCCCCTTATAGGAAGTTGCTGAGACGGAGGCGCGACAGCCGGACCGTCGCGGCATAAGACGCTTCGATCTGTTTTTCGATTTCCGTGAACCGCGTCTGCGCCTCGAGCTGGTCGACGTTTTCCAAGGCGTTGATTTGCTCGTTTAAGACGACTTTCTGTGCTTGCAGCACGGCCTTGCGGGTCTCCGCCTCTTGCTGCACCCCGCCAAGCTCCGCCATCTCGCTGCGCAGCCCGTCAAGGCCTGCGCTCATTTTGTCGAGGGCGGCAGTGACATAGGGCTCGTAGGCCGGGGTATTGGCCATCGCGACGAGGTCCACGGACTGAAGCATCATCGCGCCTTGCATGAGATCCCGGAAGGCTGTCTCCTCGGCGGAGACGCCGTAATCCCGGGTTGTGGTGGCATCGATCCGAACTGAAACGTCCGGCCCCCCCACGACGCCGCCGAAGAACGTCCGTTCAAAGCTGAAATCGTTGAGCGGGGCGGGTGCACCGGCATTGGTGCCATCGAAGACTTCGTCAAACCGTGTAATGGCCGCCGCTGCCTCGGCGGCGGTATAGCCGACAAACGCCGCTGGCTGCGCGGGCGTATAGGCTGTTCCATCGAGGATACCATCGATCACATCTTGCGGCGAAAGCCCGGTTAGGGCGCTCGGTGTATTGATTTCCGTCAGTGCCGGTTGATCGATGGCTGCGCCGGAAAAGAGGAAGCGACCCTCCAACGTGGTGTTCAGATTAGAGACCACCGTCGCCAATAGCGCATCAGCCGAGACGCCGACCGCGCCCACCGTTTGGCTGGCATCGGGCACGTTGGTCACCAAGACACTTTGGAGCTGGACAGCTGCGCTTTCGATGCCTGACATTGCCGATGTCATAATGTCCGCACGCCGCTCG
>CAYFHK010000013.1:0-37057 GCA_964342585.1 uncultured Caulobacterales bacterium | reverse complement strand
ATGGCGCAGCCGCCCGGCAGCGACACCTTCGCCTTGCCCTCGCGCGCGAGGATCGGCCCCAGCACGTTGAAGCTCGCCCGCATCTTGCGCACGATATCATAGGGTGCCGTGGTGGAGCGGATGGTCGCGGCGTTCAGCACAAGCTCGTCGGCGTTTTTGGTGATTTCAACACCCAAATGATCGAGCAGATCGCAAAGCTGCCGCACATCAGCCAGGTCGGGCACATTGGTCAGGGTCAGCGGTGCCTCTGTCAAAAGGGCTGCCACCATCACCTTCAGTGCCGAATTCTTCGCCCCAGAAATCTGAAGGTCACCGTAAAGCGGGCGTCCGCCCAAAATCGCTAATTGATCCATCAGGCTGTCTTATCGGATTTTGCGGCAGCTTTACGACGACGGAGATTGGCGCGCAGGGCTTCTGCCAGCCGCGCCTCACGATCGCTGGCGGGCGCATCCGTTTTCCGCCCCCCGGCCGATGGCGTCTTATTCTTATCGGAAGGCGGCATGTGGCCCTTGCTGTCCGTTGAACTGGCCGACGGTGTTACGCGCCCCTGCGCGCCCTCGCAAGAGCGACACAAATTGCGCTTTGTACGCCTTAACTATGCAGCCTGACGCCTCAGTTGGGCGGGACTTTGGCGATGAGCCCATCCTCCGCTCGCCGCGAGAGCAAGGATGAGATCCGCCGCCGCCTTCGGACCGTCCTCTGCACGGGCCATCCGTCCCGCAACGGCGGCGCGCCCGATAAGCACTTCGTCGGTTAGGAAAGACCGCATGACCTCTTCCATGCGCGATGTGCTCACCTTCAGCCGCGTGGGGAGCGGTTTGGTGGCAATCCCCGCCTCCGCCGCGCGCCAAGCATACCATGCTTGATCTGCAAAGATTGGCGCAATCGCTTGCGGTCGCCCCGCGCGAAGCGCCGTGTTCACCGTATTTGCACCACCATGATGGATGATCCCCGCGCAGCGCGAAAAAATATGATCATAGGGTGCACGATCGACGATGAAGGCATCCTCGTCCTCAGCCCACACATCCCGCGCAAAGCGTTTTTGAACAATGAGGCGTACACCAAGGTTTTTTGCAGCCGCCCTTACTCGCTGCGCGTATTTTTCATTCGGCGGCGGCATCGACCCGAACCCCACATAAACCGGCGCCGACCCACGCGCCAAAAATTCCTCAAGGGCAGGATCGATCGGATCGACGGGACGCTTGGGCTCAAGCGGCGCGATGGCGCGCGAAACGCCCCCCCAATCTTCTGGCTCGGGACAGAGCGCACGGCTGAGCATTTGCATGCGATGGGCTGGCGCACCCCTAAAGCTGAGCTGGCTCTCGCCTGCGCGGTGGCCGGGCAGGCCTAACCGCACGCATGCCTCTTTCAAGACGCGCTGACCAGGCGACAATGTCAGCCCACGAAACAAATAGCTCACCTTGTTCAAGGCCGAGCCGAAATTTCGGCATTGAACCAGGGGACAAGGGAACGCGCCTGTCACCGCCATGCCGGGTTGAAAGGATAAGTATGAGAAGCTCGCACCGCTCACCTCCGCTGTGAGCCGTGCCGGCCACACCAACGGTGTGGCGATCACCACATCCGCCTCTGCCGATGCCGCGCGCGAGGCTTCGAACAGGTCCCATAACTCTTGGCGGGGCACGCGGGACCAAAAAAAGGCCCACATGAGGGGGCTACTGAGCAATCCGCTGGCCTCGCCGCGTTGCATCATCGATTTGAAATCGAAGCCGAGCGGATGACGAACCGTCAGGCCGCACGCGCGCGCGAAATCCGCTTGATCGATATTGGGGGAGACCACCACCTCACATCCACGGGCCGTCAACGCTTCGGCGATGGCGACAACGGGCTGAATGTCGCCGCGCGTGCCAATGGTTTGGATGCTGACGCGCACCATCCCCTCTCTCCCGGGGCGGACCCCCAAAACCCTTCCGAAGGAGTGTGACAAATGGCATTCATTTCGCAAGTGCAAAATGAACGAAAGCGCAGATCATCACGGGAACAGGGGCCATCTTCGCCCAAATCATCCCAATCGCTGGTGCGTTGCAAAAGCACTCAACGCCAGCATGTGCGGACAAGACCAACAGCCCGGTATTCTCAGTTGCGGCCCGCCTGACCAGACAGGGTATACGCGGGTTGAAGGAAAATCAGCTGGGGGACGGATTTATCCGTTCGCTGCACGAGCCTTTGGCCGCGGTAGTTGCGCCACATCATTCGTTTCCGCATTCAGGCGAAAATTCGATGCTTGGCTGACCATTTCATCGGCTTGCCCGTTCAGCGACTGACAGGCCGCGCTGGTCTCTTCAACCATCGCCGCGTTCTGCTGCGTATTCCGTTCAACGTCGCTAACGGCCGTGTTGATCTCCGCAAGGCCGCTCGCTTGAATCTGCGACTGCTCTGCGATCAGCGAGACGAACTCACTGACGCCCGCAACCCCTTCGACGATGCGATCGAGCGCTGTGCCGACCCGGCCCACCAAATCGACACCCTTGTCGACATGGTCCGCACTGCGCCGAATGAGATCTGAGATTTCCTTCGCCGCTTCAGACGAACGCTGGGCCAGTGCCCGAACCTCGGAAGCCACCACGGCAAAGCCGCGCCCGGCCTCCCCGGCCCGCGCGGCCTCGACGCCTGCATTGAGCGCGAGCAAATTGGTTTGGAAGGCAATTTCATCGATAACAGCGATGATCCGAGAGATCTCATTCGAAGACGCTTCGAGCTCGCTCATCGCGGCCACCGCATCGCGCACAACGAGACCGCCGGTCGACGCATCTTCTCGCGCTGTGGCGACCTTTGCATTGGCTTGTTTCGCGCTCGTCGCCGTACGCTGAACATTACTAGTGAGGTCATTGAGTGCCAGAGCCGTATTTTCTAGCGTGGTGGCCTGGCGTTCTGTTCGTTGCGACAAATCCCCTGCCGCGTGATTGATCTCATCGATGCCGCGCTGCATTTGCGCTGCGTTGGACACGAGGGAGAAGAGCACCTCGCGCAGTCGAGCCAGCGCAATGTTAAAGTCCGTCCGCAGCTTATCATATTCGCCTGGGAACGGCTCCATCAGCTCGACGGAAAGATCGTACTCTGAAAGCGCCTTCAGCCCGAGGGCCAGTTGTTTGACAACGAAAGCTTGCTCAGCTTGCCGTTCTTGACGCTCCGCCTCTGCCGCGACGCGCATTTCCTCGGTATGTTTGCGCTGCTCCTCGGACCGTCTGCGCTGCTCTTCGTTCTCGAGCCGCGCCTTTTCGACCTCGGTAATATCGTTCGCCAATTCGATGATTTTGAAGACACGACCGCTGCCGTCATAAATCGGGTTGAAGTTTGATCGGAACCAAAGCTCTTTGCCTTGTGCACCGTATCGCTTACTCTTCAGCTGACGGAAATTGCCCGCGACAAGCTCGAGCCAGAATTGTTGGTGCTCATCACTTTGGGCCCGTTCGGCCTCAAAGAGCATTTGCTGGTTTTTCCCAACAAGCTCATGCGCCCCAAAACCCGTGACGTCACAGAAGTTCTCGTTCGCCCGAATAATGCGGCCATCGGTTTGATACTCGATCATGATCTGAGCGCCATCGATGGCTTTCAAAATGCCTTCATTCGTCCTGGCAGAGGTGACATCGGACCACTCAAGCACATTTCCCGCATACTGATCATCACGATCGAAAATCGCAGACACAAGAAGGCTGATGCGCAATTCACCGATGGAAATTTCGGTTTTGAAGGGCAGGTTTTTAGGATCGGCCAACAGTTTCCGCTGGCGTTCGGGATGGGTGTGAAAGCGGTCGATGCACGAGCCAACCAGGACGTTTGGATCGAATTCTGGCCATACCTGACGGAAGGCGTCAGCGTGATCCCGCATCAACTGCTCAGTCGCGTCGTTGACGTGGGTAATGATCAAATCGCGATCCACCATCATCATGGGCGAGAACGAAATTCTGAACGCTGCACCTTTAAAGGCCTCTTCGAAAGCCGCCTCATCAGCTTTGCGCAGGACACCACGCAGATGTTCGACTTGCGCCGCCATCATACCGATCTCGCTTTTGAGTTCGGTATTCTCCACAGCAATTTGATAATTTCCGTCTGCAAGCTGTGAAACATTATCCTGCAAGCTGACGATCGGACGCGTGATCCAACGACCGATCGTGCGTCCCCCGAACAAGAGACCAGCGCAGATGACAATGAAGCCGAGGCCTGTTTGCACCAAGTATCGGCGCGTGGGCGCCATGAGCGCGGAAGCATTTTCTCGCGCCGTGAGCACCCATGTGGTGCCGTGAAAGGTGACTGGTTCGAAGGCGGAGTAGAGACGGGTCCCATCCGCTGTGCGGGCGATCCCGATCCCCGCTTCGCCTGTGAGGCCACGACGAATGGTTTGATCTTCAATCCGTTCGGTCAAAATCGTCGGGCCGTCCGCGCGCACGCTGTTGTTGCGCAAAAGGAAGTCTTCGCCGACCAAGACACTCTTCCCAGTTTCGCCGAAGCCCGCTGTTGAGCCCAAGATTTGATCCAGTCGATCAATCGGCATCTGGAACGCCAAAACCCCCGCAAGGCGCCCGCCACCTTCACGGATGGGCGTCGCGATGAAACTGGCGGCGGCCCCATGGCTCGGGCCGTAGGGCGCAAAATCGAAGAAGAGCATATCGCCAGAGCCAGCGTCTCGGGCGGCGCGGAAAGCCCGGCCAAGATCCGTTTCCGCCCACTCGCCCGAGACCAAATTCGTCGCGTAGTCGAGCTCTTTGAATACAGTGTAGACTAAGTTCCCCTGCGGATCGAAAAGGAAAATATCGTAATAGCCGCGATCCTGCAAAAACCGACGGATATACGGATGATATTCTGCATGCACACGGTTGTACGCGATATCTCCAGGCGCTGCATCGAGCTTCTCTTTGCTCCCTGTGGGATGCGGATTGTCCTCAATGTAAAGCCGCTGAAGCTGCGAAGTCTGATCGCCTTCGATCTGTCCCCATGCCTCAGAAAACGCATCGAGCGCGGAGATCATCGTGGGGTTTTGCGTTTGTGTGATGAGATCGTCTTCGATTGAGTGGAGCCACCTGTTGACTGCGGCCGCGCGATCATTCGCAATGGCTTGGAGCTTCTCTTCCGCTTGCCGCTCAATGCCGGTACGCTGATTGAAATATCCTAGCGACGCGATCGAGAAGCTGCTGATAAAGCCGACAATCGCGAAATAGATGACCAGCTGTTGTGTAAGCGGCAGGTTGGCAATTTTGCGCATACGGAAATTCGTCCATAAGATTTCGCGCCACAACGCGCTAGTGGAAACAACCACTTTTGCGTGTATTTTTTGTAAAAGCTCGCAAAGGTTGCGCGCTTTCAGCCGCTCTTCACCCATGCGCCAAGATCCGCACAGCGCAACCTGGCGGTCTCTTCACGCGATAAATGCCGATGAAGGATGGGAGGGGCCGATGGTGCTGCCGGAGAGATTTGAACTCTCGACCTCTCCCTTACCAAGGGAGTGCTCTACCCCTGAGCTACGGCAGCATGGGCGAGCGCGCGCTCTACTGAGGCCCGAAAGCGGCGTCAACTAGAGGCGAAGCTTGCCGCCGCAAACCGAACAAAGAAAAAGGGCCGCCCCAACAAGGCGCGGCCCTCATTCCATTCTCGAGAGTGCAAATTTGTTAAACTGAGCGCATCAACGCGCATCCACTTCCGCGCCATAAGGCCGGTATCCGGGGATCAGCTCCCACGGATCAGGAATGTCGTTGCCGATATAGTAGTTATTGTCCTTCGCATTGGCGAGGTACTCGTCCATGCCGCCGCACATTTGCTGTGGGCTCTTGCCAACATTGAGCGCGGTCATTCCCATAGGGATGACATTGGGAACGAAGAAGCGGACGGTCTCACAATAGCGAGCAGTCACGTCATAGAGGTCACGCGCCGCGGCGAAGGAATATTCCTCGCCCTGTGCCCCGATCGGCTCGAACTCAGAGACGGTGATCCAGCCCGCATCGCGTGCCTCATCGTGCACAGCCGCCTGCATCAGCGCCCATTCTGTTGAGCGTTCGATGCGCGCATATTTCCGGCGCAGCTCGCGGCACTCCGCTTCGTTCATACCGACATTCCAGCACTGGCTTTCACTGCCCCAATTGCGGTGGTTGCCACCTTCATAGGCGCCGGTTTGCGCGCCTTCGGCGGCGGCGTGTTCAGCCAGCGCGACAAAGGCTTCGCGTTGCCAATCAAGGGAGAAAGCCGTTTCGCCCGGCCGCGAGTCCGCACGACCTTCGTTCGACTTCTTGGTGATGAAGTCACGCAGCTCCATAGAGAGCATCGACTTAATCTCGCTCTCCTGCAGATTGACCAACTGACGCAAATCATACCCACCTGGCGTGTAAATCCGGTCACGCGGGGCGACGTCGGCGCAACGCTGCGCGGTCAACGCCTCATTCTTGGTCCGGCAATAGCTGAACAAGAAATAGGTGGTGCCCTGCACGCGGAACCAATCACCGAAGGTTTCCGGCGGGATGGCCAGATCCGCTGACAACGCCGGATCATTCATGATGTCCTGCCGGGCCTGCTGGTACCCGCAGATGAAGGAGTAGAGCGACAGGTTGAAAGTCCTCGAGGGGGTTTCTGGGGGTTCACAGAAAGTTTGTGGCCGCACAACCCAGTCGGAGAAGTTCGCCGTATGGATTGCGGCAATGCCGACCCATTGAAGCTCAGGAAATTCACGGCGCAAGCGCGCGATGGCGATCGTGCTGTCGTAACCAGCCTGAACCATGCTTTTCTGCGCGGCGGGCACGTCTTTCATGAAGCCACGTTGCTCCGCAAGCCAATCATGACGCCGCTCCATATAGTCGAGGCAGTCACGGTATGGCGGCGCATAGTTCCAGATCTCATTGGCGATCTCGACAAGAACCTTATCGTCAGTGACAAGCTCACGCATCTCGAGCATGTCTTCGCCGAACTCATCCACATGCTGATAAGGTGTGTCATTGAGAAGGCTCTCACGCACCTCAAGCGGCACCTCCTGGCGAGCAAACCAACTCTGCACGCGTTGGCCGATCACGCCTGGCTCGTAATTCCCTTTGTGCTCGAACATCCGGCAAGGGAAGTTATGGTGATAGATGGCACCCACTTCTGACGCCATCCGAAGCCGTGCTTCGAGCGGCGTATGATTGTAGAAGTAGCCGGTGCCTTTGCCCAAGTCAGCTTGCGCGTTTTGACCACCAGTGATCGGCGATGCCGCCTTCCACAGGAGCGAGTCCATCGAGTCTGGGAAACGATCATAACGGATCAAATCATCGGGACCAAGAGCACCTGAAATATCCATCACGCGGACCTCACCGACGCCGCGGAAACGGCGGCGCCATTCACGGGTCGTGGCAACGCCCTTTTCAAGATCCTCTTGCGTACCCAGATCCGCACCGTTCGCATCCTTTTCGCGGATCAATCGCGGACGCTCATCAAGCGGACGACGGATGCGATAACGGAATTGGGCCTGATCGTTCAACAGCTTAAACGTGCTACGCAGCGCGCTATCGCGATGGTCCGACATGCCATAAGTGTTCGGCTCGATCCCATCATTTTTCAGAACACTGAGCGCCCAGCTGCCTTTTTCAGCTTCGACGGAAATCGCGTTGATCGCATTGCCCGAACCGAAGAACTGATCACCGCAAAGGAAGACATGGTCGTCGCGATCGCCATTCGGGAAGATTGGCAGGCCGTTCTCGTCGAACTTCACATCCTGCATATAGGTTTTGATGTTGTTATAAATGTCAGAGTAGTGACAATATGAGCCGATGCCGCCCTTGTCGATAAAAGGGTTCTCGTGCCCTGACCCGATTTGAACCTTGAAGACATTTTCACGATCGATCGGACGGGTCTCGCCAAAAACAGCCTCTTCATTCGTTTCCGGCGTCTCTTCGGGTGCCTCGGGCGCCTCTTCCTCGTTCTGATCTTCTGGGATCACTTCAGGTGGGAGCGTTGGCGTGACAGGCGGCTGAGATGGCGTCTCAGGTTGCGCGGGCGTTGGTGCCGGCGTCTTTGCCGGTGGGGCCGCCGGCGCCGGCGTTGGTTTGCTGACCGGCGTGGATGGCGGGGTCACGGGCGCCGCAGGCGGTTTGGCGCCTTCACCTGGCGATTGGGTCGGTACGGACGGCGCCACCGGGGTTTGCGGCGTTGAGGGGCGCACAACCGGCGCGGGCCGATCACCAGGACTAACGGTACCCGGAACGGTTCCCGGCGTTTCCCCAGCAGCCAAGGCATAGATTGGCCATTTGGCGATTTTCGCCTTGATGGGGCCATGCGCGCTCAAACAGGTGCCGTCACGCATCACGCGGATGGGGCAGAACTGAATATTGCTGACAGTCGCCGTGACGCTGCCTTCTGAATCGTGGATACGCACGCGGTCGAAAGGTCGCGCGAATTGCAACGTGACGCTCCCACCAGGTTCACGGACGAGCGCTGTGCGACGGCCAATCGATTGACGCCCGCGCACCGCTTCGACCTTCAACCCGGCAATACTGCCGCGGCTGTCGATCACATCGCTGAGGTCGATCGACACCGACCGCGCTTTGCCATTGGGCACGGCGATATCGATGTGCCCACCTGGGGTGATGATGGGAGAAAGATCATTTGCCGAGGCTTGGGCGCTCAAAGCGCCTGGCACTGCGGTGGCAACACAACTGGCTGCAATTAGGAAAATACGACGCATTTGTTCCCTGTGCAGTGCACGCTGCGGCCCCCCAAGCCGCGCACATGCGCTGCAATCTCCGGCCACTGACAACCCGATCTTGCCTAATAAACTTTAAGATACCGTTCGGAACAAGGCCAGCTTTGGAATGATCAAGGCAATCAGAAAGCAAGGCACCCGGACGAATTATGACAACATTTTGTCGATATCAAGGACAAGGATTGCATTCGCGCCCAAAGACTTAAGTTCCGCTAAATGCTCCCATAACACGTCTTCCTGACAGACGACGTGCAAGGCGACCTTTTCTTCCGCACCTGCGAGAGGAATAACCGTTGGTGAGTCCGCGCCCGGCAACACATCCTTGATCGAATCAACCGCTGATTTCGGCGCGTTCATCATCACATATTTTGCGTGTCGCGACCGGATCACGCCGTGGATACGGCCGGTCAGCGCCTCGAGCGTCATCGCTTTTTCAGGGCTCAGATCTTCGCGGCCGATCAACAAGGCTTCCGAGTTATAAATCGTCTCGGCGACCATCAGACCGTTCGCCTCGAGCGTCGCCCCGGTGGAAACGATGTCGCAGATGGCTTCGGCGACCCCAAGGCGCGGCGCGATCTCGTGGGCCCCGCTCATATTGACGGGCCGTGCGTCCTTCACGCCCTTTTTTGTGAGCCAATCACGGGTCAGCGCCGGATAGGATGTCGCAATACGGGCGCCGTTGAGATGATCGGCCCCCTGATAGCCTTTATCCTTGGGCACGGCGATGCAAAGCCGGCAGCGGGAATAGCCCAGCGGCACGAGCGATTTGGCTTCCAGTGTGCCGCCAGCCGCTAAGCGCTCTTCTTCGAAGACATTGCCGCCGACGATCCCCACATCGGCCGCGCCGCTAGAGACCAGCGCCGGGATGTCGTCATCGCGCACCAGCAGGACGTCGATCGGCAGCTCGCGGATCCGCGCGTAAAGATGCAGCCGGCTTTGGCTCAGTTTGAGGCCACATTGGCGCAAGAGGTCGAACGTATCGTCAGACAATCGTCCGCTTTTTTGGACGGCGAGCCGAATACGGTGGGCATCGGAGTGGTCAAATGCGGTAAGACTCATGGCGCGCCGTTTACGCTTGCGCGGCGGGATGGCAACCGCTCTGAGCGTCGCCAGTGAAAGTCGATATCCAATGCGAGTGCAGACCGCGATCGCGAAACGCTTTGCCCCGTCCGTTTTGGGGCGATTGAGCCTGGCGCTCTGCGCCTTGAGCGCACTGCAGGCATGCGGTGAGAACACGTCGATGCGAAGCGCGGGTGGTGAGCCGACCGCTGTTTCTGCGGTCGACTCCTCGTCGGAGCTCTCGCGCCCTGATCCACGGTCAGATCTTTACGGCTATGCGAATGCGTCCTGGCTGCGGGCCAACACGGCCCCCGATCAGCCGAAAGGGCGGCTGGCGGCTCTCTATGACGAGGTGAGCCAGCAACGCCGCGAGATTATCGTCGAAGCTGCGGCGCAGAAGAATCCCGCCAGCAACGCCGCGCGCGACGTGGGCGTCTATTATCGCAGCCTGATCAATACCGGCGAGATCGATGACCGCGGCAACGCGCCGGTGAAGGCAGCCCTGGCGGCGATCGGTCCTTTCGAGACGACCAACGACATCCTCACCGCGCGGTTCTCACCATCTCTATGGCGGCATGCACCGATTGCGATCGATGTCGAGGTTGTGGCGCGATTACCCGGGCCAAGGCGCGTGACCATTGCGCAGCGCACCCCCGGCCTCATCTCGCGCGCGGCCTATGTGGAACAAGGGTTTGAAGCGGAACGTAAGGCCTATGCGGCATATCTCACCGCGTTGCTCGAATGGGCGGTTGCAGCCGACCTTATCGAACCAGATCCGAACCGGGCGCCGGCAGACCGCAGCGCCGCCGTGCTGTCGATCTATCAACAAATCGCTGAGCAGCAATGGTCAGTACAGGAACGCGCAAACCCAGCACTTAACTTTCACCCGTTGTCCGCATCCGATCTGGAGGCGACGCTGCCTGGGGTACCATGGGCGCCTATTCTGAATGGGCTCGGTCTGACCGCCCCTGGCGAGCTTGTCGTACGGGAACGCTCGGCCATTGCGGCAACAGCCCAGATATTGGCGGACGCGCCAGTCGCGGTGCTGAAAGACGAATTGATCCTGGCCCTGATCTCTCACTACGCAGACGCGCTACCGCTCCCGGCACGGGACGCGACGGCCAGCTTTCGCGCGGCGCTCGGCCGCCCGCCGCTCGACAAGGAAGAATGGGCCCGCGCGCAGCTTCGCGCTGATCTGCCGGAGGCGCTTGGCAAGCTCTACGTCGAAGCGGCGATCGCAGACGATGCCATGACCGCCGCGCAATCGCTGGCCGAAACCATTCGCGCCGCCGCGATTGGCCAGGTCGCGACGCTAGAGTGGTTGGCGCCTGAGACCCGCGTAACGGCGCAAGAAAAACTGAGGCGGGTGCGGTTTGAGATCGGCGCCCCTGCGCAGTTTCGCGACTATGGCATCGCAGGGCTGAAGGCTGACGATGCGTTGGGCAATCGGCTGCGGCTGGCAAAAGCCGAGGCTGATTTCATGGCAGCAAGCCTCGCCTATCCCGCACTCCCCGATCCGTGGCAGCGGCCCGCCTTCTTAGTCGCCGCAGCTTACATCCCCGCACGCAACACACTGGCAGTGCCGGCCGCGCTGTTGCAGCCGCCCTTTTTTGAAATGAACCGCGAAGACGCAGAAAACTACGGCGCCCTCGGTGTGCTCATCGGCCACGAATTGGCCCACGCCATCGATCTCATCGGGGCCCAAGTCGATGCCCGCGGCGAGCCAGCCCTTTGGTGGTCGCGCGAGGATCAAACCCGGTTTGCTCAGGCCGCCGCGCCCCTGATCGCAGATCTTGAGGCATTCGCTGCAGAAGAAGGCATCGTGCTGCACGGCCCCACGGTGGAAAGCGAAATCCTTGGCGATCTCTTCGGGCTGACGGTGGCGGCAAAAGCGGCCCCCGGCGGTCCTTCGCCCTTGTTTTTTGAAGCGTGGGCAAAGATCTGGGCCCGCCAAGGGTTGGATGAACCTCTCCCCACACAACGGCTGACAGCGCCCCATGCCCCAGCCTTGGTGCGAACCAATGGCCTTTTGCGGCATATCGACGGCTTTCACGAAGCCTTTGCGACCCGGCCCCAAGACCTTCTTTTCTTGCCGCCCAACGCACGCCGCAATCCCTGGGACATGCCCGCCGCGCCAGATCAATAGAAATTGATCATTCTCTCTCAGCGAACCTTCACGCCTCGATGCAAAGCTCACCGCTGGCAGGGCTAGTTGCAGGAGCCGTTGTGATTGGGTGTGTGCAGTTTGCCCAGCAAGGCGATCAGATGGACCAACAATCCCGACCTGCGCCGCTTGAGGGGAGCGTAGTTCGATGACCGATGACGGGCGCCAGATCGGTCGGCAAGACCGACATTTGGAAGAGCGTGTTCTCCAAGAGTTTGGCTATTTAGCGCCGCTCGGGGCTGTCTTGCTGTTGTGCCAAGGCGCGCTCGGCTTCTTTATCGCGCTCAACTATGATTTGCGGATCATCGCAGGCGGCATGGCCGCCTTTGTGGTGCTCGCTGTTTTCCGGCTGGACCAATGGCGCCGATTCTCGCCCGACCGGTCAACGGCAAAGACGCGCCACCGTACTTTCATCCTGACCAAGCGCACCGATGTGATGATGACGGCCGCCCTGTCGATTTTCGTTACCTCACTGATGAGTTATGTGACGCGGACAGAGCTGGTGCTGCTGGCCCAATTGGTGGCGACCACCGGACCGATGATGGCGCTGCCGTCCTACAAGTCTCCTCGTCTCGCTCGCGTTTTGTTGTTGATCGGTTTGTTGCCGCCAGCGATCTTCCTGTTACAGACAGGTGATCGGATTAACGTGGTGCTTGGCGCCGGGCTCTGTGGCCTTGCCGTGTTCTTCCATTTCTTCCTGCGGCAGTTCTCTGCCCTGGTGGGCAGCCATGTGTCTCGCAGCTTGCGGGAGGAGGCGCGGGCCCGGGCGCAACGCCAAGCGCTGGAACGGCTTCTGGACGTCTCGCAGCGGTATTATTTTGAATTCAATCTTGGCGGCGAGATCACGCGCGTCTCCGATGGCTTGTCGGCGCTGTCAGGGATCGCTGTGCGTCATCTCGTTGGCAGCTCAGTCGAAGTGCTCTTTGATCGGAATGATCAGCGCGGCGAAAACGGGCTGATGCACGTCGAGGATGCGGTCTATCGCGGGGAAGCCTTCGTTGATGTCGAAACCGTCTCGCGCAACCGCCTCAACGAGACCATCATCACCCTCTGCTCCGGCATGCCCATTGTCGGGGATGACGGCGAATTGGCCGGGTACTGCGCATGGATGGTCGACGTCACTGAGAAACGTCAACGCGAAGAGGCACTGCGCGAGAGCGAATCGCGGTTCCGTGATTTTGCCACTCTTGCCGCAGAGATTCTGTGGGAGACCGACGCCAGCCTGCGCCCAACACAGGTGATCGGTGATATTGAACAATTGACGGGCCTTAGCCCGATGAAAGCGATTGGCAGCCGGAAGCCGTTTTTCCACACGGAAGAACTGCCTACCCCCTATCGCGAGAATGCGGCCCGTATGCTGACAGCTGTGCGGGCGCGACAGGGCTTTGACAATATCATCCTGCCCTCCGCCTGTGGACGATTGCTGACCCATAGTGGTGTACCACGCTATTGGGAGGATGGCAGCTTTGCGGGTTTCCGCGGTTATTCAAAAGACATCACGCTGCAACATCAGGCAACGCAAGCTGCCGATATGGCCCGTCGGGAAACCGAGGAAATCAATCGTCACCTCGAAGAGCGCATTGCATCGCGTACAGCGGAGTTGATTGAGTACACGGACCTTCTTGGCGAAGTGCTAAACACGATGAGCGAAGGCCTCGTTGTGATCGACCCTGATATGCACATCGCGCTGACCAACACGGTGGCGCTTTCCATGCTGCCACCAGGCGATTGGACAGAAGGCGCCTCTTTCATCGAAGCCTACCAAGAGGCGGTCGAATATGATGAGGCCGGCACCTTTTTCGACGATGACGGCGATTCCATTGCGTTTAACCCCAAAGATCTGATCGACAACGCCCCGATTATTCAGCACCGGGAAACACCTGCTGGACGGATCGTTCGCGAGATCTACACACCGCGCGATGATGGCGGGTATGTCGTGCTTTTGATCGACCGCACCGTCGACATCGAACGCCAGCGCCAACTGCAAACGATGTCGAACGAGCTGCGTGCCTCTCGCGACGCAGCCCACAAAGCAAACCAGGCAAAATCGGCGTTCTTGGCGCAAATGAGCCATGAAATCCGCACACCCATGAATGGTGTCATGGGCATGGCAGATGCCCTTGTCGGCACAAAACTGAATGCAGAGCAGCGTGAGTTTCTGGAGCTCATCCGCCGCTGCGGCAGCAACCTCCTCGAAATCATCAACGAGATTTTGGATCTGTCCAAAATCGAAGCCGGCAAGCTGACCCTGCGGAGCGCCCCCTTTGATTTGCACGATTTCGTCGAGGACACGGTCGCGCTTCTCCGCCCTCTCGCCATCGAAAAAGGACTTGAGCTGACGTGTTCGATCGATGACGCCACGCCAAGCAAACTGCGCGGGGATGAGGGACGATTGCGCCAGATCCTCACCAATTTGGTCGGCAATGCGATCAAGTTCACCAGCGAAGGCTTGGTCGCGGTGGAAGTCTGTCTGACCGAGGATGGCCAAATCGCCATCGATGTCAGCGATACCGGCTGCGGCATCCCTGAGGCCCAGCTGCCGCAAATCTTCGAACGCTTTCAGCGTGCAGATGGGTCAGAGGCCGATGTGAATGGCGCAGGGCTCGGCTTGGCGATCTCGCGCAGCCTTGCCGAGAAAATGGGCGGTGCCCTGAAGGTGGCGAGCCATGTGGGTGAAGGCTCGACCTTCTCGCTCACCTTCCCCGCAGACGAAATCGACCTCCCACTCGATGGAGACGGCAAAATGCCGGTCGTCATCGTCGAGAGCGACGAGAGCGTTCGGGAGCAGCTCGCAGAAGGGCTTGAGGCTCGCTTTGGCGAATTCCTGACCATCACGACGCAAGAAGAGCTGCCACGCGAAATGGCTGGCGAAATCCTCGTGCTCGGCCCGTCACTTGGCGCCGATGACGAAGACTGCCGCGCAGCAGAGGCGGCCACAGTGCTGACGCTCGCCGGCGACGCGGATGCCGCTCTCGACCAGCTCTTAGAAGCCATGTCGGCGCATTTGACTGAGTGCGCTGTCACCGTTGCGCAAACCGCAGCGGCCATGGTGGCAGACCCAGAGGCCGGCGCGAATGTCCCGCCGCTTGATATCCTGGTGGCGGAAGACAATGCTGTGAACCAGAAAGTCGTGGCGGTGATGCTGCGCGATCTCGGCCACCGGTTGCACTTTGTTGAAGACGGCGAAGCAGCGGTCGCGCATTTCGCCGACCACGGTGCTGACCTCATCCTCATGGATATCTCAATGCCGCGCATGAATGGGCTTGAAGCGGCCCGTCGCATCAGGGACCTCGGCGAGACAGGTGCGAGCGTGCCAATTGTTGGCCTGACCGCGCATGTCATGCCTGAAGATGAAAAGCGCTGCCGTCGTGCCGGCATGACCGACTACGTCACCAAACCGCTTTCCAGATCCGCCCTGCTGCAGGTCCTCACCCATGCTGTCGCGCAGCCGCCAGAAGAGGTCGCGATGGCGGTGAGCCAATGACGTGGATGACAAGGCCTTCACCCTCGAAAATCGTTGAAAGGGTTGATGCGCGCCGCGCAGTTATCCAATGTCTGATCGGGACGAAACGCCGCAATGGAACGAGGTAAATGATGGCAATGCTCGGGGCCGTAACGGTGCTGATCTCCATGCTTGGCGGCGCGAAGGCCGAGCCCGGCACGCTCGATGTGATCGGACGTTGGTACACCCCTGAAGAGGCCACCATTATCGAGGTTTATGATTGCGGCGACGGCAGTCCCTGCGGCCGTGTCGCCTGGATCGCCGATGTCGAAGACAATATGTTCTACGACCACAACAACCCAGAACCCGACAAGCGCGGCCAACCGCTCTTGGGGATGACCTTGCTGCATGGCTTTGAATCCGGCGGATATGGGTGGCAAGGCGGATCGATCTACAATCCGAAAGACGGGCGCGAATACCGCGCCAAAATGCGCCGCTTGGATGAAGAAACAGTCGAGCTGAAGGGCTGCGTCGGTCCGATTTGTCGGGGACAGATCTGGACCAGCGTTAATGCCGGTGTGCTGCCGCTCGGGGAATAGGGCCTTTCCCACAGGCATTGCAGCATTAACGTGGTTTCAAGCGCAGACGATCATTATCTTGACTGATATAGATCCGAGGTAATGGCATGGATGCATGCCTTTAAGGGGCTCTGCACCATGGCAAATCCTATATCCTCGGCATTTTCGCGGCTGCCAGGCTCTTACCGTGCCGCCATCATCATTGCGCTGGCGGTCGTCGCCTATTTCGCGATCGGCACGCTCCTCAGCCAGGATGAGCCCGTCAACACAGACATTGTCGAGGATCGTCCACCCTTTCGGGTCCTCACCCAAACCGTCGATCGGGTGAACCGGCCGCTGACCGTTGATTTCATTGGCCGCACCGAAGCGGGCGCGACGGTGAGCGTCCGCGCGGAAACCCAAGGTCGCGTTGTGGCAACGCCTGTCGCCGATGGCGCGACGGTGGAAGAAGGCACCCTTCTCTGCGAGCTCGACGCCGACAGCCGCCCCGCACAATTGGCCGAAGCGCGGGCGGCCGCGCTCAAGGCCGATGCCGACTACGATGCCGCGGTGCGGCTCTATGACGAAGGCTTTTCCTCCGAAGCCGCTCTCAAATCGGCGTTGGCGCAACGCGATGCGGCGCGGGCCCGTCTCTCCCAAGCCTCCCAAGAGGCAGCAAAGGTAAGGGTGACTGCCCCCTTTGATGGCCGCGTGGTGAGCATCGACGTGGAGCCAGGCGATGTTCTGACCCCTGGCAGCGTGTGCGCCAGCTTCGCCGATCTCGACCGCATTGTGGTGGTGGGCGGTGTACCTGCGCGTGAAGCCGCCCTTCTCTCCGAAGGCGACCTCGCCACCATCAGCGTGCAGGGCCTGAACCCGATCCCAGGCCGCGTGCTCGTTGTCTCCGACGTCGCCGACCCCCGCACGAGAGCCTTCCGTGTGGAAATTACCGCAGATGAACAGCGCCAAGGCCTGCGCGATGGCTTGCAAGCACGCGCCGTCATCGTGGCCGGGAATGCAGACGCGGCGCGGATCCCACGCGGCGCGCTCGTTTATAGCGATGATGGCCAACTGGGCGTTCGCGTAATCGAGGAGATGCAAGGCGAGACGAGCGGCACCGTCGGCTTCGTCTCGGTGACGATGGTGGCAGAGGATGCCGATGGCGTATTCGTCGCGGGCCTTCCCGAGCAAGCTCGCGTGATCGTGAGGGGCCAAGACTATGTCAGCGCCGGCACCGTGGTAGAGGTGGCCACTGAAACGGGTGAAGAGGCCAGCTAATGGATCCTCGAGGCATCATCGCCGCCGCATTTGACCGCCCCAAGGTCGCCATGCTGTTCATGGTTGTCTTGTGCGTCATAGGCCTGTCGACCTATCGCAACGCCCCGCGGGAAGCCGATCCCGATATCCCGCTGCCCTTTGTGCAAGTCGTGCTGCCGCTGCCAGGCGTCTCGCCTGAGGACGCAGAGCGCCTTCTTCTTCGGCCGACGGAAACAGAGATCAACTCGCTTGAGGGCCTCGTCGAGGTGAACTCCACCGCGCGTGACGGCTTTGCCGAGATGAGTCTCGAATTCGAGCCCGGCGCCGACATGGAACAGGTGCTGGTGGATGTGCGCGAAGCGGTCGACGCCGCGAAAGCCGACTTCCCCGACGAGGCGCAGGAACCGATCATCGAGGAACTTAACGCGCAGCAGATGTTCCCGGTGGTAACCGTCGTGCTCTCCGGCACAGCGCCAGAGCGGGCGCTCTATCGGGCGGCAAAGGGCCTCGAAGATCGTCTTTTGGCCGTCCCCGGCGTGCTCGAAGTGAATTTGGTGGGTGCGCGAGACGAGCAAGTCGAAATCCTCATCTCGCCGGAGACCATGCAAAACTACGGCCTGACCGTGGGCGAGGTCGCGAACGCACTGAGCCAAAACAACACGCTGGTCACCGCCGGCCGCCTGCAATTCGACGATGGCAGCTACACCGTGAAGGTGCCGGGGCTTTTGAAAGAAACCCTCGATCTGGCGTCGATCCCCATCCGCGCCGACCTCAACAATCTTATCACCCTGGGCGATATCGCCGATATTCGGCGCGGTTTCGCTGACCCAGAAGGCTTTGCACAATTCAACGGCCAACAAGCCATCGGTGTCGATGTCGTCAAACGCAGCACCGCAAATTTGATCGACGTGACGGAAGGCGTGAAGACCGCTGCGCTGAGCGAAGCCGAAGGCTGGGCCTCAACGATCGAAGTCGATTTCATCGGCGATCAATCCACCCAAGTGGAGTCGATTTTCTTCAGCCTCACCTCCTCCATCATGCTCGCGATCATCTTGGTGATGATTGTGATGGTCGCAGCGCTAGGGCTCCGCTCCGCCCTCTTGGTCGGCATTGCCGTGCCGAGCGCCTTTCTCATCGGCCTCTGCTTTATCGGGATTATGGGCTTCACCCTCAACCAGCTGGTGATGTTTTCGATGGTGCTGGCGGTCGGGATGTTGGTCGATGGCGCGATTGTGATTGTGGAGTTGGCCGACCGGCGCATGAGCGAGGGCGCGGGCCGCCGCGAAGCCTTCTACGAGGCCGCGCGCCGGATGTTCTGGCCCATTGTCGCCTCAACCGCGACGACGCTTGCGGCCTTCGTTCCCTTCCTCTTTTGGGATGCTATTGAAGGCTACTTCATGCGGTGGATCCCGATCACATTGATTATGGTCCTGTCCGCGTCACTGCTCGTCGCGTTGATCTTCCTGCCGCTGATCGGGGCGGCCTTCGCAATCCCCACGCCGCTAAAGCGCCGCTTCCACCTAAAGGGTCAAGCCGAGGGGCGCGAGAATGTCGACCTCGACAATGTCGACCCCACGCGCTTGCCTGGCATGACCGGCGCCTATGCGCGGTTGATCGATCGCTTGGTCAAATCCCCTGTGGTGGTTCTGGCGGTCGCGCTGATCGGCGTGATGCTCTGTGGCAAGATTTTCTCAGCCGCCGATCCGGACGTCGAACAATTCATCAAAGTTGACAGCGAACAGGTCATGGTCATCGTGCAAGGACGCGGCAATCTCTCTGAGACCGAGATCCTAGAGGTGTCGCGCGAGGTGCAAGATCGCCTTCTCGGCCACCCGGCCATTGAATTCGCTTATCTGCAAACGGGCCCGCAAGTCTCACGCGGCAATGACGCCCCGCCGGAAAGTATCGCCCGGATCACGCTTGACCTTGTTCCCTATGCTGAGCGTGAAAGCAGCCTCATCTTGAGCGACACCTTCAGGGAGATGACGAGTGATGTGCCCGGCGTGGTGATCGAAGTGCGCCAGCCTGAGGCAGGCCCAGCCGTGGGCAAGGATGTCCAAGTCGAACTCGTTGCGCCGCAGCCAGCCGACGCGCTGATGGCGGCGGAGGTGGTGCGCGCCTTTATGGAGGAGAGCCACACAAGCGTGAACGGCGTTGAAGTGCCCACCTTCATGGACATCGAAGACACGCGGCCATTGCCTGGTATCGAATGGGCCTTGCGGATCGATCGGGCAGAGGCGGGCCGTTATGGCCTCTCCGTCTCAGATGTGGGCTATGCCGTGCAGATGGTGACCCGCGGTGTGCTGATCGACACCTTCCGCCCCGACGATGCCGATGAGGAACTCGACATTCGCCTGCGCTTTCCTTCGGATGCGCGCAGCATTGATCAGCTCACGGCCATTCAGATCCCCACGCAACAGGGCGACGTGCCGCTCGCAAACTTTGTCGAGCGCGTGCCCCAGCAGCAAGTGGACCGCATTGTCCGTCGCGACGGCCGTCGCATTATGGAAATCAAAGCCAATGGCAGCACGAATGTCCCTGGCCATGAGGTCAGCCAAGACCGCGCGACAGAAGTGATGCAGGAATGGCTCGACGAGGGCGGGCTCGACAATGTGGCGCCCGGTCTGACCTGGCGATTGCGCGGTGCCGCCGAAGAGCGGGACAAGTCGGTAGCGTTCCTCCAAGGAGCGATGCTCGCGGCCATGGCCCTCATCGGCGTGATCTTGCTGATGCAATTCAACAGCTTTTATCACAGTGCGCTGACGCTTTCGGCCGTCGTTCTTTCCGTATTCGGTGTTCTTTTGGGCGTCGCGCTTTCAGGGCAGTATATTTCGACGATCATGACCGGCGTCGGCATCGTCGCCTTGGCCGGGATTGTGGTGAACAACAACATTGTGCTGATCGATACCTATCAAAACCTGCGGCTGACCGGCCTTGGTGTGCAGGAGGCGGCGGTGCGCACGGCGTCGCAACGCTTGCGGCCGGTGCTGCTCACCACGATCACAACAATCGTCGGCCTCCTGCCCATGGTGTTTGAAATCGATATCGACTTTGCCAACGCCACCGTCGGCATCGGGAATGAGACCTCTGCGTGGTGGGTGCTTCTCTCCTCGGCCATCGTTTACGGCCTCGCCTTCTCCACCTTACTCACGCTAGTCCTCACCCCGGTCTTGCTGGCGGCCCCCACCGTCATCGGGGAACGGATCAAAACGGCCATCGCCAAATATCGGCCTCAGAGCGCGACCTCTCCGTCTGACACGGCACGTGACATCAGCGACCCCGCGCTGCCTCGCGCGGCTGAGTAGCCAGGCAAACACAGTCGTCCTCAGACAAATAAAAAGGCGGCTCGATGAGCCGCCTTTTCTGAATCTTATTGAGGCGCGGGTTACGCGACTTCGAACAGCCCAGCTGCGCCTTGGCCACCGCCGACACACATAGTGCACACGACGTATTTCGCGCCCATGCGCTTACCGGCGAGCAACGCGTGACCAACCATCCGTGCACCGGACATCCCGTAAGGGTGACCGATGGAGATGGCGCCGCCGTCGACATTCAGGCGGTCATTGGGGATGCCAAGCTTGTCACGGCAGTAAAGCACTTGGCTCGCGAAGGCTTCGTTGAGTTCCCAAAGACCGATATCGTCGATTTTCAGGCCATTCGCTTCTAGCAGTTTCGGCACAGCGAAGACCGGGCCAATGCCCATTTCGTCTGGATCCGTGCCCGCCACGGCCACACCGCGATAGTAGCCAAGCGGTGTCGCGCCTGCTTTTGCAGCAGCATCAGCTTCCATGACCACAACGGCCGCAGCGCCGTCTGACAATTGGCTAGCGTTCCCGGCGGTGATGAACTTGCCTTCTTTGACGCGCTGGCCGCCCTTGAACACAGGCTGCAGACCTTTGAGGCCTTCCAGCGTCGTTTCAGGACGGTTGCCTTCGTCCTTGTCGAGGGTGACTTCGACCTTGCTCTCTTCACCGGTCTCTTTGTCCTTGCGAACCATGACCGACGGCATCGGCACGATTTCATCTTTGTAGTGACCGGCCTGCTGGGCCTCATGCACGCGCATTTGCGATTGGTAGGCGTACTCGTCCTGGGCGTCGCGGCTCACGCCATAACGTTCGGCGACGATTTCCGCCGTCTCAATCATGGTCATGTAGGTTTGCGGCAGGTTTTCCACGAGCCACGGGTTTGGCGAGATGGTGCGCGCGCCCGGCACTTGGTTCGTTGAGATCGATTCAACACCGCCAGCGACACAAGCGTCCATGCCGTCATGCATCACTTGTTTGGCAGCTGTCGCGATCGCCATCATGCCCGAACCGCACTGACGGTCGATGGTCATGCCGGCAACGCCCATGGGCAGCCCTGCGCGGAGCGCCGCTTGGCGACCAAGGTTCATCCCGCCGGTATTGTACTGCAGCGCCTCACCCATCACGCAGTCATGCAGCATTTCAGGGTCGATCCCGGCCCGCTCGGCTGCGTGTTTGACGGCGTGACCCGCCAGTTCCACCGCGCCGGTGTTGTTGAATGCGCCCCGATAGGCTTTCCCGATCGGGGTACGGGCGAAAGAAACGATGGCGGCTTGTCTCATCTGCGACATCCTTTTGTTGCAACGATTACCGTGTGTCGACGGCCGTTCAGATAACAGGTGTCAATCCGTCCGGCCTTCGGTCGGGCGGAAATTGCAGATAACACAAGCGTTCGCCAACCCCTTTTCGCAGGGTCGCTCGTTTTTTTGAAAATCAGGTACGTCTACGGGCGTCTCAAGAGGCGGAGACGCCAGGCCCTTAGTTCTCGTCAGGGAGAAAGGCCCGTTCCAGCGCGCGCAGGCGGCCTTGGGCATCGCCTTCCACCCGTTGCGGCCGCTCATTCACAAACAGATCGCGGTCCAACCGGGCAATACGGGCGAAAAGTGTATCGGTTTGCGCAATCAACCCCTGCAATACGTCAGGCAAAACGTCGAGATCTGCGCCGCGACGGTCCGCACGTTCGATCGGCCCGATCCGATACTTGTCGTCACTGGCCTCAGCTTCGGTCATTTCGCCATCCCGCACTGCGCGCAGCACGAGAAGCCAAGACGCAATCTGCATCAAGCGCGTGGTCAGGCGCATCGAGACACCGGCGTAGGTCATCGCCGCTTCGCGATCGAGCGACTTCGCCGCGCGGCGACCGCCATTGTCGAGATAGGTCGCGGTCTCTTCAACGAGCTCCATGCCGGTGGCGAAAAGGCTGGAGAAGACCCGCGATTTGACGAAAAACGTCACACCGGCACTGGTCGCATCGTCGTCGTTCTGATCCACGCCCAATACGACCATACCGCTACCTCGTCCTTCGTCGCTCACATCGCGCCGAGAATAGCGGAAGCCATTGCATCCGTACACCGGCAAGTCGGCATCCCAAGGAGCAATGGCTGTGCCAGCGGCTTTATGGAGATCGCCTTCGCGTCACCAGTTCTCAAAATGGCGCGCAAATACATCCAGCGCCCGACCCATCGGCCACCGAATGCATCGCGCAGGTTGCGGATTGACCCTGTTTTGGGACGGATCGAGTGGTTTGTTACGGCGTGTTGCGATCGGTCAATGCGAAGGAGGTCGGCACGAGGTGCCCCTGCGCTTTTCGCGAAAGTCCCTTAAATGGCTTTCTCGCGCCGGTCGCCGTATCAAGCAGAGACATCGCCCCCTGCCCTTCGCGGACGATCAGGCCAAGGCGGACCAGCACGCCATTCGGGCCCACAGACTCCAATGACGAAAACTTCGCCATCACATCCTGGATCGCCGTCTCACTGACATAGTCTCGGCTGTCCGTGTAGAGAAAAAGCTGACGCGTCACAGGGTAGCTACCGTTTGAAATGGTCTCACGCGAGGGGATAACCCCATCAATCGCGATGGGTTCGACACGGACCGTGTCATCTAAGTGCGAGAAGCCAAAAATGCCAATTGCTTCGTGAACGTAGCGAACCGCTGTGGCAATCGCCAGATCGTTCTCGCCGCCATTCACCCACGGGCCATCGGGGCGCAAGGTGACCATGTCATCAAAGACGTCTGGTGCCCGAGCCTCGAGTCCTGCCAAACACGGAAAGCTGCGCGCGCCTTCTTTGATGAGAAGTTCGAGAAACATATCCCGGGTGCCCGAGCTCCCCGGCGGGCCGAAAACGAGAATTTCCCGCTTCGGCAGATCCTCACGTACATCTTGCCATTGTTGACGCCGATTAATCTGTATGCGGCAGTTTTGCTCGCCTTGCGGCGTCTTATGAGCAAGCGCCAGAAAAAGGTCCCGCGGCGTCAACGAGATGGGCTTGGCGTGGATCGACTGCGCAAGCACAATCCCGTCATAACCGATCTCCGTCTCGATGAGGGTTGTGACCCCCGCCGCGACGCAGGCTTGCAATTCGTCATCGGTGATCGGCCGCGACGCAGCGGCAACGTCGGCACCGGCGGCGCTACACAAATGCCGCAGACCAGGACCCGTGCCCGATTCAAGCACATCCACCGTGTGCGTTCCAAAGAGCAGGTCGGCAACGGCATCGGCGAACGGCGCGACGGTACTGGAGCCTTCGATCAATACATCTGGCGGACGTTGCGCCTGGGCGCTCCCGCCAATGGCAAGCACCAACATTGCCATGACTGAGAGGATCTTCCCGCGAGACATCACGCGCCCTCCCGCACGGGTTCTGCCAGCTTTACCCAACGATCGATACAGCGATGCATCGTGTCTTTGCGAACCGGCTTCGAAACAACGTCTTGGAAGCCTTTCCTGCGCATCTCGTCCGTATCGCTTGAGGAGACGTGGGCGGTGACGGCGACAATCGGCGCACGTTTTGACGGCCCGGCACCAGCCCGGATCAGCTCAGTCGCCTGAATACCGTCCATCACCGGCATCGAGATATCCATAAGGATAATATCGAATTTGCGCTCACCGGCCTTCGACACGGCCTGACGACCGTCGACAGCCATCACGGCGCGTCCGCCCAGCGGCTTCACAAGAGCCTCAAGCACCATACGGTTCGCCAAGTTGTCATCAACGATCAAAACGTCGAAGCCAGCTTCGGGCTGTTTGTTGGAAAGGACTTCGGAGAGGATCTTTTCCGCTTCCTCAACCTGCTGATGAGGGGTGAGCGTTCCTGCCTTGATCTCCAGCGGCAGCTCAACGACGAATTTACTACCGCGCCCCTCTTCGGAGGTCACATCGATCGAGCCGCCCATCATGGTAACCAGCTCTCGCGCAAGGCTGAGGCCCACACCAAGGCCGCCATTGCGTGTCAGCATCGATCCTTCCGCAGAGAAGCGCTCAAAGATTTCTTTTTGCCGCTGCGGGCTGATCCCAACGCCAGTGTCCTCAACCGAGGCGGTCATGATCAACGAGCCGGTGCCATCTTTATTGACCCGTGTACGGAAGGTGACCTTACCCTTGTCGGTGAATTTAACGGCGTTATCGAGGAGGTTGATGAGCACTTGCTCCAGGCGCCCCCGGTCCCCTTCCACGACAAGCCCCTTGGGCACGTCAGTTTCGTGTTCGAAGGCAAGCCCTTTGTCCCTCGCCAACATCTCACAAAGGCGCATGGGTCGTTCGATGGCTTCGTGAAGATCGAAGGGCTTATGTTCGAGCTTGAGGTCGCCTTCGGCGATTTTGTGGGTATCAAGAATGTTGTTGAGAAGAGTCAGCAGGTGATCGCCCGCAGCGGACATGTAGACGAGTTCATCCTTGATCCGATCATCGGACTTGTCGCGGATTGTCTCGGTTAGCCCAAGAATGGCGTTCAGCGGGGTTTTGATCTCGTGTGAGGCGGCTTGAAGGAAATGGCTTTTCGCTTCATTCGCCGCGGAAGCTTCCTCCGTGGCGCGCCGCGCACGCGACTGCGCCCCTTCCAAGTCCTCAAAGGCTTTGGTGATGCTCTCTCGCATGGGGCGGAAGATGAACACGAGGATGGCAATCAGCATCCCCATCACGAACATATAAAGCGAAAAGTCGATCTGCTCTGAGGTGCGAACCGCACGGCGCGCCTCGGCCTCCATAATACGGACCATCAGATCATGGGTTTGCAAAACAGAGTCTGTCGCGAGTGAAAGCACTTCGTCACGACGGGCCAGGCTTTCATCCGCCCCAATTGCTTCGCTCAACATGATCGCTTCGGCAGCTTCGAGATATTGACGAACCGATTGGTCGAAGGGGTTTGGTCCCTCGTGGTAGATCGGCTGGAGCGGTTCGACATATCGGCTCACGCGCGAAGGTCTCGCGGTGGCGCCAGAAAGCGTGGCGTGGGCGGCGCGCATGCCGGCGATTGTCACGCGCAGCTCTTCGCGCAGCGTGGCCTCTCTGGCCGGCGTTTGCGGCTGACCCAACGCCGCAATCAGAAACGCAATTCGTTGGGAGTAGACGCGCTGGCCATTGACCATATTCACGGCACGGGTGCGGTCGCTTTCAACCGCCGCCACACGATAGGAGGTGACGAATGTAATCGTCGCTTCCGCGGCCAGAAGCGAGAGCGCAATCAGGTAACGTCTTTGAAAGACCTTCCGAAATCGCTGGGATGCTCTGCTCATTCTTCCTGCCGGTGTCATTGCTTCCCACCTCCAGACAGGCGTACGGACAAGCCCTGTTTTTTTGGTTAAATCGCGCGAATGTTGGTCAACGCGAGGCCATTATTTGCTTCAATTGAGAGGAAATCTGCCATGATGCGCGCCATCGAAATCAAAGCGCCGGGCGGGCCAGAGGTCCTCACCCTCACACAAAGACCGATGCCGGAACCAAAGCCCGGCGAAATCCTCATCAAGGTGGCCGCGGCGGGTGTGAACCGCCCCGACATGCTGCAACGCATGGGGCATTATCCGCCGCCGCCGGGCGCAAGCGATCTGCCCGGCCTTGAAGTGTCGGGGACAGTTGAGGACGCAAACGGTGCGGCTTTCGAAACGGGCCAGCGCGTGATGGCGCTGCTGCCAGGGGGTGGTTACGCAGAATATGCCGTTGTCGATGCGCGGCATGTCTTGCCCGTGCCGGACAGCGTGAGCCTTGAGGCAGCAGCAGGCATCCCCGAAACGCTCTACACGGTTTGGACGAATGTTTTCGAGGCGGGCGCGCTGAAATCTGGCGAACGCCTCCTCGTGCATGGCGCCACCTCCGGGATTGGCACCATGGCGGCCAGCCTCGCCACCGCCTTCGGGGCAACAATCTATGGCACCGCCGGCAGCGACGATAAGTGCACCCGCGCCGAAGAGCTCGGCTTCACCAAAGTCTGGAACTACAAAAGCGCCGATTGGGCGGCGGAGATGAAAGAAGCCGGCGGCGTTGACGTTGTCCTCGACATGATCGGCGGAGATTATGTCATCAAAAACGTGTCGCTGCTGAGATCCGGCGGGCGCCACGTGTCCATCGCGTTCCTTGGCGGCATGACGGGGTGCTTCAATGTGATGGAAGTGATGCGCGGCGGGCTGACGCTGACCGGCTCGACGCTTCGGGCGCGCGATGCCGATGAAAAAGCCCGGCTCACCGAAGCGCTGGCGCACCATGTCTCGCCGAAATTGGCTTCCGGCGAGGTCGCCCCCGTCGTCGATCGCACCTTCCCGCTGGCAGAGGTCGCCGATGCGCACCGCCTCATGGAAAGCTCAACCCATGTGGGAAAGATCGTCCTGACCTTGTCGTGACCGGCGAAATCGCTTATTTCGCAAGGAGCTAACCGCTTCCTCCCCAAGAATTGAGAGTGTGGCGCTGCCGATGCCTTCGCTGGTACGGCCGACGAGAACAATGTTAATGGCGCCGCGCTCCCGCGACGACGAAAGAACGAGAACGGATATGACCGACCGCCCTTTGATGCCGAAAGCCACCGCCGTCTGGCTGATCGACAACACCGCGCTGACTTTCGATCAGATTGCCGATTTTTGCGGTCTGCATCCGCTTGAAGTCTCTGGCATTGCCGATGGAGACGTCGCAGCTGGCGTGCGCGGGATTGATCCGATCACGCAACATCAATTGACGCGCGATGAAATCGAAAAGGCTGAGGAAGATCCGAACTATCGGATGCAGATCTCACGGCCCAAGACCATTGTGCCCCAGCCAAAGAAGAAAGCGCCGCGTTACACGCCACTATCGCGCCGGCAGGAGCGCCCCAACGCCATTGCATGGATTGTGCGCCATCACCCTGAAGTCCCCGATGCCGCCATTGTGAAGCTGCTCGGCACCACCAAGACCACCATCCAGGCGATCCGCACCAAGACGCATTGGAATTCGGCGAATTTGGAGCCGCAAGACCCAGTGGCGCTTGGCCTGTGCTCGCAATTCGACCTCGATATGGTCGTGCAAAAAGCGGCGCAGAAGCGCGCAGAGATGGAAGCTTCTGGCAGCTTGCCCGAGGGCGCACGGCTGGCACCGGCGGATCAAACCGCTGGGCAACAGGACGAAGTCGAGAAAGAAACCGATCTCGATCAAGTGTTTGCCAAGTTCACCGGCAAGGACGAGTAGTCTCCTCGTTCTCTTTCGGGGTGCGGGCGACGCTTGTAACGTTCACGGTTTGCGGTCGAATACTCAGTTACATCGCTGATGCCTAAGGAGGCCCGCATGCCCGCCCGCTCCATCCTTGCCGCTACCGCCGCCGGCCTCGCCATGATGGCGACCGCCGCTGTGTTATCGCCCACCCCTGCCTTCGCGCAGGACGACATGATGTCTTCATCCATGGAGGCATCTGTGAATGCACCGTACACCGCTTTCCTTCAGAAATATCTGGTCGAAAAAGACGGCATCCAGCTTGTGCGCTATGCCGATGTGACGCCTGCTGACAAAACCGCGCTCGATGAGTACATCGCCACGCTCGAAGGTCTGGCGCCGAGCGAAATGAGCCGCGACGAAGCGTTGGCCTATTATTTCAACCTGTATAACGCCGAGACGATCTCTCTCATCCTCGACGCCTATCCGGTGAAATCGATCCGATCACTGGGCATTTTCAATTCCGGCCCCTGGAAGAAAAAAGTGGTCACCGTCGAAGGCCGCGAATTGAGCCTCGATGACATCGAGCACAACACCGTCCGCGCCAATTATGATGAGCCGCGCGTGCACTATGCGTTCAACTGTGCCTCGATCGGCTGCCCGAACCTGAAACCGTCGGCCTGGGAAGCGGCAACGCTCGACGCGGATCTCGACGCCGCCGCCCGCACCTACATTGCGCACCCGCGCGGCATCACGATCGAGAATGGCCGCGTTACAGCTTCGAACATCTATGATTGGTTTTCAGAAGATTTCGGCGACAATGAGAGCGAGGTGCTCGATCATATCCGTCAGTACGCACAAGGTGACAAAGCCGAGGCCCTGGTCGGCGTCACCAAGATCGACCGCTACGCCTATGACTGGGATTTGAACCTCGCGGAATAGCGCACGCCCTTCTTCTTCCCCCTGTCCCAACCCACGGCGCCTTCGGGCGCCGTTTTTTTGGCGCTCTGGCGGCTTGGCGGTGCCTCGTCTCAGGCCGATAACGGTGGTAGGGGAGCGCGAGGAAGGGTCGGCAGAGGGCTTCGGTGACAGATCGGTCGCAATATCAGCGCAAGCTATCGACGATTATCGCCGTCGATGTGTGCGGCTATTCGCGTCTCGTCGAACAAGACGAGGAGATGGCGATTGCCGCCGTCGATGATTGCCGCGCGCTGATCGCCCAAATCATCGGGAGCCGCGGGGGCCGCATCTTCAACCATGCCGGCGATGGCGTGATGGCCGAAACGCCCAGCGCCGTTGAAGGCGTGCGCGCGGCTTTTCAGATCCAGCGCGAATTGGAGGAGCTGAACGAGCGGCATCCCAATCGCCCGCCGCTTTGCGTGCGCATCGGCGTCAATATCGGCGACGTGGTGGAGAAAGAGGATGGCGACCTGGTGGGCCACGGCGTGAATATCGCGGCCCGGCTCGAATCGATCGCGAAGCCCGGCGAGACGCTGATTTCCGCCGCGGTGTTCGAGCAAGTCCGCGGCACGGTTGCCGAGCTATTCGAAGACGCGGGCTATGAGCGACTGAAGAACATTGACGTGCCCGTGGGGGTCTTCCGCGCCATTAGTACCGAGCCCACACCCACAAAGTCTGGAAAGGCGCGGCGCCCCCTTGGCATTTCACCGCGGGCGAGGCTGCGCCAACGGCGGTGGCCCCTGATTGCAGCGGGACTCGCCATCGTGGCAGTGGTCGCGATCGGCGCCTTCTTTCTTGGCAATGGCCAGGCGCCAGCGCCGAGGATGGAGCGCACCATCGCGGTCTTACCGCTGGCCAATTTAAGTCAAGATCCGGAAAATCAGTACTTCTCCGATGGCGTCACCGAGGAAATCCTCTCGGCCCTTGTCCGCCTGGAGGATGTGAGCGTGATCGGTCGCACATCGTCCTTCCAGTTTCGCGATAGCGATCAGTCAGCGGATGTGATTGGGCGGCGGCTCAACGCCTCACACCTTCTTGAGGGCAGCGTGCGTCGCGACGGCAACCGCGTGCGCGTTTCTGTGCAGCTCGTGGATGTGGCGAAGAACATCAATCTGTGGTCGCAGAGCTATGATCGGCAGTTGCGCAATGTCTTCGTCATTCAAGAAGATATCGCGCGCGATGTGGCCTCGGCACTCCGCGCGGAACTCACCGTGCGAGGCCAAGAACCGGGCATCAATATCGCCCCGGAGACCTACGAGCTTTATCTTCGTGGGCGGAATTTGCTGTCCCAACGCGGCGCGGCAATCCCCCAGGCGGTCGCCCAATTCGAGACGGTTGTTCAGCGTGAACCTGGCTTTGCCGATGGATGGTCGGCTTTGGCTTCCGCGCTTCACGTTTTGCCCGGCTATAGCGACACCCCCAATGAAGAGATCAAGTACCGCGTGGTGGCGGCCGCGGAACGAGCTCTTCAAATCGATCCTTATGCCGCAGAAGCGCTCGCCGTTTTAGGGGCGCAACATCGACGCGCAGGCGAATGGGCCGAGAGTGAAAAGGCTTTCAAACAAGCACTCTCCTATGAGCCGAACAACGTCAATGCCGTTTATTGGTATGGGGAGTTTCTGCTCAGCGTTGGCCGCATGAGTGATGCGGTGCCCTATTTTGAAAAGGCGCACATGATCGATCCGCTCTCGCCCTATACCAGCGCGGGGGTCGGCTGGTCGCGTTACTTCGCGGGCGACCGCGAGGCCGCGAAGGAAGCCTTCGGTCAAGCGTGGAACGAAATGGGCCTCAAGGTCGGCTATGTGTGGGAGGGGCTCTATTCCATCGCCATGGACGAAGCGGATTTCGAGGCAGCCCATCAGTTGCTCGCCGAAATGCCCGGTGATGATACCGCCGTGCCGCTGCACCAAGCCTTTCTCGGCGCGTTGCAATCAAATGATGAGGCGGGGACGGCCGCCGTGGCCGCGATGTTCAGCCAGCTGGCGAGCGTCACCGACTTTCCCTTTTATTGGCAGTTCGAGGCCTTCTCACGATTGCATGCCGACGATGCAGCGCTGAACGCCGCAGAAAGAGCCGTTGAGGCCGATACGCTCGACCAGTATCAAGCGCTGTTCGTCCCCTCCGCAGCGCATTTGCGCGACAGCCCCCGCTATGCGGCGCTGATCGAAAAGCTGGGCCTGCCCACCTATTGGGCGACGCATTCTGAACCGGATCTGTGCCTCACATCACAGCCGCGCCCCCGCTTCTGCCCTAACGATCAAACCTGATGCGGCCCCTTGCGGAACCCTTTCTGGGGGATGCGCGTAGGTAGGTCAGAGGATTTGATCATGAAAACGGCTTTAAAAATCAGCGGCCTGGCCGCAGCCTTCGCGATGGGCGCTGCCGCCTTCTCTGCAACCCCGCGTGCAGAGGACACAGCGTTGGTGCCCACCCTCACGGCAGAACACATTGCCGCTGACGCTGCCCTCACTTTCAACAAAATCGATGTTGATCGCAGCGGCACGCTTGATGCGCAGGAATATGCCGCACAGGCCATTGTTTTCGCCAAAATTGCGCGGGAGCAACGGCTCGTGACCATCGATGCCAGCCCCGCCGTGCAGATTGCCGTGCCACAAGACGTCGAGTCTATTTTGTCCGCTCGAGATCGGCTCCGCATCGACGCGATTGCGCGCGCGGAGTTCCACCATTTCGCGGGTGATGATGGTCAGCTGAGCCCCGTTGAATGGGAGCAAGCGCGGTCGGCGCTGTTTCATCAGGCCGATCGCAATGCAGATGGCCGTTTGAAAGCTGAAGAAGTCGCGTATTTCGCGACCCATATCGCGCAACACACGCTGCCGGCGTAACTCTTTGTTACCCGTCGAGATGAGCGATGAAGGCATTCGCTTCGCGGATCGCTGCGTCCATCTCGCGGATCAGGGCATCGACACGGCGCTCGACCTCGACCGTTTCATCATCAAGTGACGCGATGGCCCGGGCGTTGAGGTTGTGTTTCAGAAAAAGCACCTGATCGCTGAAAATCGCCAAAACCGGATCCATCTGCCCCGCTGCGCGGTTCATCGCCGAGATGAGTTGGCCGTAGCGGGCTTTTGTGTCGTTCAGCTGGGCGGCGCTGCGTCGACGAAGAGACGCGTCGGTATACGCATCAAGCTCCCGTTCCCATTCACGGAAAAGAGCCGACGCCACATCCTCGATTTCGTCGATCCGTCCACGAACGCGATCCGCTTCGGAGGACATACGGTCATAGCTCGCTGAGAGCTTGTCATAGGTACGCTCAAGATCGCCGCCATCGACGGCAACGACGGAACGATACCGCTCCAGCGCATCCACAAATGTCTCTTGTGCTTGAGTTTGCGCGCGCTGACCGTCTTCGACGCGATCCGCCAGAACGTCTCGTTTCTCGATGCCGAAGTTTTCGAGCGTGTCGTAGTAGATGGTCGAGCAAGACGCGCTCATCACGGCAGCTGCCATGAGAAAAGCGAGCGATTTCAGATGTCGCATGGTTATGACGCCTCTCACGCTTATTTCCCCTTAGCCGCAGGCAGTCCGTTAGCCTAGACCGCCTTTCAACGCGCCAGTGGAACCTTGGCGATAACGAAAAGATAGCGGCGAGTAAGCCGAAAGGTAGGGTTGAATGTCGACGACGACGCCAACCATGGACGCGCGTCGCGCGCGCATTTTGAACGGGGATGTGGGGCCCGTCCTCTTCTCGCTGTCCTGGCCGATGAGCATCGGCCTTTTCTCCGTCATTGCGTTCAACGTCGTCGACACGCTCTATATTGGCCAACTCGGCGCCGCGCCCCTGGCCGCCATGGGCTATTGCTTCCCTGTGATTTTCAGCCTCTCCGCCGTCGCCATTGGCGTGAGCACCGGCGCGGTCTCGCTCGTCTCACGCGCGCTTGGGGCCGGACGCGACGAAGAGGCCCGCGAGCTTGCGGCGATCACCGTCATCATCGTGGCCCTCAGCGCGCTGGTCCTCACGGCTGTGATGTTGATCTATGGCGATGCGATCTTTGCCGTCCTGAAAACGCCGCCGGAGCTGATGGACGAGGTTCATCAGTATATGGATGTCTGGCTATTGGGCTTACCTGTCTTGGTGATGCCCATTGTGATGCACGGCATCATCAGGGCGGCAGGCGAAGCCAAGGTCCCCTCGGCGCTTATGGTCATCGCGGCCATCATCAACGCGGTGGTCTCCCCCTTTCTGGTCTTCGGCCTTGCAGGCGCGCCAGAGATGGGGATGGCAGGCGCCGCCGTCGCCACCGTGGGGGCGCGATCGTTTATTGCGCTGTTGAGCTTTACCTATTTGCTCCGCCATCGGCTGATCGCGATCCATCCGGGATTGATGTCACGGTTTGGGCCTTCGCTGATGGAGGTCTTACAATATGCCGGACCGGCCTTTGGCGGGCGTCTTGTTGCGCCTCTTTCCTGGGCGATCGTCACGCGCATCCTGTCAGGCTATGGCCCCGATGCCGTGGCCGGCTATGCTGTGGGCGCCCGGATCGAGGCGTTGATGCTGGTGCCATTTTACGCGCTGCAGACGGGTATCGGCCCCTTCATCGGGCAAAATGTCGGCGCAGATCAATCCGGCCGCCTGCGCGCCGCGGAAGGGACGGCGCTGAAATTCTGCTTCCTATGGGGCGGGGTCGGCGCCCTGCTCTTGATCACCTTTGGCGGCGATTTGGCGATGCTCTTCACGGATGACGTGATCATCGGCGGGTTCAGCGATCGGTTCATGGGGCTAATGGGGCTTGGCCTGTGGGGTGCCGGGTTGATGATCATCAGCATCGGGATGATGAGCCCGCTGGGCTACCCTTCCGTCGCCATGGCGTTTTCAGGCCTGCGATACCTCTTGCTCTTTGCGGGACTTGCGGGCTTGGCGAGCTTTCTTTTTTCGGGCGAGGCCCTCGTTTGGGCGGTCTTTTTGGCGTCACCTATATCCTACGCCCTCACCGGTGTGATCGCCTTTATGATCTCTCATCGATTGCTGGGGCGGCCGCGGTCGGTCGCCACGGCCCGAACCGGAGGTCTCCCCACCGCGCCACAAGCGCGCGCAATTCCGCGCCGGTATCAACATCCGTCTTCTGATGAAGCATCGCCCGAGTAAAGTGGGGCGGCAAGCTGGCTAGCGTGTCAGCCAGCGCTTGGGCGGTGGACCAGCGTACGCCTTCGAATAAGCTCGGCGCGTCGCGCAGACGCCGCATTCCGATGAGCCAATAGCCGCCATCTTCGGCTGGACCGAAGACCGCGTCATGCTGTGCCAGCGTGTGGAATGCCTGGGCAATGTCGGCGGGCTCTAAATGGGGCGTGTCAGTCCCAATGATCACCGCGGGGCCAGGCGGCAAAGCGCGGAGCACATGGTTCAGCCGATCCCCCAGCGATCCCTGTCCTTGCGCCATGCGCGGCAGCTTCGAGGGCCACGCCGCAAAACGCTCTGTGGGCGATGCATTCACCGCCAGCACCGTTCGCCAGCGAGGATCATCGCCGAGGCGGCGAAGCAAACGCGTCACGGCGCTCCGATAGAACTGCACCGCCGATGCGGCACCGATATCAGCCGAGAGGCGGGTCTTCACTTGCCCGGCGCGGGGCGGCTTCGCCATCAAGACCAGATGCGGGCGATGAAGGCCGTCCATGATAGATCTCCAAAATCTCTTCTGGTCTCACGCCTGAAAAATAAAGTCGCAAGCACCGCGCATTGCGCCAGACCCGGTCAAAATACCCGTCCGACTGATAACGCGCCGCGGAGGTGACCGCCAATGCCGGCAACACCGCCAAGGCGCCACGACCACCCAGCTGTACAATGCGGCGCACCAGATCCACATCTTCAAAAAGCGGGTAATTCTTATACCCACGAAGCCGATCATAGTGACGCCGCGAGATCAACAATCCTTGATCGCCATAAGGCAGCCGCAGGATATGGGCGCGCAGATTGGCGCCGAGCGCCACCAACCAAGGACGGATCCCTTTGGCGTTGAACCGAAGCGAGAAAACCGCCGCACGCCGATCATACGCCCGCTCGATAAATCGCTCGGCCTCTTTGTGCCAATCCATGGACAAGGCGGTATCTGCGTGAAGGAAAAGCAGCCATTCCCCCCGCGCTGCCGCGGCCCCACGCTGGAGCTGCAGGCCCCGACCCTTCTGCCCCCGGATCACGCGCGCGCCGGCTTCCTCCGCAATTACGCATGTGGAATCGGCCGAGCCGCCATCGCTGACAATGACCTCGCGGATGACGCCTGCCTGATTGGCGACCAGCAGTGACACCAGCGTGCGCGGCAGGCTGTCCGCAGCATTGAGGGTGGGGATGATGACACTGATCATGAGGCACTGTTCGCCATTTGACACGCGAAAGCTACACACGCAGCGCACCATTCAATAGAAAAATTGTTCTTGCTTTGTTCTATTTGCGGGGGCAGCATGACGCAATGGCCCGCGCTGCGCCCCCCTCCTTCCGCCCGCCCCAACCGTCCACAGGACGGGGGCGCGGCGCGCGGTCAAACGCTTCTGGACGGTATGAGGCGGAGGCGCGGGAGCGGATGGACGATGGCTGGAGCGATGAGCCGCCGCCAGAGCACAAGACCGATGTGCAGCGGGAAGTGGCGCGGCGCATTATCACGTATAATGACAGCCCCTATGTGGGGTTCGACCGCTCGATCAACCCATATCGGGGGTGTGAGCATGGCTGTATCTATTGCTTCGCGCGGCCGACCCACGCCTATTTGGGCCTATCGCCAGGGCTCGATTTCGAGACCAAGCTCTTTGCCAAGCCAAACGCCGCAACGCTGCTGCGCAAGGAGCTTTCCGCCAAGAAATATCAGGTGGCACCGATCGCGATTGGCACCAACACCGATCCCTACCAACCGATTGAAAAACGCCTACGGATCATGCGCAGCGTGCTGGAGGTGCTCGCGGCATTTCAACACCCGGTCTCGATCCTGACGAAATCGGACTTGATCCTTCGCGATCTCGATATCCTTGCACCTATGGCGGAAATGGGCCTGGCGCGCGCCATGCTCTCGATCACGACCCAGGACGGCAAACTCGCAAGGGCGATGGAGCCGCGCGCGCCGCGGCCGGATAAGCGCTTTGCCGCCCTTGAAGGCTTAGCGGCCGCGGGTATCCCCACCGGCGTTGTGCACGGACCAATGATCCCGGGCTTGTCGGATCACGAGCTCGAACCGCTGATGACGCGAGCCAAGGAAGCAGGCGCGACCTACGCTGCCTTCACGATTTTGCGCCTGCCCCAGGAAGTGGGGCCGCTGTTCGAAGAATGGCTTGAAACCTTTGCGCCCAATCATGCCGGCCGGGTTCTGCGGCACCTTCGCGAAATGAATGGCGGGCGGATCTATGATGCGCAGTGGTCGCGTGCGCTTGAGCCGCGCGGCACCTTCTCTTTGCTGCTGCATCAACGCTTTGGGGCGGCCTATCGACGGCTTGGGTTTGACGAGATGCCGCCACTTCGGACGGACCTCTTCGCCGTGCCAAAGACGCCTGATCCGCAACGCGACCTGTTTGGCTAGGCGGGTGGCAGAAACCCCAAAATAGTTTTCCACAGGGAGATGCCGATGACGGGCCAATTCGGTTAAGATATCCCGATGCCCATTCCCGTGCCCACCTTCGAAATCGAAGATCGCTTTGGCGCCGGCCTACGCGGCCCGGTGGCCGGGGTGGACGAAGCGGGTCGCGGCGCGTGGGCCGGTCCCGTCATGGCGGGCGCCGTGATCTTAAACCCCAATTGCACCCCCGCCGGCTTGCGCGATTCAAAGACCCTCACTGAAGCACGCCGAGAGGCGCTGGCCGATGCGCTTTGGCACTGTGCCCGAATCGGGGTCGGCGTTGCTAGCGTCGAAGAAATCGATCGGATCGGCGTGGGCAAGGCCACCTATCTGGCCATGCAGCGCGCGGTCGCCAATCTGCCGATCCGTCCCGCAGGCGCCATCATCGACGGCAAGTATGCGCCCATTCTCCCCGGTTGCCAGACGGTCACGGTCATCAAAGGCGACAGCAAATCTCTTTCCGTTGCTGCCGCCTCGATCATTGCCAAGGTCTCGCGGGACCGATTGATGCGCAGCCTGGCGCCAAGCTTCACCGCCTATGCCTGGGACAGCAATAAGGGCTATGGCGCAGGTGCGCACGCCGATGGCCTTGCCCGTGTTGGGGTGTGTGCGCATCATCGGCGCTCCTTCGCGCCAATCAAGAAAATTCTGGGCACCGACGATCCCGCTGCGAGTCTGATGGGTGATGGCGATCCTCAACCGAAGATCGCCGCCGTTTAAGACCCTCTTAAGAGCCATTAAGTTTGCGTTGAGAGCGCTTTAACGGCCTGTTATCCATCCTCGGAGTCTATTCGGCAGCGAAAGCTGTCCGGACCCTCGCGATGCCCACCCCTCCTTATCAGGACAAAATCCTCATCGGTGACTGCATTGAACAGATGGCGAGCCTGCCATCGGGCTGTGTCGATCTGGTGTTCGCGGACCCGCCTTATAATCTGCAATTGGGCGGCGATCTCACGCGCCCTGATCAGTCCAATGTCGATGGGGTAA
>CAYFHK010000012.1:0-37880 GCA_964342585.1 uncultured Caulobacterales bacterium | reverse complement strand
GGATGGGCAAGACGCGCATCATTGCCGAAACCGGCGCAGGACAGCACGGCGTCGCCACCGCCACCGTCTGCGCGCTGTTTGGCCTACCGTGCACTGTGTATATGGGCGCAACCGACGTTGAGCGTCAAAAGCCCAATGTTTTCCGTATGAAGCTTCTTGGCGCCGAGATCGTGCCCGTCACCTCCGGCACGGGCACGCTCAAAGATGCCATGAACGAGGCCCTGCGTGACTGGGTCACCAATGTGTCGGACACGTTCTATATCATCGGCACGGCGGCGGGCCCTCACCCCTACCCCGCGATGGTACGCGATTTTCAATCCGTGATCGGCACAGAGGCGCGGGCGCAAATGTTGGAAGCCGAAGGAAAGCTGCCAAACACCATCATGGCCTGCATTGGCGGGGGCTCGAATGCCATCGGCCTCTTTCATCCCTTCCTCGACGATGGCGATGTCGAGATCGTCGGGGTGGAAGCCGCAGGCCACGGCATCGATACGGGTGAGCATGCGGCGTCCCTCACTGGGGGCCAGCCGGGCGTGCTTCACGGCAACCGAACTTATCTTCTGCAGAACGAGGATGGTCAGATCACGGACGCCCATTCGATTTCGGCAGGGCTCGATTATCCAGGTATTGGGCCAGAGCACGCTTGGCTGCATGAGACTGGCCGCGTGAAATATGTGTCGGCCACGGACAAAGAAGCGTTGGAGATGTTCCAGCTGCTCACCCGGCTCGAAGGGATCATCCCCGCGCTCGAGCCCGCGCACGCTTTGGCCCGCGCTGTCGATCGCGCCGCCGAAATGGCCGCTGACCAAGTGCTGCTGGTGAATATGTGCGGGCGCGGAGATAAAGACATCTTCGCCGTGGCCGGTCACCTTGGCATGGATATCAGCTGAGCCAGCGCCGCAGCCCAAGGCGGATTTCCATTTGCACTGATTGCCGCGGTTGCTTAGCCTTAACGCATCGCCACAGGGGCGGGAGGGGTTATGCGCAAGATCATCAGTTTCATCGCCGGGGCATTTGCCGCCGTTAGCGCCGCTCAGGCGCAAGACATTGTGGCCAATCCAACGGGCGTGGTGCCGAATTTGGCACTCAGCAATATTCAGCCCGTGCTTCAGGAAGCTGGCTTTGGCGCCCAGGTCCAAGTCATTCAGGGCGAACAGATGCTGCGCGTCACCTATAATGACTTCGTCATGTATATGAGCGCGCGGGCCTGTCGCGCAGACGGAAACTGTGCCGGGTTATGGATGCTCGCGCCGCTGAACGACTCTGCGTCCATGACGACCATCAATTCGTTCAATCAAAATTCAAAGCCCGCGCGGGCCACGGTCGTCGGCACACAGGTGCTGCTCGATCGCTATCTGATCGCCGACTATGGCATCACGCGGGGCTCGTTCCTGGTGAACACCGCCGTGATGTTCGGCATGATCGAACAATGGTTTGAGTTTAAGGCAAGCGCACAAGCGCAACGCGTCTCCTTCACCCCACTGATCCCCGAGATCGGCGCGCCGGGAGACGCAACCTCGCGCGATCACGAATTCGGTGAATTGGTGAGCAACCTGCTGGCCGCCCCGGTAGAGGTGAACGCTGCGCCGAACGACATGACCAACCTGCCTGGCGAACGTTAAGACCAAAGCGCCGCAAAGGATCGCTTGAATTTGGCTGGCAGACACGGCAACGGATGCCGATGTCTCGCCTCACCGCACGTTTCGCTCAACTGGCCGCCGAAGGCCGCGCTGGCTTCATCCCCTTCATCATGGGGGGTGATCCAGACACAGAAACGTCGCTGCGCCTCCTCAAAGGCCTGCCCGCCGCAGGCGCCGATATCATTGAAATCGGCGTTCCCTTCACCGACCCCATGGCCGATGGGCCGGCCATCCAAGCCGCTGGCCTGCGCGCTTTGGCGGCCGGGCAAAGCATGCGGAAGACGCTTGAAATGGTGCGGGCCTTCCGCGCGGAGGACCAAGAAACCCCTATTGTCCTCATGGGGTATTACAACCCGATCTATGTTTACCCTGTGCCCGCCTTCCTCGAAGACGCGAAGGCGGCCGGCGTCGATGGGCTGATCGTGGTCGATTTGCCGCCTGAAGAGGACGCGGAGCTATGCCTGCCAGCCCGAGAAAAAGGGCTCGATTTTATCCGGCTTGCCACCCCAACAACCGATGACAAGCGCCTTCCCGCCGTCGTCAAGAATACGTCAGGTTTCGTCTACTATGTTTCCGTTGCAGGGATCACCGGCGCGAAAGTGGGAGAAGGCGGCGCCATCGATACGGCGGTTGCGCGGGTCAAGGCGGCGAGCGGTCTGCCCTGTGCTGTTGGTTTCGGAATCAAAACGCCGGAAAAAGCGGCGGAAATTGCAAGAGTGGCCGATGCGGTGGTTGTTGGTTCCGCACTGGTACAAACGCTTGCCGATCACTTAGGCGATGCCAAAAATGATGCAGTTGCGAAAACCTTATCATTGGCGCAGAGTCTTTCGGCGGCTATCAAGAACGCAAGATTTAAAGGGTAGTGTAAACCCATGAATTGGCTTTCAGATTTCACCCCGCCCGGCATCAAGAAGATGTTTCGCCAGCGTGACGAGGGTGGCGATACGCTGTGGACCAAATGTCCCTCATGCGAAGAGATGATCTTCGCGCGGGATTTGGAATTGGCCCAATATGTGTGCCCGCACTGCGATCATCACATGCGCATCAATCCGCAGGATCGATTGGCGCATCTGTTCGATGATGGGTCATGGGAGAAAATTGCGCTCCCCGAAATCCATGAAGACCCGCTGAAATTCAAAGACCAGCGGAAATACACCGACCGTTTGCGCGACAGCCGCAAAAAGACCGGCGAGACCGACGCGCTGGTCATCGGCCGCGGGCGCCTGGGCGGCATGCCCATGGTGGCGGCGGTCCAGAACTTTGATTTTATGGGCGGCTCAATGGGCATGGCCCTGGGCGAAGGCCTGGTCGCCGCGGCGGAGGCAGCTCTCACGGCGCATGCCCCGCTGGTGGTTTTCTCCGCTTCGGGCGGCGCGCGGATGCAGGAAGGCATCCTGTCGCTGATGCAAATGCCGCGAACGACAATCGCCGTGCAAATGCTGCGCGATGCGGGCTTGCCTTATATCGTTGTGCTGACGAACCCGACCACGGGCGGGGTGACAGCGTCCTACGCTATGCTGGGCGATGTGCATCTGGCTGAGCCCAAGGCCCTAATCGCCTTTGCCGGTCCCCGCGTCATCGAGCAAACCATTCGGGAAAAACTCCCCGAAGGTTTTCAGCGCGCGGAATACCTTCTTGAGAAGGGCATGGTCGACCAAGTGGTCCACCGCCATGAGATGCGCGAGATTCTCACCTCGTTGCTTCACACCCTGACCAGCTTCGCACCCGCCTCCGTCGTTGCGACGAGCAAGAAGGGTGAAGTCGTCCCCGTGAAGCCGGCGAATGACAGCGCATCGTCTGACAAATCCGAGGCGGAGACCCCGGCAAAGGCGGCGGAGTGAAATGATCCCACAAACCGCGGCCCAAAGCCGGATCCAAGAGATCCTGGATGGGTTTGCGGCACGAAGCCTCCAGGAAATCATTCTGGGGCTCGACCGTATCACCCAGGCGCTCGAACGGCTGGGCAATCCCCATCACAAGCTTCCCCCCGTCATCCATATTGCCGGCACCAACGGCAAAGGCTCTTCGGTCGCGTATCTCCGCGCCATGCTGAGCGCTGCGGGGCTGAAAGTGCACACCTTCACCTCGCCTCACCTGGTGCGGTTCAACGAACGCATCGTGCTGGCCGGTGAAGAGATCAGCGATGACCGGTTGGCCGATGTGCTGGGACGATGCGAGGCCGCCGCCGGTGACCTTCCCCTCAGCTATTTTGAGGCGGTCACTGCGGCTGCATTTCTGGCCTTCGCCGAGGCGCCGGGTGACGTCGTGATCCTCGAAACCGGCCTTGGCGGACGGCTTGATTCTACCAATGTTGTGGATCGCCCTCGCGCCTGCCTCATCACGCCGATTGGCCTCGATCACCAGAAATTCCTGGGCGACACGCTCGAGCAAATCGCTGGCGAAAAAGCGGGCATCTTAAAGCCGAACGCAGCCTTCGTGACCGGCGCCCAGCGCGGCGAAGCGATGGAGGTGTTGCGCTCTCGCGCTCTGGCGGTGGGGGCAAAGCCGTTTATCTATGGCGAAGACTGGACCGCTCGGCAGGAAAATGGCCGCCTGGTTTACGAAGACGAGAACGGTCTCTTCGACCTCAGCCTGCCGCGATTGGTCGGCAACCATCAGATCGACAATGCCGCCACAGCCGTTGCCACGCTGGTGGCATCAGGTCTGGCGCCGGACCAAAAGCATCTTTCCGCCGGGATCGAAAATGCCTTCTGGCCCGCGCGAATGCAGCGCCTGACCGAAGGGCCCCTCGTCGAGCTCGCCTCGCGCCATGCGGGGGAGCCGGCAGAGTTATGGCTTGATGGGGGACATAATCCGCATGCAGCACGCGCCCTCGCCCGCACCCTCGCCGATCTCGATGAGCGGGCGCCAAAACCGGTCATTCTGATCTCCGGCATGCTGAACACGAAGGATGCGGGCGGCTTTTTCGAACCCTTCGCCGACCTTGTCTCAACCGTTTTCACGGTTGATGCGCCCACGCCAAACACCATTCCGGCCGCAGACTTGGCGATCACGGCGCAAAACGCGGGGCTACCCGCCGAAGCGCAGCCAAGCCTGGCCGAAGCGATCTCTCAGGCCTTGCTCGAGACGGGGCGATCAGGCGAAGGGATGCCGCGTATTCTGATCTGTGGCTCGCTCTATCTCGCGGGCGAGGTCTTGAAGGAGAACGCGTAATGCCGCCGCAAATCGCCATTGTCCCTCTGCCGCATGCGGAAGGATTACCGCTGCCCAGCTATCAGACCGAGGGCGCCGCAGGTGCAGACATTCGCGCGGCGGTTCCAATCGATGCGCCCGTCACCCTCTCGCCGGGGCAATCGGCCATGATCCCCACCGGGCTGACCATGGCCATTCCCGAAGGCTATGAAGTGCAGGTTCGGCCCCGCTCTGGCCTCGCCGCGAAATTTGGCGTCACCTGCCTGAATACACCGGGCACGGTCGATTGGGACTATCGCGGCGAAGTGAAAGTCATCCTCATCAACCATGGGACGGAACCGTTCACGGTCGAGCGGGGCGAACGCATCGCCCAAATCATTGTCGCCCCGGTTGTACAGGCGGCGTTCACTCTTGCCGAAGAGCTGCCCACGACCGTGCGCGGCGAGGGTGGGTTCGGCTCAACAGGGCGATGACGCTCTCACCTGAGGAAAAGGCGCGGTACCGCCGCCATTTGCTGTTGCCGGAAATCGGCGGCCAAGGGCAACAGGCGCTAAAAGCTGCGCGTGTTCTCGTCATCGGCGCCGGGGGGTTGGGGTGTCCCATCCTCAGCTATCTGACAGCGGCTGGCGTCGGCACCATCGGCATTTGCGATGGGGATGTGGTTGAGGTCTCAAACCTTCAGCGGCAAACACTCTATACGGACAAAGATATCGGGCGACCGAAAGTCGATTGCGCTTCCGATCAGCTGAGACAGCAAAATCCGCACTGCACAATCAAAGCGCACCCTGAATACCTCACCGACGCCAATGCAGAAGAGCTGATCGGCAGCTATGATCTGGCGATTGAGGGGCTCGACCGTTTTGCCCCACGTTACGTCGTCAACGCGGCGGCGCGACAGACGCATACGCCCTGGATTTCCGCCGCGATCGGTCGGTTCGATGGGCAAGTGGCGTTGTTCGATCCACGGGATGCCGAAAGCCCTTGCTATGCTTGTCTCGTGCCCGAAGCGCCGATGGATGACGAGGCCGCCTGCGAACGCGAGGGGGTGTTGGGCGCCGTGCCGGGGATTATCGGCGCTGTTGCCGCGCAAGAGGCGATCAAGTGGATCTGCGGCGTGCACCCAACCCTCAGCGGACAGCTGATCATCTATGATGGCGCGAGCACAACGATGCGCCGCGTGACCTTGCCGCGCGACCCCAATTGTCCGGTTTGCGGCGTGGGCAATTCGTAACGCCGCGGCAGAACCGCACATCTTGCACGGCTGGGCCTAAGCGGCCATCTTGTCCTCAGTCGAAGCAAAAGAAAGGAGGTGATCCGATGTCGAGTCAGATCTTTCGCCGTCGGGAAGGGGATCGTGTGATCATGGAGGGGCAGAGCAGCCTCTGACCTGATCGGGGTCACGCCCCAATCTCCTTTGTCTCGGGCGACCGAGACCCCTAAACGATTGGGCCCGACCGATGGCGGGTCTGGCGGGGCCGCTCCTCAAGGAGCGGCCCTTCCTCTTTCTGACGTCCTATTCTTGTCGTGCGCGCACACGGATCCGGTCAAGCTGAATGCGGGGGATCGCTCGGGCGGGCGCTGGGGCACCGGTTTCCAATTCCTCGATGAGTAATGTGCAGTCGGCCGTACCGCAGAGCGCCTCACTCACTGCGTCATCCAACGGCGCGGTTGCGACTCCAAGATCGCGAAGGGCCCGTTTCGCCGCCAAGCGTTCGGCTCCAGCATTATCCCCGGGGCCTGACGCACATGAGGCCAAGAGGATGCCCATAGCTGTGAGAACCCAAAACCGCATTGCACAAGCCTCCGTCCCATCGAGTCTGCCTCGCCCTTCAAAGACGTAGCGCCACCTATCCTCAAGGGGCCACTTGGCCAATCACGCAGCGCTAGCAGCCACAGGCGATGGCGCCTTCATTCACCAAAGTCGAGAGCAGCGTCTTCTTCGCGGGGAACAGATCCTTCGCCGCAAATCGCTCGACAATCGTGCGGCGTGCCGCCTCACGAAGGCCTGCATGTTCGCGCCGCGTTGCCAAAAGATACTCCAGTTCGTCAGCCGTTCGTTGGATGTCCCGAAAATCCGTTAACCATGCATTCTTTCGATGCGTGGCGATTTCCTTCAGGGGATCTGTGTCGGAGCCAAGGATCAGGCAGCCCGCGCTCATCGCCTCCATTGCCGACCAGCTAAGCACAAACGGCACCGTGAAATAGCAATGAACGCTCGAAATCTGAAGGACACGGAGATACTCATTGCGCGGCAGCAGACCCGTGAAATGGATACGGTTCCGATCCAGCGGCAACCTTTCCAACGCATCTTCCTTATATGTGTTCCCCGATGCGAGCGAGCGACCATAGGCGCTGCGATCCTCACCGACGACGATGGCCCGCAAAGTGGGCCGACGCGATTGAACGAGCGAAAGCACCTCCATGAACTCAGGGAAGCCGCGATAAGGCTCCATGCCGCGCGCCACATAGGTGACGATCTCATCTTGCGGTGTGTACGTCTCACCCGCGATCGCCACCGTGTCGGGTGCTTCAGCAGGGATGAAGGTGGCTGTATCGATGCCGTCATGCATGACCGCCATCTTTGACCGGAAGATCTCAGGGAACTGTCGCGCTTGGTAATGGGTTGGCACGATGCCGAGATCGCATGAGACAAGATCATGCAAGATCGGCGTATTCCGCATCCGCTCACGCGCTTTTTCCATAGCCGGGCGGCCGGCGCCGCTGAGGAAGACGACATCGTCCGCCTCCCCCTTATAATACCATTCGAAATAGCTGACATGCTTGGCCTCGGGCCACACGTCGCGCAGGAAAAGGCCAGGCCCCCAACCTGAATGCGAGACGACGACGTCCGGCACATAATCGCGCGTATGGCGAAGATGCAGGGCGACCTCGAGTGCCGAAGTGCCCGTCACCACTGCTTTGCCAGCGGCCTTCAGGAAGGGGTGCCCCACCGCATGTTCTGACGGCTGTTCGCGATCACGATAGACAATGGCGTCGATGCCCGCGGCCTTCGATCCCTTTCGCTGGGTCATATAGGTGACGTGCCAGCCCTCACGGGCGAGATATTGCCCGAAAAGCCCGAACTGCGCCGGGAAGTTGTTGTGAAGAAACAAGATTTTCATACGAGGCGCAGTCTCCGGGCGAAAGCGATTGTGGCGTTCTGCAAGACGGGCGTCTACCTCATCCGGCGAAAGAGCTTTTGGAGGGTCTATCCATGACAATTCGTTTCGACGATCGGGTCGCATTGGTCACTGGCGCGGGGAATGGCCTGGGGCGCGCCCACGCGCTGAGCCTCGCCGAACGCGGCGCCACCGTGATCGTCAATGACTTAGGCGGCGCGCGCGATGGCAGCGGCGCCTCGTCCGATGCAGCCAAAGCCGTGGTCGCCGAGATCGAAGCCATGGGCGGCAAGGCCATGGCAGACGGCACAAACGTCACCGATCCTGATGGTGTGCAGGCGATGGTGAAGGCGATCGTCGGCGAATATGGGCACCTCGATATCGTGGTGAACAATGCGGGAATCCTGCGCGATAAATCGTTTTCAAAAATGTCCGTCGAAGATTTCGATTCCGTGATCGCCGTTCACTTGCGCGGGAGTTTTCTCGTCACGCACGCCGCCTGGCCGATCATGCGAGAGCAGAACTATGGGCGGATCGTCTTCACAACTTCCTCCTCGGGACTGTACGGAAACTTTGGCCAATCGAACTATGGCGCAGCGAAAATGGCCGTGGTCGGACTGATGAACACGCTGGTCATTGAAGGCGCGAAAAACGACATTCGCGTCAACTGTCTCGCGCCGACGGCCCTGACCCGGATGACCGAAGATCTTGGGATCCCAGAGGCCGCCGCCGAAAAACTGACCCCAGAGAGCGTGGCGCCGGCGCTGCTCTACTTGGTCTCAGAGAACGCGCCGACACGGATGATCCTGGGCGCTGGCGCCGGCGGCTATGCGGTATCAAAAATTCTGCAAACGGAGGGCGTTTATCTACCAGTGACAGAACGCACGCCCGAGGCGCTCGCGGCAGCGGCAGCGACGCTACAGGATGAAACCGGGTACTCCGTGCCGAAAATGGGCGCCGAGCAAACCACAGGGTTCTTGACCAAAGCGATGGCAGATAAGAGCGCCTAGGCCGCGCTCAGCCTTCCTCATTCGCGATAGCAATCAGTGCCTTTCCGTAAGCGCTTTTCTTGAAAGCCTCGGCTGCGGTGCGCAACGCATCGCGGTCGATAAAGCCCTTGCGGAAAGCGATCTCTTCTGGCGAAGCAACCAACAAACCTTGCCGTTCTTGTACGGTTTGGATGTAGTTCGAGGCTTGCAGCATGGATTCATGCGTGCCCGTATCAAGCCAAGCGTAACCACGCCCAAGACGCTCCACTACGAGCGACCCCTCCTCGAGATACATCATATTCAGATCGGTGATCTCGAGTTCTCCGCGCGGGGAGGGTTTCACCTGCTTGGCCTTCTCCACCACGGTCGCGTCGTAGAAATAAAGCCCGGTCACCGCCCAGTGCGATTTTGGTTTTGCGGGCTTTTCTTCAATGGTTTTCGCCAAACCACTGCTATCGAAAGACACAACGCCGTAGCGCTCTGGGTCGTGCACGTAGTACCCGAAAACGCGCGCCCCATCCGTAAGCTGAGCGGATCGGGTCACTTTCTCTTGTAGGCCAGAGCCGTAAAAGATGTTGTCGCCAAGCACCAAGGCGGCGGGGGAACCATCGAGAAATTCCTCGCCCAATAGAAATGCCTGAGCGAGCCCATCTGGGGAGGGTTGCACGATATAGCTAAGAGAGAGGCCCCATTGGCTGCCATCGCCCAGGAGCGTTTCAAAGCGGTCGCGTTCTTCAGGGGACGTGATGATCAAAATCTCGCGAATGCCGGCCAACATCAGCACCGACAACGGATAATAAATCATCGGCTTGTCATAGATCGGCAAGAGCTGCTTCGAGATGGCCATCGTCAGCGGATAAAGGCGAGTCCCGCTACCGCCAGCCAAAATAATCCCCTTCATGATGGTCTCCTCAAGACTATAGAACGGCCGCGACAGTGGCGGCCACGCGCGACTCCCAGGCAGGTCGCTTTAGGCCCAAAACGCTTTCGATTTTATGGCCATCGAGCACCGAATAGGCTGGCCGCGCCGCAGGCGTGGGATATTCCGCGCTGTTGATCGGCTCAACCGTGACGTCGGTGCCGGTTTGTTCGGCCAACGCGGCAAAAATGGCTTTTGCAAATCCAAACCAGGTCGTCTCGCCGCTCGCTGTGTAGTGATACATACCTGCGGCGCCGGGATCGCGGCTCATCGCATCAAGCAAAGAAAAGCTTGCGGCGGCGATGTCTGAGGCATGGGTGGGTGTGCCGCGTTGGTCGTCGACCACCCGCAAAGCCCCACGTTCGCGGCCCACGCGCACCATCGTTTTCAGGAAGTTATGTCCGGTCTCGCTATAAACCCATGCGGTGCGAATGACGCTGGCTCGGGGTGCGTTTAGCAGCGCCATTTCGCCAACGCGCTTAGACAGCCCATAAACCCCTAGCGGACGTGTTTCGTCATCCTCTTGATACGGTGTTTTTCCGTCCCCTGGAAACACATAATCCGTCGAGTAGTGAATGATGGGCCGATCGCCAAAGGCTGCCGCCAAGAAAGCTGGCCCCGTTGCATTCACCGCAAACGCCCGTTCACGATCTTCCTCGGCTTTGTCCACAGCCGTGTAGGCACCGGCATTGATGACCGCTGCATCCGGATAGGATTTTGCGATGCCGCGCAGACAGTTGAGATCGGTGACGTCAGCCTCACGCGAAGAAAAGCCCTTCGCCTCAAAACCTGCAGCCGCAGCGTGTGCGAGCAATGCCTGCCCAACCTGGCCGCCTGCACCGAAGATAAGGACTGGTGCTGACATTTTACAGCGTGCCTAAGCGTTGGCCCTGATAGGTGCCGGCGCGGATCGGCTCCCACCAGTCGTTCCGATCGAGGTACCAAGCCACGGTTTGCTCCAAACCTTTTTCAAAGGTCACGCTCGGCTCCCATCCGAGTTCTGATTTGATTTTGCTACAGTCGATCGCATAGCGCGCGTCGTGACCGGGCCGGTCTGCAACGAAGGTGATAAGATCTTCCGTGTGAGATACTTTGCTGCGCCCAGTTGCATCAACGGCGGCACAAATCGCCTTGACGACATCGATATTCCGACGCTCCGCATTGCCGCCAATGTTATAGGTCGCTTTGTTTGCGCCCTTTTCAGAGACCAGGATCAAGGCTTCCGCATGATCTTCCACGTAGAGCCAATCGCGCACATTGGTCCCCTCGCCATAGACGGGGAGCGGCTTGCCCTCGAGTGCATTCAAGATCATCAGGGGCATGAGCTTTTCGGGAAATTGATAGGGCCCGTAATTGTTCGAGCAATTGGTGGTAATGACGGGGAGGTCGAAAGTTTCTCCCCAAGCGCGAACCAAATGGTCTGACGACGCCTTCGAAGCCGAATACGGCGAGTTCGGTGCATAGGGCGTCTCTTCGGTGAAGTATCCCTCGGCCCCAAGCGTGCCGAACACCTCATCGGTCGAGATATGCTGGAACATAAAGCCCAGGCCCTCTCCCTCTTCGCGGAAGAAAGCACGAGCAGCTTCCAGCAGGGTGTAAGTGCCAACCACGTTCGTCTGAATGAAGTCAGCGGGCCCGTCGATCGACCGGTCGACGTGGCTCTCGGCGGCGAAGTGCAAGAGGCGATGTGGCTTGTAGGTCTGGAGAAGATCCGTGATCGTTGCCGCGTCGCAGATATCACCGCGCACGAACCGATAGCGCGGGTTCTCGCTCACCTCGGCCAATGAGGCGAGATTCCCCGCATAGGTCAGCTTGTCGAGATTGAGGACCTCGTGATCCGTTTCATTGATCAGGCGACGGACGACGGCAGAGCCAATAAACCCGGCGCCGCCGGTGACGAGATATCTCACGATCAAAACCCTTCAAAGACAATGTGCGTTACGAGGCGGCAGGGTCCTCAGCACGACAATTGTAAGGTGCAGCGGTGTCGTAAACAAAGGGACTCTCAGCACCCGATAGCAGCGGCGCCGCCTCATCTTTCCCCGACAAAACTGGCGGCGAGGAAAGCTCACGCCACGGCACGGCGACTTCGGGGTCGTTCCACCTGACAGCGCCCTCTCGCTTAGGATCATAATAGCGATCGACCTTATAAAGCACATGCGTATCGGGCAGCAGCGTTTGATAGGCGTGGGCAAAACCGTGCGGCACCAAGAGCTGAATGTTGTTTTCGGCGCTTAGCTCCACCGCCACGCATTTGCCGAATGTTGGTGAGCCGCGCCGAATGTCGACGGCCACGTCTAGAATTGCCCCCGCGATACACCGCAGCAATTTGGCTTGGGTTGAGGGGCCGAATTGGAAGTGAAGGCCGCGAATGGTGTTGGGTGTCGCCGAGAAGGCATGATTGTCTTGAACGAATGGCAGGCCGGGCGCCGCGATGTCCCAGTCAGCGCGATAGGTTTCTGAAAAGAATCCGCGCGCGTCGCCGAAACGCTTTGGCTTGATCACCAAGACATTCTCGATCTCGGTTGGATGAATTTCCGCCATTTATATCGATCCGACCTTATAGTTGATCCTAGAGAGGGCCGTAGCGCTAATAACTAGGAAAAGTTAAGCCTTGTAAGGCTAACCGGTTGATAAGCCGGTATCGGTTTTTGCAATGCAAGATCAAGGCACGGCTCTTGCGCCAATCGATGGCGGGAATGGAGAAGCGAGATGCGGCTAAATTTTGGCCCTCAGGAAGTTGTTGGAATCGTCAAACGCCGTCTGTTCTGGGCGTTGATCCCTTTCCTCCTGCTCTCGCTCATTGCGCTCCGGGTGATCGCCATGCTGCCGCCGCTTTATCAAAGTGAAGCGAAGCTGATCGTTGTCGATCAACAAATCCGAAATGAATATGTTCGCTCGCCGGTCTCTTCAGATGCGCTTCAACGCGTAGAAGAGCTCTCAGCGCGTGTCCGGGCGCGGGACAATCTCACCGATCTCGTCCGCGACATGGGTCTTTATGATGATGAGAACATGCGATCGTTTTCGCAGCGGGCTGAACGCCTCCGCCGCAACCTTTCGATCGGCATCCAGCGCATCCAATCGGCCGGGGGGTTTAACGCCCCCAGTGCGATCATTGTGGATTTCAGCGTGCGCCACGAAGATCCAGCGATGGCGCAACGCATCGCAAATCGCATCCTCACAGACTTCCAAAATCGTAACGTCGAGATGCGGACGGATATTGCCGCTGGGCAGGCGGACTTCCTCCAAGACGAAGAGCGGGTGGTGGCGCGGCGGCTGGAACAGATCACGGCGCGGATCACTGAAATCAAGCAAGAAAACCAAAAGACATTGCCGGAAAATCGGGGCCTCTACGAAGATGCCCTCAGCCGCGCGGTTGCCGAAAAAGCCCGCACGGATTTGATGATCGAAGAGACCGAGCAAGAAATCCGTTTGCTCGAGCTCCAACGTCCCCTTCTCGTTCAGTCGGGCGGCGCCGGCCAAGATCCCGCCCTTGCAGAGCTGAGTGCAAAACGTCGTGAGCTGAGCGCATTGCAGCGCCAATTCACCGACACCTACCCAGATGTCGTGGCGCTAAAGCAAGAAGTGCTCGCGCTTGAACGCGACCTTGACCCCGGCGCGTTCAAAAAGCGGGCGCGTGAGGAAGTCGCGAGCATCAATTCGGCCCTCGCAGGTCTCGATCGCGATAGTGCGGCGGCGCAAGATCTGATCGCGCGGCGCAATGCGTTGCAGGCGGACCTTCGGACGATCCCGCCAGGCGTCGAAGGCGCCTCCCTATCGGAAATCCAATACGAGGCGCGCATGAGCAATCTTGAAACGCGGCTCGCATCCTTGCGTCGCCAGCGCGATGAGCTTGGCGAGCAAATTGCCGACTATGAAAGCCGGATTGCGGCGACACCCGTGGTCGAGGGCCAGCTCTATCGTTTGGAACAAGAGCGCGAGCAGCTTGAGGGAGAACTCTCCATGCTGCGGAGCAACCGGTCTTCTGCCGAGCGTTCGAAAAGCTTGGAAGAGCAAGCCAAAGCCGAAAGACTCTCCGTTCTCGAACAACCCTCAGCGCCTGAGGAGCCTGTGAGCCCAGATCGGCCGAAACTGGCGATCTTGGGCTTTGCCGTTGCCGGGGCAATTGCTGGCGCCTTGGCGCTGTTCCCGGAGGTTTTCGATCCACGCGTCACAACGCGCTCCCACGTTCAAGAAATGCTGCCGAACCTTCGCGTGATCGAAATTCCACGCTTCGAGGTCGCGAAACGGCCCGCCTGGCAAACTTTTGGTGTTTATGGGCTGGCCGGATTGTCAGTGGCATTAACCGGATTGGTGGGCCTCTCCGCCTACACCACCCTGTTGTGAGGTGAGGAATGGTCGGATCAGCCCAACACACCGGTCACATCGAACGGGTAGATGAAGGAATTCAGGGATGAAAGAGTTTGAGCAAGCCCTCAAACGCGCCCGTGCGCTCATGTCTGACACGCCTGAAGAGTCCAAGGGCGCAGAGGACATGTCGGCCAATCGTCCGGTGACGGAGGAAACCCCGACAATCGACGGTGCGCCTCGCACTTTGCCGCTGAGCGCTGTGGTCCCACCACCGGAAGAGTTCGACACTTCGCTCGCGAGCGGGCTGCCGCGGCTTAGAGCTGATTTTACCCGCTTTCGCGAGAATTTTGGGGCCGCGAAAGGGGCGCCGCAAAGTGTCGACGGCGCATTTCGCCTCCTTCGCACCCAAGTGCTGTCGACGATGCAGGAGCGGGGCGCACAAGTTTTGGGGATCACGTCACCTGCCGCGGGGGCCGGGAAAACCGTGACGGCCATCCACTTGGCAATGGCTTGTGCCCGCCGCACAGACCAGGAAGTCGTGCTTGCAGATTTCGATTTTCGCCGCCCGGCCATTGCGCAATATCTGGGGGCGTCAGGATTTCAATCCTCGATCCAGTATTTCAAGGGTAAAGGCAGGCTCACAGATTATTTGACGACGAATGAGGAGGGCAATCTACGCTTCTTCCTCACGGACCGGTCTTCTGAGATGAGTGCGGAGTATCTCGCAGGTCCGCGGATGGACGATGCGCTTGATGAATTCGTCCGCAGCTCCCGCAATACAATTGTCATCGCCGACTTACCGCCGCTGATCGGCTGCGATGACACGATCGCCATGCTGCCAAAACTCGAAGCCTTGCTTCTTGTCCTCGCTTCAGAGGAGAGTCGGCACCACGATTTTGAGCGCGTGATCAGCCTTCTGCCGAAAGAGAAGCTGATCGGCACCGTGCTCAATAAGGTCAAAGGCACATCCGCGCATTACGACTACTACTGATCAACGTCGAACTGGGGCCTTGTTTGGCCGTCGACCAGACCGTTAGATCCGGTCGACGAGCCCCCCCATCGCTGTTTAAGCCGTGCCTTCGGGTTGGCCTTGCTCCGACTGCTGACGTGCCTTTTGCACACGATACATCGTCGCAAAGTCGAGTGGCTCCAGCATCAAAGGCATAAAGCCGCCATCACGCGTGGCCGTGGCAATGATCTGCCGGGCAAATGGAAACAGGAGACGGGGCGCCTCAACCAGCAAAACGGCCTCAAGCTGCTCAGGCTGCAAATTTTCGATCAAAAAGAGGCCCGCATAGTTGGCCTCGGCCACAAAAACCGTCTCACCCTCGCGCGTCGCAGTGGCGCTGCAGGAAAGCTCGACTTCGTATTGGTTCTCGCCAAGCGCCCGCGCATTCACATCGACCGACACGTCCACAGCGGGCTGCGGCAAATCAGGACGCAGTGCGCCGGGGGCAGCGGGGCTCTCAAACGAGAGGTCTTTCAGATATTGGTTGACGACGCGCATGCTCGGTTGACCCTGCGCAGGGCCGTTCGGGGCGGCGGAATTCGGCGTTTCGGACATGTCGGTACCCACAACTAGGAGCGAATAGAGTGAGGGCGGCCGCTACCACGCCCTGGCGCAAACTGGCAACGCTGAAGGGCCCGCGAAGGCGGACGAAGCTTATCGCCGAATAATGGTGACCGTACCGCGCTCCTGCGCGCGCCGGAATTTCCGCAAGGCCCAACGGGCAATCTCTCGACGGATCGGCGGCACCAACAGGGCAAACCCAATCCCATCGGTGATAAAACCCGGCGTCATCATCAATGGTGCAGCCACCAAAAGGAACACCCCATCAACCACCGGGGCGACGGGGGCCTCCCCATCGGCCATGGCGGCCCGCGCTTGCATCAGCGCCTGGAACCCTTGCCATCGGATGATCGCTGTGCCCGTGAGGGCCGTGAGGATGGTGAGCAGGACAACGTTGATCCAGCCGATGCTGCCACCGGCCTGAATAAACACCATGATCTCAAGGATCGGTAAGCCTGTGAGAACCAAGAAGAGAATAAGAGCCATAAATCATGCCGCGCCTCCGCCTGTGGAGACTCGTTGCGGTCCTCTCTATATAAGTCGGATCCGCGCCGGTTCGACCTTCGCCACGGCGCGAAAAAGGAATTAATATGCTCGATCCGATGCTGATCTTTTTCGTCGTTCTCGCCGCGGTGCTGAGCTACCGGCTGTTTATGGTACTGGGAACACGTGGCGGCCATGAGCCGGAAGAACGTGAAGCCTACTCGCCGCGGCGCGATCCTCAAAATGATGAGGCGGCCGAGCGGGCGCCGCGTGTTGATCGCGGTCCGGTCCCGGCCTGGGTGCACACGGTGCGAGAATCCTACCCCGAATTCGACCCCGATCACTTTTTATCCGGTGCGAAGGCCGCCTATGAAATGATCGTGACGGCCTTTGCCAAGGGCGATCTTACCGAGGTGCGCCCCTTCCTCGATGCGCAAGTCATGAAAGCCTTCGAGATTGCGGTTGAGGGGCGTCAGAACGCCGGCCAATCGATGGACGTTACCTTTGTCGGCATTGAAAAGGCCGAGGTGATCCGCGCCGAAGAAATGGCAGATCGTGTGGAAGTCACTGTCGCCTTCCAATCTGACCAAACACGAGTCGTCCGCGACGCAAATGGCAAGATCGTCGATGGCGATCCCAATCGCATCGATCTTGTTCGTGATCATTGGACATTTTCGCGGGCGAAATCATCTCGCGATCCGAACTGGGTGCTGCTCGCAACGCAGGGCGGAGAGACAACGGCCACCCCCGCTGCGGGGTAATTGGCGCGGGGGATCAGGACCATGGGCGAACGCGTCTCGTTCGGCGCCGTCATTGCGGCAGCTATTGCCATTATCATCTTGGTGATCGGCCTGCGCGATGCCTTCGCGCCGCGCCCTGATCTCGACACGCTGTATCTCGAACAGCTCAGTTTCTCTGACCTGCCAAGCTGGCGGGCTGACGATGAGATGTCGGCGGCGATCCCGGCCCTGTTGCGATCCTGCGATGCCATTGCCGCGCGCGACCCCAGCCGCCCGACCAACCCCTCAGAGCGGCTGCCGGAAGCCTTCGGCGTGCCAAGCCTTGGCGGCCTGCCAGAAGATTGGACGGCACTATGTGCGGCGGCCCGTGATTTGCCCGCCGGTGATGATGCCGCCGCGCGCCGTTTTATCGAAACCTATTTCGTGCCGATGCGGATCGCACCGGCTTTTGGTGACAATCCCGCCCTCATCACCGGCTATTTTGAGCCTCGTTACGCAGCGTCTCGAACACCGCAACCGGGGCTGGTGCCTGTGCTGACAAAGCCAGAAGACATGGTGACGATCGATCTGTCGGCATTCGGCGGCGATTTGCCTGATCGCGACCTCATTGGCCGAGTTGAGGGCAATAGGGTCCGCCCTTATCCCGACCATCGCGCCTTGATCGAAAGCCCGCCCGAAAGCAGCGAGGCGCTGGCCTATGTGGACCCTGACGACCTGCTCTTTCTGCAAATCCAAGGGTCGGGACAGCTCGCCTTCGAAGACGGCGAGGTGCTTCGTGTTGGCTATGCCGCCAAGAACGGCCATCCCTATTACGCCATTGGCAGAACCCTTATCGAGCGCGGGATCCTCACGCGCGAGACCGTCAGCATGCAATCGATCCGGGACTGGCTCGAGAGCGCCTCCCCTGAAGACGCCGCAGCGTTGCGCTACGAGAATGCATCCTACGTTTTCTTCCGCGCCGTTGAGGGGCTGGAGCCGCCGCCCGCGGGGGGCCCGGTCGGTGCCCAAGGCGTGCAACTGAGCCCCCTTCGCAGCTTGGCGGTCGACTATCGCTTCTACCCTTATGGCGCGCCCGTGTGGCTGGTGGTGCCACAAGGGGGTGAGGATCTGGCGAGCGGCCGTCTCTTCATCGCGCAGGACACCGGCGGGGCGATCCGCGGCGTGCAACGTGCCGATATTTTCTTCGGTTCGGACGCAGAAGCGGCAGATCGCGCGGGGACGATGAATGCCGCCGGCAATCTGATCATTTTGGTGCCGAAAACAGTGATTGATCGCCAGGCTGATGGCGCGGCGTCGTAAACCGCAACGGCCGCTGACCGCGGGCGAGGAGGCGCTGTGGCGCCAAGTGACAAAGAAAATCACGCCCCTGCCTGAGCACACCGCCGCGGTTGATTTGATCGAGCGGGCGCTGACCAAACCACATCCCGAAGAGGCCAAGCCGCCGGCCAAAACGCCGCCGCGACCGTCGCTGCCCAAGAAAAAGCCGACGCTCGCCAAAAAAGAAGAGCGCAAGAAGCCCGCACCCCGCTCGCCCTTAGAAACGGGGGACCCCAATTTGGCCAAGCGCGTGGGCCGCGGCCGCATTTCCATCGGCGCGACCCTCGATTTGCATGGCATGACCCAAACCGAAGCGCGGCGGCGCCTGATGAGCTTCATTGATTTTGCGATGCTGCGCGGTGAGCGCGTGGTGTTGGTCATCACCGGGAAAGGCGCGCGCGACGCGGATGACGCCATGCCCTTTGCCGAAGCCCCGCGCGGCATCTTGCGGCGCCGGTTTCTCGAATGGATCGAGGAGCCGGGTTTGCGCGGCCGCATCGCGCAAGTTCGCCAAGCCCATCAGCGACATGGCGGTCGTGGCGCTTTTTACGTCTTCCTCAAGCGCACTTGACCCCATCAGCGAACTGGCTGTCATCAAAGCTTCGTATTGCCCAGCTAGCGGGGGAGCGATGGTTCAAAGGCGGCGCATGACATGACATTTGGTATCGAGCTTTGGGCGGCCATCGGTTTCTTGTTTGCCGCCTATGCCGTTGTTGGGAATGACGCCCTTCAGACGCTCGGCACGTTCATCAATTCAAACCGCAACATGCACTGGACCGTGCTGTTTGGTTTCGCGGGCGCCGTACTGGTGGTCACCTTCACCTATGGCTGGATCGTCAATGGCGGCGACCCCTCTTATGAGCGCTTGAAGGACACCACGAAATATCCGCCGATCACGGTGGAATGGTACCATACGCTGCCGCCGCTGGTGCTGTTGGTGATCACGCGGCTCGGCATTCCCGTCTCCACGTCCTTCATGGTACTGACGATCTTCGCGAGCGTCGGCGGCCTTGGCGACATGATCGAGAAATCGCTGATCGGCTATGGCCTCGCCTTTTTGGTCGGCCTTGGGCTCTACCTGGTGCTCAGCCGCACACTGGAACGCTATTTCGATAACTCAAATCTCAACGACCATGTGCCTTTCGGGCTGATCGGCACGGTGGGGACGCTGTTCTTCCTCGCGCAATACTTCCTCTTCGGCACCATCGAAGCTCGGCAGCCCATGTATGTCGGGATTGCCTGTTCGCTGCTGCTTGAGGTGATCGGTCTACTCTTTGCGTTCCGACTGCGCCGAGAGCTTTATTGGGTGACCGCGCAATGGGCGACCACGGCTTATCTGTGGTCAATCTGGCTCGTCCAGGATTTTGCGAACATCTTCGTGTTCCTCCCGCGTGAGCTGACGGCGCTTGAAGGGTTTGGCGCGATGTCGGCCATTTTGCTTCTTCTCGGCTTCACCTTTGCCAATGGCGGGGGCCCGGTGCAGCGCATCCTGCAAACCAAGTCGAATGTGGTCGATATCCGCTCGGCGACGATTATCGACTTCACCTACGCCTCACTGCTCTTCTTCTTCAAAGAGCTGAGCGATATCCCGATGAGCACCACCTGGGTTTTCTTGGGCCTGATCGCAGGTCGCGAATACGGCTTCGCGCTGACGCGGAAGGCGATCAATTTGATCGCCGCCGTGATCGACACCGGTGAGGACGTCGCGAAAGCCTTTATCGGGATCGTGATCTCGATCGACCTCGCCGTCGGCTTGCCGGTCATCGCGCAGGCGATCGCCGGGAACGCGGTGGGCTGGGACGATGTGTTCGTCTCGCAAAGCTTTGCTGCGGTGGTGATCGTCGCGAACCTTGCGCTGTTGCCGATCACCTATTTCGCTTTCTCCAAACCGGAAGAGCATCCCGACCGCGGCAAATTTATCTGGGCCCTCATCTCCCTCGCACTCCTCGGCGCGATGGCGGCCTCGATCATCGCCTTTCCGATCAGCGACTGACGCGAAGATCAGGGCTTGCATCGCGAGCCCGTCCCGCTACAAGCCGCAGCTCGCAGAATTTCGCGTCGTCTGGCCCAGGCATGCCTCGGCGGCGCTTCTCGTGCAGCGCTTACACTGCACCTTCGACACTTGGAGATGTGAAATGCCCAAAATGAAGACCAAATCAGGCGCCAAGAAGCGCTTTAAAGTGACGGGGTCCGGCAAAATCGTCGCCCGCGCCACCGGCAAACGCCACGGCATGATCAAGCGCACGCCAAAGCAAATCCGCCAGAAGCGCGGAGATGTGGTTCTGGCCAAGGCCGACCAGGAAATCGTCAAAAAATACATGCCATACGCGCGATAGGAGGCCCTCACCATGTCACGCGTGAAAACAGGTACCGTCCGTACCGCCCGCCACAAAAAAGTACTTTCAAACGCCAAAGGGTATTACGGCGCCCGCTCGCGTCTGTTTCGCACCGCGAACCAGGCCGTCGAGAAGGCTGGCCAGTATGCCTATCGCGACCGCAAGGCGCGGAAGCGCGAATTTCGTAAGCTGTGGATCCAACGGATCAACGCGGCAGCCCGCCTGCACGGGATGACCTATTCCACCTTTATGAACGGTCTCGCGAAAGCGGGCATCGAAGTGGACCGGAAAATGCTCGCCGATATCGCGGCGCGTGAGCCGGCGGCGTTTGAAAGCTTTGTCGAGAAAGCCAAAAGCGCGCTCGCCTAAGCTGTCCCGACTCTTTGAATTGAGAAGAGGGCTCGCTGCGGCGAGCCCTTTTTTCTGTGCCGCCACGGCACCTTGCCCTTCTCGTCCGCCTGGGGCATCACCGCCGCTCCCGTACGCTCAACCGCCAATGGCCGCTTATGTCTTCACCCGATGATTTGACCGCCCTTGAAACTGACCTCCGTGCACAAATTGAGGCAGCGTCAGACGAGCGCACGCTCGAGGACATTCGTGTCTCAGCCCTCGGCAAAAAAGGGGTCATTTCCGAACGGATGAAGTCCTTGGGAAAGATGTCGCCTGAGGAGAGAAAAGAGGCTGGCCCGCTTTTGAACGGCCTCAAAGATCGCATCGGCGACGCCATTGCGGGCCGTCGCGCAGCGCTCGAAGCCGCAGCGCTAGATCGGCAACTGGCAAACGAAAAGGTGGATGTGACCTTGCCGGTGGATCCGCTGCCGCGCGGCCACGTTCATCCCATTTCGCACGTTTTCCGCGAGGTGGCCGAAATCTTCGCTGATATGGGCTTCTCCACCCGGGAAGGGCCCGACATCGAGGATGATTTTCATAATTTCACGGCGCTGAACTTCCCCGAAGGCCACCCGGCGCGCGAGATGCACGACACCTTTTTCTTCGAGGAGAAAGAGGATGGCTCCCGGATGGTCCTCCGCACACACACTTCACCGGTGCAAATTCGCACCATGATGAAAGAGAAGCCGCCCATCCGCATCATTGCGCCAGGCCGGACCTATCGGTGCGATTCCGACCAAACCCACACGCCGATGTTCCACCAGGTCGAGGGTCTTGTCATCGATCGCGATACCCACATGGGACACCTCAAAGGGACGCTAGAGGCCTTTGTGAAAGCCTTCTTTGAGATCGATGATGTGAAGACGCGCTTTCGGCCTCACTTCTTTCCGTTCACAGAGCCATCTGCAGAGATGGATGTGGGCTATGATCGTGTTGAGGGCGGACTAAAGATCGGCACCGGCAGCAAATGGATGGAGATCCTGGGCTGCGGCATGGTTCACCCGAATGTATTACGCAACTGCGGTCTGGACCCGGATGAATATCAGGGGTTTGCATTCGGCATGGGCATCGATCGGCTTGCCATGCTGAAATACGGCATTCCCGATTTGCGTGACTTCTTTGCGGCGGACACACGCTGGCTCCAACACTACGGTTTCTAACCGCTACGCGGCGCGGCGCTCACGACCATTTTGGGCACGTGGTAGATGAATGGAGAAGGTGGCGCCTTCATTCGGGCGCCCCTCTGCGGAGATGAAGCCGCGATGCGCGTCAACCACGGCCTTGCACAGCGCCAACCCCACGCCGGTGCCGGGGATGTCGTCTTTCCGGTGTAGGCGTTTGAAGACCTCAAAAATCTCTTGTGCCTTGCTCGGACAAAATCCGACACCCCCATCTTCAACCTCGAGCACGACGAAATTTCCTTTCACCGTCGACGAGATACGGAGGTCGAGAACATTTCCCTTTCGGTACTTGATGGCATTCGACACGAGATTTTGGATTAACATCATCAGCATGCGCTCATCCCCTACGACCGCATCGAGCGATCCGATGGAGATATCGAGTTCGAGCCCTTGGAGGCGGTCGTTGAAGTGCTCGAACACGTCTCCGACGATTTTTGACAAGCTGACCTGTTCGCATTGCGGCTCCATCTCACGCACACGCGAGAACTCCAGCACATCGATCACAATGCCGCGGGCGCGTCGCGCCTGCTCACCAAGCTGATCAAGACAATCGTGCAAATCCGCAGGATCCATCGTCTCGCCCTCTTCCATGAGCAAATCGCTCAATACAGAGATGATACGGACTGGCTCTTGTATGTCATGCGCTGCTGCAAAGGCAAAGCGGTTGAGCATCTCATTCGCTGCCTCTAATTTTTTTGCGGCCTGGCGCTGATCCCGAGCAATGGCGCGTTCACGACCCAGCTCATCTTGAATCTCGAAGATTTTCTCGAACGCCGCTTGCCGAGGGTGGATCTCGACAGCGATACGCGGCGGTTCGTTACGCGAAGAGATTCGGACAAACTCATACGCTGTATGGGGATCAATGCGATCCATTTCCCGTTCGGGCATATAGATCAGTCGTGTGCCGATTCCCGCCGCAGTTTTGGCAAGATAGGCGATTTTCGGATCCGATTTTAGCCAAGCCTCAAGCGCTCTGAAGGACTCGCTCGTGAGTTTTCCGTTCGGACCGAGGCGAAATCCAAAATGCGCTGCAACCACGCGGTTCGTCGCAAGGATGTTCAGATCAGGGTCGAGGACGAGGATGGGATAGGCGCAATTGTGAAACACCTCTTCGGCGATAGTTGGCCCGGACACGACGGCTTCCTTTTTCAGCAATCAGCGATCAACGCCGAAATACTCATCGCCATTGATGGTATAGTCGTACATCTCGGGATCGTCTTCATTGAGATGAATGATGACCTCACATTGATTATCTCCCCGCGCGATCGTCTGCGGAAGAAATACTTTCGCATACCCGGTGTTATCAGCACAAATGCGTCCAAAGACCGATGACGTCATCTGGCATAGCGCCTGTCGCCCTTTCGCATGCTCGTGAAACGGACACCGGCTGTTGCGTAGGACGATCTTCTCTTCAGTGATGTCGACAACTTTGAAGTCGCCGCCGATACGTCGCTTGAGGTCAACCATTGCGGCCGCGATCTGTTCACGGCTCATTTTCGGCTTATCCAGTGCGTCACGATATTCTGTATTCCACTGGCTGCCGACGTCGGTTCCCACCATAGTCAAAAACCCCTTGGACTCCTCGAGGCCGACATATTCTTGAAGCACGCTTGTAAGCTTTCCGACCAACGTAGCGAGAAACTGTTCCCGGTTCCGATCGAAATCATTACTGGCTAAGCGTTCTTCCTCAGCGGCAACGCCTTCGATATCTGTCATTTCAGATCCTTTCAGTGTAGTGATCGAACCATCGGGTGGTCGGCCAATCCATTTACAAAATCTGGGATGGGAAGATCGTTTGCCACACACTCGACGATAAAGTCCGTCGCGCGCTGCATTTTCGCAAAGCTATCGGGCTTGATGAGATAGCCTGACGCAACGGTCTGCAACGACGCCTTCATGTCAGCCGGTCGGCTGGAGGAAGAGACCATGACAGCAGTGATCCCATGCCGGCGCACAACATTTGATGCGGCCGAGAGAAGCTCATATCCCGTCATCACCGGCATCGCGATATCTAAGAGTACGAGATCTGTATCCTGTCCGTGATCGGTCAACCAGTGAAGCGCTTCACGCGGATCAGGGGTTGCACTGACGGATTTAACTTTGTCGTGCTTCATCAAACAGCGGATAAGCATACGGCGGTCAAAATGATTGTCGTCAACAGTCAACACTTTGAGGCGCTTTTCCGTAGGCGCATCTGGGCGGAGCGCTGAGCGATAAGACTCGCTTGCTGAGGCAGCCATGGCATTCATCTTCTCATTCCTTATCTCGTGAGTTTCATTTACGCGGCCGTGCTGCGGACATCCCGCACCAGGCCGTGCCCAGGTGGCCTGCGGAGGCAGACATTTTCGCAAACACCGTGCAGGCTTTTTCGCAGGTCGCTCATACGAGATGGCTTGACGATATAGGTTGGCACACGACGTACATTCGCACGATGGAAGTCGAGACCGCGTGCCGATGTCGACAAGATCGCGACCGGTATGCGCTTATTGTTTTTGTCGACTTGTAACTCTTTAAGGAATGAGAAGCCGTCTTTGTTCGGCATATTGAGATCCAAAAGGATCAGATTGGGAATGAATCGTCCGGATTGAACAATATCGAGCGCCTCGTCCCCATCATGCGCTCGCATATGATCTTCAACATGCGGACACCCATCAAGGCATGCCCCCACTGTGAAAGCGTCGACATCACTATCGTCGACCACTAAAACATTGATACGCTTTATCACCGTGTACTCCTCTCCAACCACACGCTTTGGTTGTAATACGAGCAACGTTTCCATAAGGTATAAAGAATCCGTGGCGAGACCCGCGCAAATTTTCGCTAGTGCAGCGAAAAGGCGGCATCATGCGGGCGCGGCTGGTCAAAAAATTTTTCGTCGGGTCGATATCGCCCCATTGAAAGTATGAATTTCGATCGCTGAAACGCGCCTTGGGACCTCGCTCGACCCAGTACGAAAACTGCCAGCGCTGAGATCAGGACGGGGTCGATCCCTGGCTTTAGGACACCAGTCAGTCAGCCTAGAGCACATCCTGGACACTGGCTTTTGCTTCATATCGCGCCGCTTCACGCTGACGATGCAGCCGCTCTCTTTCCACGGCGCGACGTTGAAGGGCCTCGATGCGGCATTCCTCCGCATAGGCGGCGAGGACCTTTTTGCGTTCCTCGGCTTCGTCGGCGAGCGCCTCGGCGATTTGATCCTTCAATATTTCGCGCATCTCGCCACTGCGAGCGAAGAAGCGGGCGGCGAACTGACGGATCTCTGGCTGATCAGAGGCAATGTCGAGCTCGCGCCGCGCCGCATCGGTGATCTCCACATCCAAGGCGCGAAGCTTCACCACCGCGTCTTGCGCCCGGATGAGGCCCGTTTGCGCTCGCTGGGTGCGGGCATTGTAGAGTTGGTGGATCTCAGCCAGCCGCTTTGAAGACGTCGCCGACGGCATCGTTAGTAAACGAGTTGGGCCTGCGCATCGGCACCCCGACCGAGCATGATCGTATGCTTCTCGGCCAGCTCTTTCGCTTTCCGGATCATGGTGTTTTTCGCCGCATCCACATCGCGCATCGGGACTGGGCCCATCGTTTCCATGTTATCGAGGAGAATGCCAAGCGCGCGCTCTGACAGGTGGGCCGAGATCAGGTTCCGCTGCTCTTCCGTGCAGCCCTTCATGGCATAGGTCAGTGTATCATTGTCGCAGCCACGCACGACGAGCTTCAGCGCATGGGCATCAAGGCGCATCAAATCATCAAAGGTGAACATCAGCTCTTTGATATGAAGGATCTCTTCCCCATACGTATCACGCAAATCATTGAACAGGATCTCGCAACGTTCAGTATCGACCCGGTTGAAGATTTCGGCGAGATGTTCATAATTATTCGGCTCATTACTGACAGTGTAATTCAGCATCAGGTCACGCTGTAGCATCTCCTCAATATCCCGCAGCACATCTTCTGGGACCGACTGAATCGACATCATCCGGCGTACGATTTCGGATTGCTCATCTTCCGGAAGATTCGCCAACACATTTGCCGCTTGCTCCGGCGCGACCTTCGACATCACCACCGCGATGGTTTGAGGATGCTCCCCTTGGAGGTATTTCCCAAGCAGGCTGTCATTCACCATCGACATCTTTTCCCAGGTCGAACTCGCATTCGGGCCCCGGATGTAGGTCATGATATCACTGACCTTCTCGCTCGGAAGGAAACTCTTGAGCATACGCTCCGCCGTGTCAGCGGACCCAATGATCGATCCCCCTTTCGAGAAGGCGTCGGTGAAGCGCGTGATCAACTCTTCTAAGAGATCGGCCGTGATGGAGCCAAGGCTCGCCATCGACCGTGAGATCATACGGACTTCACTCTCCTCCATTCGCTCCAGGAGGGGAGCCGCTCGATCCTCTCCGAGCGTGAGCAGCATGATGGCCACTTTTTCCGGACCGGACAGGCTTTCAAATTCGCGGCGAATGCGGACGTTTGGCATGAGACGTTCCTAGATGAATGATTGGACCAAGCTTTCGCTGAGGAGGCGCCAGCCATCTATCAGCACAAAGAAAATAAGCTTCATGGAAAGCGATACGACCTGGGGCGGGAGCATCATCATCCCCATGGACATCAAGATGGCAGCGATGGCCAAATCGATCACCAAGAACGGCATCATGACAAGAAAACCGATCTCAAACGCCCGGGTGAGCTCAGACACCATATACGCGGGCAGGATAATGTGCAGCGGCGGGAGGCTTGGCTCCAGCGCAGCATCGGGCCCGACACCAGTTGACGGGTCCACAATTATCGCCTCGAGGTCCCCGGGCTCCTCCGACGGACGCACTTGTTGCGCGGCCAAATCCTGAAAGAACGCTAGGTCTTGGGGATCCACCTGTCGGGTCATGAATTCTTGGAACGGTGCAGTGGCCATCTGGATGCCTGTGGCGGGATCGATTTCCTCCGCCATCATGGGGCTCACGCCACTTTCCCATGCCGCTGACATGGTTGGTGCCATGATGAAACCAGTCAAGAACAAAGCGAGGGAGACCAAGACCATATTTGGCGGCGCTTGCTGCAGGCCGATCGCCGACCGCAAAAGCGAGAAGACAACGACAATCCGAACAAATGACGTCGCCATGACGAGGATGCCGGGGGCAAGGCTCAGCACCGTGACCATCAGGAACAGCTGGATTAACCGCCCTGTATAGCTCGCGCCGTCTTCGCCTTCGCCCAGGCTGATCTCGATGCTTTGAGCGGCCGCAGGGCTCACCGCCGCACTCGCGAGTATAGCGAGGACTGGCAAGAGCGGCGCGATCAAACGCAAGGTTTTATACCATTGGTGCATCGCTTGACTATCGCGCTAGTTGACGCTGCTTGGGGCGCCGACGATTTCCGTCAGCGTGACGCCCAAACGGTCATCATCAACGATCACGATCTCACCTTTGGCGACCGGCCGGTGATTGATGTGGATCTCGACTTGTTCGCCGACTTTCCGATCAATTTCGACCACCGCACCACGACCCAGCTTCAGGACCTTCGCGATAGGCATTTTCGTCCGTCCTAGAACGACTTGGACTTCAACCGGCACATGGCCGAGTGCCGTCATGTCCGCCGCGGACATATTGGCGGAATGCGCCACCGTTTCGTTTCCGGCTTGCGGGGACGGCTCGCCTGGTTGCGGGTTTGGCTGATCGGTTTCGTTCATGGTCTACCTCCGGTTTGAGTGGTATCGGCGTTGAGGCGTTCAAGGGCTTCATCGACGATGGTGTTGATGGCGCCTGCATCCGGGGACAGATCATAGGTCAGCCCCCCATCGCGCCAGGTGACGTGGATTTCTTGGCCCGTGAGCGCGGGGTCAGAAACGATACGAAAAGCCGGCGCGCCCGCGGTTTGATCGATGGGCGCAAAAAGCGCTTCCACATCTTTCAGGGCGCCCGGGGCGGTCTTGATCACAAGGCGGCTCTCATCACCGACATGGGTGACGAGGCGACGCACAACCGATTGAGCGATACGATCTGCATGCTGATCGGAAAGCGTATCCGTCAGCCTTTTGGCAATGGAGAAGATCAACCGGGTTGCATGAACCTCTAGCGCCTCAAGGAGCTTGTGTTCGGAAGCTTTCAGGCTTTCGACCTCGTCGGCGATTTTTCTGAGCCGCGCGAGGTTTTGATTCCCGATGGTGTCCTCGGCTTGCGCTTGGCCATCTTCTTTGCCGCATTGATAACCTGCCGCGAAGCCTTCCTCTCGCGCGAGGGCGGATTGTTCCAATGCCGCAGCGAGGCTGATCACTGGCTCTTCGGGCTCAGCGGCGCTCGGCTTCTCGAAATCTCGCAAGCTGGCGAAAAGAGGCGCGGTCATTAGGCAGCGTCCTCATAAATCCAGTTCCGCAAGATCGCGACGACTTCTTCTGGATACTGATCGGCGATCTGACCAAGCTTGTGTACAGAGGATGCCCGCACCTTACCGTCCACATCCCGAAGCTCCAACATCTGGTTGAGCGTTTGGTCCATGGTCTGCTTCGGCAGGGACAGTCTTTCCTCATTGGGGATCTCGGTGCCGTCCGCCGCGGTCGTCGTGCCGCCTTCCGCACCGATTTCTTCCATCGAGACGGTTTCAGGATCGTTCGAGTTGGCGGCGCTTTCAGCGAGGAGTTTCGACATCGCGGGGCGCACGATCCCGAAGACGATCACGATACCGAAGACCAACAGCATGCCCGCCTTGGTGATGGAGTCGATGTTGTTCACCACCGCTTCCTTCAGGCTCACTGGCGGCGCGCCAACGAAGCTCTCATCGAGGTCGATAAAGGCCATGTTCTCGATGGTGATGCTGTCGCCACGAGCACTTGAGAAACCCACGGCAGAGCGCACAAGGTTCTCAATCTGGGCGAGCTCGGCCTCGCTACGCGGTTCGGTCACGACATTGCCTTCGGCATCGGTTGTGCGTTGGTGATCAACCAGCACGGATACAGACAGCCTTTGGATGGCGCCGGGCTCGATCGTACGTTCGCGTTCCGTCGAGGAGATTTCAAAGTTCGTCACCTGCTCGGAGCGCTCGGTTTCGCTTCGTTGTTTCGCCGCGACATCGCTGTCGATATCCGCCTCTGGCAGGTTTTGTTCGACGGTCACGGGCGGGTCAGTGGCGTTCTCTCGGGCCGTCTCGGTCTCATCGACCACCTGACGTGATCGAACCGCCGTTTGGCGCGGATCGAACAGCATCTCGCGTTCAACAGCCTTCTCGGTACTGAGATCAGCGGCGACCGAGACACGAACCTTCCCAGGACCAACTGTTGGGGTGAGGATCGACTCAACGGCCGCGGCAAGCCGGGTCTCGATGGAGCGCTTGAGGCCATCGACGGAGGCAGCGCCAGCGAAATCCCCTGACTCTTCAGCGAACACGGTCCCAAGCCGGGCATCCAAGACCGAAACCCCGGTGGGCATCAAATTCGGCACCGCCGATGCCACAAGATGGCGAATGGAGGCCGCTTGCGATGAATCGAGGGTCATAGCCCCGCGCATCCGCACAACCACAGAGGCAGACGGCTTAGGCGCCTCTCGACTGAACGGGTCTCGCGTGCCCAGCACTAAGTGCACGCGCGCTGAATCGACCGATGCTAGGCTTTGGATCGTTCTGGAGAGCTCCCCCTCCAATGCGCGCACCCGGCTGACGTTCTGCATAAAAGACGTCAGCCCCATGGCATTAGCATTGTCGAAGATTTCGTAGCCAACCGTACCCCCGGCCGGCAGACCTTCTTGCGCCAAATCCATGCGCAACCGCGTAATTCGATCCTTCGGCGCATAGATGCTGCGGCCATCGGCAGATAGCTGGACGGGGATCCCCTCTTGCTCGAGGTTCATCACAATCCCCGCCGCGTCACTTTCCGACAGATCCGTAAAGAGCAGCGACATTTGCGGACGCGCCATGGTGATGAAAATGCCCGCAATCACCGCAATGACAGCGGCGCCTGCGATCAATAGAATTGTCATCCGGCGGGTACTGAGTTGTTTCGCCGAGCCCAAAATATCTTCCACGCGCGCCGTCCTTAAAGTGCAACGAATTTCATTCCGTTGACCGGACCGTGACGTCACTATTTTAAACTGAGATCAAAGCTCGCCTCTTATTGTTGAGATACGGAAGATTTGTTCGTATTCGAGTAAAAGTTTATCGGAGTATCCGTGGCGCGCGCAGTTTCAACAAAGACGACTCCATCAGAGGGCTCCGCAGATCCAGAAGCCTTGCTTGCGGCCTCTCTGCCCAGAACATCAAACAATCTGATGTTTGGGTGCCTATTGGGCGCCACGGGGATCCTCGCCTTATTCGCGGGGGCGATCTCGGGATATGCTGGAAACGACCTTCGCGAGCTCCTCAGCACACGTTCTGACAAGGAGACGGCAGACAAAACGGAGATGCCAAAACCCGACGTCATGCCCGAGCCGACAGTAGCTTATGTCGAGCTCCCCTTAGGCGTCTATCAAATCGCAACAACCCATCGGGAAAATTTCCTCTCGGCGAAGGTGATCCTCGAGGTGCCCACCGAGCATGTCGGAAAGGTGGAACAACTCGTCCCGACACTTGAGGAAACCATCGGAAGTTACATGCGGATCCTCACGCCAGAAGCGGTTCGCGGACCGCTCGGCCTTTATGAATTGAACGAAGCGCTATTGCACCGGGTCCGTTTCCACGCCGGAAGCGAGGCGGTGAAGCGCGTTCTCCTGACAGATCTATTGATAGGGTAACGGCGAATGAATAACGACGATCAGACCATTCACGATCAAAGCCCGCGCGCCGTCATCGAACGGATCGCCAACACCGCCATCCAACATGAGCGTCTGCCAATGCTGGATGTGATCTTTGACAGATCGGTGCAGCTTTTGACCGAAAGCTTCCTGCACATGATCTCCACCGATGTCCGGTTCGGCTTAACCGATGTCGACTATGGCCGTTTTGGCGACGCCCTCGCTAGCCAGTCGAGCGCGCCGATGATCGGGGTGATCCGCGCGCAAGAGTGGGGTGGGACCTTTCTTATCGCCCTGGAAGCCCCGACCATGCTTGCATTGGTTGAGATGCTTCTCGGCGGGGACCCCGATAAGGTTCGGCCCTCCACTGCAAACCGACGGCCGTCTGCCATTGAGCTGCGGCTCGCCACACGGATCATCAAGCTGATTGCTGAGCGGCTGGCCGAGGCGTTCAGTAGCGTGGGGAAGGTCACGTTCGAGGTAGAACGCGTTGAAATGAACACCCAGTTTGCGGCGATCACCCGCGCGCCAAGTGCCGTTGTTCAATCGGAGTTCACACTGAAAGTCGCCCAGCTCGAAAGCCGAATGTCGGTCATTGTTCCTTACACCACGCTCGAGCCAGTCCGCAGCCAGTTGCAACAAATGTTCCTGGGCGAGCGTCTTGGTCACGATGATGCGTGGTCAAAGCATTTCCTTTCAGCGGTGGCTCAGTCTCAACTCAGCCTCGAGGCCGTGATGCATCAGGAGATTGCCACAATCGCGGGGATCATGGATTGGAAGCCCGGCGTCACCTTGACGTTCGACACCTGCGCCGAAACGGATGTCCGGCTGATATGCGGGGACGAAGAATTCTTCCGAGGTCCCATGGGCCGAAAAAACGGTCGGATCGCGGTGCAAATCGAGGACTCATCGATCTTCCCCGAAAAGGAAAAGCCTGAGGAGCCAAAGAAAGCGGCAGGCAAAAAGTCGCGCGCCGAAGAACCGCCGAAGCCGGACGAACCAGAAGCGGAAGTTCAAACCGAAGAGGAGGAAGCGGCATGACGCTGACCGCCCTCACCGCTGCGCTTCTGAGCGTCGCGATCGCCGCCGCGGCGCCGACAACGGACAATCAAAAGAAAGGAAACAAGGACCGCGACGTGAACGAGTTCGGTACCCACGAACGCAATTGGGCCGAAGACGTGCTGGCGCATCCAGAAGAGTGCATCACGGTCAGTCGCGACGTTGGGCTTGAAGAATCAGCAGACACTATTGCCTCAATGATGACAAAGACGGCCCGACCCGCTGGGCTCTCGAGAACCCTAGTCGAGATCGAAACGGGCGTTCAGACCCTTCGTGAGGAACGAAAAGTGCTGTCAGACGAGAAGTCCGCCTTCATCGAGCGCAAGGCGGAACTTGCCGTTGCCGAACGGCGGGCCGCGCAGGAGCTCGATCGCCTTGCGGCGTTGAAGACGGAGATCCTCGGTCTCATCGATGAGCTAGAAGAGAAAGAAGCGGAGAACGTCGCCTATGTCGCGCGATTGGTGGAGAATATGACCGCCAAGGATGGCGCGCGGCTCCTTGCGACCAATGAAGATGACTTCATCCTCACCGTCTTGAGCAAACTCGATGAACGCTTGGCGGCCGAGGTGATCGCGAAGATGGACGAACCGAAGGCCGAGGGATTGATGATTGCCCTGGCGGAACGCGGAAAACGGAAAACCAGCGAATAAGACCAGCGCTCAGTCTGAAGACGGTTACATCGGCCGGCTCATGCCGGCCAATTTTTTATGCGCGCCCACGGCGGGTTTCTTGGACCAACAATCGGTTAAAGAGGACGCCTTTCAGCGGCCCAATTTCCAATGCCGCCTCAAGATCTTTCTTCAGCGTTGCCGCGACCGTTTCAGGCGTGATCTCGCCAGGCATCAAATTGCCGATGCGCTCTTGCGTGTAAAAGCTCTCGATAATCGCTGCACGCACGCGCGCCCGACTGCGACCCAGCAATCGCTGCTGCTCGAAATCTCCGGTTTGAATTTCGATTTGGGCAAGGACCACAAACTCGACTTGGTTGTGGGAGAATACCGGGATGGAAAATTGGCCTGCTTGAAAGGTTCCAGAGAAGGTCTCTTCTTCCCCAGTCTGATTAAGGGCCGGAAGCGCGAATTTAGTCGTCGCAAAACCAAGCCCGGTGCTGAGCGTGATCACAGCCGCCAGAAGCGAAACTTGCGTCTTCAATTTCATGCTTCGATGCCTCAGTAAGGGACCAATGTGTCATACAGGCGCTGACCGATCTTTGGCTTTTGGACGCGGGTGATGACACCCCGCCCGCCATAGGAAATGCGCGCCTCGGCAATTTTGAAATAGTCTATCGTGTTCGACGATGTGATGTCTTCGGGCCTGATGATCCCGGCGATTTCGAGTTCGCGCAGCTCATTATTCACGCGGACCTCTTGGCGCCCGGCGATGATAAAATGTCCGTTGGGCAGCCGATCTACGACCACCGCTGCAACGCGGAGCGAAATCTCTTCATTTCGGTTGATCTCGCCATTTCCGCGCACTTGGCTATCAGATGCGATCGCCACCGCGGACGCTGGATCAAAGCTATCCGCTAACGCATTATCGAGGATTTGCTCTCCCCCAAAGATCGATCCGAGATCCAGATTCTCCGCGCTGTCACGCGACCGGGCGGTGGAATTCCGCATACGCGCATTGTCAGCAATGTCGATGATCACGGTGAGGATGTCTCCGCGCTCATCGGCCCGTTGATCTCGGAAGAAGCTGCGCTTGTTCACATCCCAAAGGGCATTCGGTGCGTGGACCACCGCTTCGGGGGCCGCGACCGGCATCCGCACATATTCAACGGGCTCATAGGCTGCGGGGTCACCGATGGTGCTGAGTTGCGGGTCGCCATTTATTTCTTGAAGGCTGGTGCACGCCGGCAAAAGGGCGAGCGCGCTTACGGCCATCATTCGCTGTTTCATTATTGAACTGGCCCTCCACTGGCGCTTACTCGTCCAGGACCCACCACTGTGCCCTGCACGATCGTTGATCCGCCGACGGGCAGGACGGGGATTGTCTTACCGGGCGCACCATCAGCCATGGCCTGCCCCTTCGCCGTCAGACGCATATGCGACATGCTATATTCAATGGTCACGATATCCCGCCGCGCGATGACCGCCGGTGATCGGAGATCCCCATGGGAAATTGGCCGACCCGGAACCAAGGTTTGATCCGTGGTCAGCCCGACAATCTTTGACCCATCGCGCACAGGATCGCCGGGGAGTTGCGATATCGGAACACTGCCGTCGACAACGTCATTCGCATTGATCGTTTCACCACGCCGAAGATATCGTGCCATCACTGCGACGCGGAGAGTGGCATTGGCCCGACCGGTGATTTGCTTTGCCACCGCGCCGTTTCGAAGAGTGGCTGAGAAATAGCCCGAGCGCGGATCATAGCGATCGATGCCGATCTCCACCGCATGGCCTCGCACGGGAGTCATCTGTACAAGTTCGATTTGCGCACCTTCAGGAAGCTGATACGCCGCCATCTCGGTCAGCGCCGCCACGATCCGTTGGGCGAGATCATCGGTTTCTTCGGCACGAGCAGGGTTCACGGATGCGAGAAGAACCAGGAAGAGGGAAAAAATTCGGTGCACAGCTTACCTCAGGTTCGAGACCTTGGCCGACATCTGGTCGGCGGTTTCGATCACCTTCGCGTTCATCTCATAGGCGCGCTGGGCCGAGATCAGGTCCGTGATCTCTTCGACCACATTGACGTTCGATGTCTCCACATAGCCCTGCCGGATCGTTGCAACCCCTTCCTCGCCAGGCAGGCCCAATTGCTCCGCGCCAGAGGCCAATGTCTCCCGGAAGAGGTTATCGCCCAGTGGCTCAAGCCCAGGCTCATTGATGAAAGAAGAAAGGGCGATTCGACCCACCAATTGCGGCTCCGGTGCATCGGTTATCGCAAAGACCTCGCCATTGCGGTTAATCTCGATATCACGGGCTTGCTCTGGCACCACGATTCCAGGTGCCAGGAGATACCCATCAAGCGTGACGATCTCCCCTTCCGGTGAAAGCTGGAACGCCCCCGCGCGGGTAAAGGCGCGGGTTCCATCTGGCAGATCCACCGAGAAATAGCCTTTTCCCTCAAGGGCAAGGTCGAGGGGGTTGCCGGTTGCCTGCAGATTGCCCTGCTCAACAATCCGCGAGACCGCGGTGGGCTTCACACCAAGGCCGATCTGTACACCGACCGGCACGATTGTACCGGCATCTGATGAAAATGTGCCCTCGCGGCGTTGGCTCTGATAAATCAGGTCCGAGAACTCCGCACGGCCGCGCTTAAAGCCCGTCGTGTTGATATTGGCGATGTTGTTAGAGATGACCTCAACATTGGTTTGCTGTGCCATCATGCCGGTCGCGGCAATCTTCAAAATACGCATGATCTAGGTCTCCGCTTTGCTTTATCGGACTTCGCCAAGCCGCTGCACGGCCGTTTTCTTTTGATCGTGGACGGTAGAATTCATCGAGGCCCCTTGCTCGAATGCACGGGTCAACTCGATCATGCGGGTGATCTCCCGGATCGGGTCGACATTCGATGCTTCGAGCGCCCCCTGTTTTAGTTGCGGGAACTCGGCCGCCTGGGGCACCGCACCATCCGCCCGGAACCGTGAGGCACCGTCGCGCACCAATACGTCTTCATTAGCGAAGGTATAAACGCCAATACGCCCGACCTCGACATCGTCGACATTTACCGAGCCATCGTTCGCAATCGTGATGTTGGTCGCTTCTTCGGGAATTTGGATCGGCGCGTTCCCCTGATCGAGAACTGGGGATCCGTCGAGGGCGGAGAGCTGCCCTGTCGGCGCGACAACAAAGCGGCCATCGCGTGTATAGCGCTCTCCGTTTGGCGTCTCGATGGCGAAGTAGCCCTCGCCAAGGATTGCAAGGTCGAGATCACCGCTTGTTTCAACAATACCTCCCGCCTGGTGATCCGTATACGTTGCGCGATCGATCACAAAGCTGACCGGGTCGGCCGCGCCCGCCTGTTTTAAGGCCCGGTCGAAGAGCATTCTTTCGGCTTTAAACCCCGTTGTCGATAAGTTGGCCAGATTGTTTGCAACAAGATCGAGTTCACGACTGACAGCGGTTTGTCGCGATAGTGTTACGTACATGGATGTGTCGGTCATTTGGTCCCAACTCAGCTTTTCATCATGTCGGGCCAGCCGCCCGAAACGCCGCTTTAAACTAGGTACCACAGTTTAAAACGGCATTTCGGTCGGATGGAGCGTATGCGGAGTTTGAGTAAAATTTTAGCCGTCGTTGCACTCGTCTGTAGCGGGATGGCTTCTGCCAGCGCACAAACGCAATGGCCGTGTCAATCGGTCGATGCGATCAAGGCGGCACAAGCCAAGCCTGCGGAGCATTCCATGTGTTTGCTACGGGCTGGGTTTACCGACGAGGCGCTCGCTGTCGCACGCAAGAATAAGAATGCCGAAGTCATGGTGATGGGCGCTTTACTGAAAGGCGCTGGCGATATCGATGTCGGGCCTCTCCGGGAAGCGGCAGATGGCGGGAATGCGGAGGCCGCCGCCTTTCTGGTGCTCGGTGGTGCGGCCGGGCAAGCAACCGTCGAGGATTTCGAGTTGGCTTGGCCCGTGTTGCGACGTGCGCCCCATTGGGTCCATCGCCGCTATGGTGATCGGATCATCGAGACTTTGAGCCAGTTTGACCGGCGCGCCTCTCTTTACAATTGGGCTGACACGCTCGCACATCTCGCGAAGGCTGCACCCAATGACGAGGAGACGATGGTCCTCCTCCGTCGTGCCCATTTTACAATGGCGCGCGCAGATGACCTTCGCGGGGATAGCGCCCGGGCGCTGCATTATTATCAGCTCACCACGGAGCTCGAGCCCGAATGGATCGACCCGATCCACGTTGAGGCCGCTTTTCGGGCCGTAGCCCTGAAATGGCGGAACGGCCAGATCAGAACTGGCGAAGCTGTCTCCGCGCTAGAAGACCTTGTGGCCATTTTTCCTGAGGGCAAGCTTGGGGCGCAGATGCGATTGGCCCTTGTAAGGGCCTATACATATAACAGCCAGCCAGGCCGCGCGCTCCGGTCGATCGAAGCGCTAGAGCATCCCTATTTGTCCGTTTTTGTTGACGATGAGGTGGTCAGAGCCGCTGCGGGTGATCTGATGGCAACACTGTTCACCGGTCCAACCGAAGCCCCAATCATCATACGGATCACGGCCTATGAGCGCCTGCGCCCCTATCTGGCGCAGCCGCAGGCAGCAGCCATCGATTTTGCGGCAAGCCAGCAGTTCCAGGCGGCTGGACTGACAAAGATGAGCCTCGTTGCCCTTGAAAAGATCGAGATGGAAGCACTGCAACCCGCCAGTTTCGACCGCTGGTCCGCGCTGGCCACCCTCGCTGACCAGCATGGGCGCCCTGATTTGGCGATGGCCGCGTTGAAAAACGCGATTGCCGCCGCAGATGCGCGCGAGGAAGCTAACGCTGCGCAACACCTCGCCGCCAAGATCATTCCGTTATCGGAGATTGCAGCTCGAGACGAGACGAGCCTTCCTTTGGAAAAGTCGGCGCGGGGGCAGGTCGGTGATCGCTTCTACGCTGCGGGCGATTGGTCGGCGGCAGCCGAAAGCTACGAAGCGATGGGCCTCGAACCAGAAAACCCTCGCCATGTCGTGGCAGCGTTTTTGGGGAAAGAGCTTCGCCGCAGTCCTAAAGGCGATCATCCCTTGCTCAATGCGATTGCTGAAAAAGACGTCCCTGTCGTGAAGAATGCCGCGGATTTCCGCCTTTTGCTGGAAGAGACCGACCGCGTGCTCACCCTTCGGGAACGGATGAAACCTGCTGACCTTCCGCCCTCACCCACCGCCCAACTTCCCACCCGCGAAGCCCCGGTATTTTAGGAGCCCCCCATGAAGTTTTTTATTGGTTTGGCGATCGTCACGATCAGTATTGTCGGCGGGTATGCCGGTTTCGGGGTATCGCTGTCGGTTCTGTGGGAACCCTATGAAATTGCCATC
>CAYFHK010000011.1:0-37995 GCA_964342585.1 uncultured Caulobacterales bacterium | reverse complement strand
TTGCCGAATACGTCAGGTGACTGAACGATGACGCAGGACGTTTCATCGTCGATATGGTCAGCGACGCTCCCCTTCCCGTCGGCTTGTGGCGGCACCCAGACCACCTCATCGCCGATCAGCTCGCAATTCGTCCGCACCACCTCTTCATAGTGTGGGTGGAGCCCGCCAGAGCAGACGACTTTGGTGCGCTTGGTGATGCGTCGCGCCATCAGCGCCGCCTCCGCCGCCGCCGTCGAGCCGTCATACATCGAGGCGTTGGCGATCTCCATGCCGGTGAGCGTCGCCACCTGGGTTTGGAATTCGAACAGATATTGCAGCGTGCCCTGCGCGATTTCAGGCTGATAGGGCGTATAGGCCGTCAAAAACTCAGAGCGCTGAATGATGTGATCAACGGTGGCTGGCACATGATGTTTATAAGCGCCACAGCCTGCAAAGAACGGACCCGATCCAGCCGCGTGATTTTTCGCAGCGAGCTGAGACATGAATCGCTCGACAGCCAATTCACCCTGATGGTTCGGCAGATCGAGGCCCGGATTTAATGCATCCTTTGGCACGTCGGCAAAGAGATCGTCGATCCCGTTAACGCCGATCGTCTCGCGCATCGCGCTTCTGTCATGATCATTGAGGGGAAGATAACGCATAAATTTCTATTCCCTATTTAAACTCTTCGTTCGCCCACAAACCAAAGGTCTTGTCATTTCCACCGATCGATAATGCGCTTGACCAGCTTGTCGAGATCGACAACCCACCCCAGCGCCAAACCGAGGAGCGCGCCGAGGGTGAGATGGCCCACCAACGCGCCGATCAAGAGCCCAGCGACAACGCCAACAAAAATGCTCCGCTCCCACTGCGCGCGGTTCTTCCGCGGGTTGGGCATCTTATCGACCCGACCGTCGATGGCGCGCCACGGTGATCATCCCAAACGCCACGCACGCGCCCGCAACGCCGAAGCCCAGCGCCACTGCCAAGTTCGCCGTGGCGATGCCAACGGCAGCGCCGATCCCCACACCCACCGCGATCATCGCGCCAAGGCGGGGGGCTGAGCGTTTCGGCTCAGCCATCGGCGACATGCGCGCTATAAGCGGCCTCATCCATCAACGCATCGAATTCACCGGGATCGGACGGTTTGATTTTCACGAACCACGCCGCGCCGCCAGGATCTTCATTCACTTTTTCGGGGCTGTCGACGATCTCTTGATTGGCCTCGACGATTTCCCCTGAAATCGGCGCGTACACGTCTGAGGCAGCCTTCACGCTCTCCACGACCGCCATTTCATCATGAGCGGAGAAGCTCTTTCCCTTCTCAGGCAGCTCGACGAACACCACATCGCCCAATTGCTCAGCGGCGTGCGCAGTGATGCCGATGATGGCGACGTCAGCTTCCATCCGGACCCATTCGTGGTCTTTCGTATACTTCGTGCTCATATAGTCTCCCTCAAGATGATTTGGCTTTGCCGCGGTAATAGCGTTGCGGCACGAATGGCAGATCGACGACGGTGGCGGGATTGGCCTTGCCGCGAATGATCAGATGAACGGTCGCGCCCGTGGCGGCAGCGTCAGCTTTCATGAGCCCCATGGCGATAGGGCCATCGACACTGGGGCCGAAGCCGCCAGACGTGACCACACCCACAACCTCGCCATCGGGTGTTTGAATTTCGGTCCCCTCACGTGCCGGCGCGCGACCCTCAGGCTTCAGGCCGACGCGGCGACGCGGCGCGCCACCGGTCAATTCCCGCATAATTCGCTCCGCCCCCGGAAAGCCGCCAGCCTCGCGCCGACGTTTGCCGATCGAAAACTCAAGACTTGCCTCCACCGGCGAGCACTCTGGCGACATATCGTGCCCATAAAGGCAAAGCCCCGCTTCAAGCCGCAGGCTATCGCGGGCACCGAGCCCAATCGGCTCGACCGCATCGAACGCGAGCAACCGGCGCGCCACGCCTTCGGCCTCGTCAGCGGGCACGGACAATTCGTACCCATCCTCGCCCGTATACCCGCAGCGGCTCAAAATGATCGGTAAGCCATCGATGTGAGTATCAAGCATCGACATAAACGGCATCTCTGCCGCCTCGGGCACCAGCTCAGCCATCACGGCCGCAGCGCCAGGGCCTTGTAGCGCCAACAGCGCGCGATCCTCGAGCACGGTGAGATTGGCGACGTCGCCTAGCTTCTCGCCAATCAGCGCAAAGTCTGCCTCTTTCACCGCAGCGTTCACCACCAGGAAGAGACGACCTTGATCCGCGTCAGACGGTAGGCGCGTGATCATCAGATCATCGAGCACGCCACCCGCATCATTGAGCAGCACGGTGTAGCGGATCCGCCCGCGACCGAGTTTTTGGATTTCCCCGGGGACCAAAGATTCGATGGCTTCGGCCACCGCGCGGTGCGCCTCATTGCTGCCTTGCCCGGCCTTCAGTGTCAGGAAGGCTTGGCCCATATGGCTCACATCGAAAAGGCCGGCTTTCTCGCGGACATGCAGATGCTCCGCCTTCACGCCCATGGGGAACTGCACTGGCATCGAATAGCCAGCAAACGGCACCATCTTGCCGCCCAGCTCGCGGTGGAGATCATCTAGCGGTAGCGTCTTTAGATCAGTCATCAGGCGGCCCTCATCGGCAAACGGCACAGCGCCGTTTTCGGGCCCCGGCTGTCATCAAACCTGAGAGATTGACGAGCGGCGACGCTCGTTTGCTCCTTCGGTAGGGCCTGCTGACCCTTTTCCAGCCTTTGGTGCGCCGATACGGTCCTTTTGCCTGAGCGTTTCCGGGGCGGTTGCGCCTTCGGCCCTGGCCCGACCCAAGGGTCTTGTTGGCCAGCGTCTCCCATGATCGACCGTGCAGGTTTCGCTGCACCGCGATACACTACCTCGTCCGCCTTGCCAGTCAATCGGGGGGCGCCTAATCGGGCTGTTATGACCGATCGTCCAGAAGACCTGCTCGCCATCCTCCTCGACAAAACAACGAAAGCCGGCGCAGACGCTGCCGATGCGCTGATTTCGCGCAGTATCAGCCACGCCGTCTCCGTTCGCCTCGGTGAGGTGGAGGAAATCGAGCGCTCCGAGGCGCGGGATCTCGGCTTACGGGTTTTGATCGGCAAACGTCAGGCAAGCGTGTCGACCACGGACTTTTCGCCCGATGCCCTGTCGGAGCTCGCTGAGCGGGCGGTCAAAATGGCGCAGCAGGCGCCAGAGGATCCCTATTGCGGCCTGGCTCCGCGGGAGCGACTCGCAAAAGGTCCCTTTGTCGATCTGGACCTGACCGATGGGCATGAACCCGAAACTGAGGCGCTGAAGGCCCGAGCGCTCGACTGCGAAGCGGCGGCCCGCGCGGTGGATGGGGTCACCAATTCAGGGGGGGCCAGCGCCTCCTACGGCCTAGGGCAAACCTGGCTTGCGACCTCGCACGGCTTTTTCGGTGCCAGGCGCGGCGGTCGCCACGGCACCTCCGTCTCCGTTTTGGCAGGCGAGGGGACCAAAATGGAGCGAGACTACGATTACGACACCTCAACCCATTTGGACGATCTTCGGTCCCCGGAGGATATTGGCCGGGTTGCAGGCGAGCGCAGCGTGCGGCGGCTGAACCCTGAAAAGCTGTCGAGCCGTCGCGCCCCGGTGATCTTCGACAAGCGCCTTTCCGCCTCGCTTATCGGTCCCCTGGGCAGCGCCATTAACGGCGCGGCCATCGCCCGCGGCACCAGCTTTTTGAAGGACAAGATGGGGGAGCAGATATTCCCTGAGACGATCACCGTGACGGACGACCCGTTCATCCGCCGCGGGTTCGGCTCGCGCACCTTTGACGGGGAAGGCTTAGCGCCCAAGGCGCTGAAAGTGATCGACAAGGGTGTGCTGACCACCTGGATGCTGAATTCGAGCCAAGCACGGCAATTGGGGCTTGAAAGCAATGCCCGTGCCCGCCGCGGGATTGGTGGGGCGCCCGGCTCTGGTCCGACCAATTTCGATTTGCTGCCCAGCAATTTGAAGATCGAAGAGCTCTACCGCGATACCGGTGAAGCCCTGCTCGTCACCGATATGTTTGGCCCACAGATCAATCCTAACACTGGCGATTATTCCGTGGGCTGCTCTGGCTATTGGATCACCGATGGCCAAGTCGGCGTGCCCGTCGCTGAGATCACCATTGCGGGCAATCTGCTCGAGATGTGGAAAGACATGACCGTGGCGAGCGATTTTGAACGCACCAGCGCCACCAACGCGCCCTCGATCCGGGTGGCGGAGATGCAGATTGCGGGGAACTGATCGCGGCGCCCTGCCGCCTCTCGAAGAAGACTTCGCCGTAATGTGCGAGGCGGTGCGGACAGCCGGCGCCGCCGTTCTTGATCGATATTGGGATCAGACGAGCGCTGCCTGGCTCAAGCGTGACGCCTCCCCGGTTTCAGAAGCCGACCTCGAAGCGAACGAGATTTTACGCAAGCATCTGATGGGCCCTGACCGGCGGGATTATGGCTGGTTGAGCGAGGAGAGCCCTGACGACGCCTACCGGCTGGCGGCGCCGCGGACATGGATCGTCGACCCCATCGATGGCACCCGCGCCTTTCTAGAACAACGCCCCGAATTCACGGTGTGCGTCGCTCTGGTCGAGGACGGGCAGGCGCACGCGGCCGCTGTCTTCAATCCCGTCACCGGCGAGTTCTTCGACGCGGTGCGCGATCAAGGGGCGCGCCTAAACGGCAAGCTCATCACCACGCGCGGCACCACAACGTTAGAGGGGTGTCGTGTCCTCAGCGCTGCGCGATTGGTGCACGAACGCCATTGGCCAATGCCCTGGCCACGGATAGAATTTGGCTATCGAAATTCAACGGCTTACCGCATGGCGCTGGTCGCAAACGGCACCTACGACGCGGCGCTGGCCTTGATTCGTAAGCCGGATTGGGATGTCGCCCCGGGTGCATTGATCGTTGCAGAAGCTGGCGGTCGCGTCTCCGATCACCACGGCACCCCCTTTATCTTCAATCAAAAAGCGCCCATGCAACGCGCGCTTGTGTGCAGCGCCCCTGGCCTCCACCAACCGCTTCTCGACCGTTTGGCGCATTTGCCGGCGGATCTTCGAGGCCAGCGTTAGGCGAACGGTCAGCCCTCTCGCGTATGGCATGGATTTCAACCAACTGGAGACGATTTGATGAGCGAGGAACGCACCCCCCAACTCCTGCATCTCGTATTTGGGGGTGAATTGACCAGCCCTCAGCGTGCAGAATTCAAAGACCTATCGAAGGTCGATATTGTTGGTATTTTCCCGAGCTTTTCCGAAGCCGAAGCCGCGTGGCGGTCGAAAGCACAAGAAACCGTCGACAGCGCGCATACGCGCTACTTCATCGTTCACTTGCACAAATTCTTGGATCCGGACGGCGACGGGTTGCTGGGTTAACCCCCAGCACGCGCCTTTGCGCGAAACCACCCCGGACGGGGCGAGCCCTGCGCCGGCATCGGCATCAACCAAGCCAAAAGCAAGGCCACCGGCAAGGCGATCGCCATGGCGAGCATGGCCAGACCTGCAACGGTGAACCACGCGACACTCATCGCAACGGCGAGGAGTATCTGAACCGACGCCTGCGTGGCGGGCGTCGGTGCCGCGAGAGCCAGCGAAGGGCTTCTTGAGATCTGAGTGGTCATACGCATCACCAGAGCAAACTAACCGTCACCACGGAAGACACAAAGCTGACATCTTCGCACAGGGTGCGTTTTGTGCGCTGCATGTTGCGTCCGAAAAACCACAGATCACGGTCTCGATATCGTCTCAGGCCGCGCTTAAAGCTTTGATAACACGTGCTCGGCGCTGGAAACCTCAAACGCGCCTGGCTCCTCAACGAACAGCTCGGTCACTTTCCCGTCATCGACGATCATTGCATAGCGCTGTGAGCGCTTGCCAAGGCCAAATCCAGAGCCATCCATTTCGAGGCCCAGCTGCTCGGTCAGGGCCGCATTGCCGTCGCACAGCATGTCGATTTTGCCCATGGCGCCGGTGGACTCGGCCCAAGCCTTCATCACAAACGGATCGTTCACCGAAAGACACGCGATTTGATCGACGCCTTTGCCAGCGAGATCATTCGCCTTCTCCACGAAACCCGGCAGGTGCCGCGCCGAACAGGTGGGCGTGAACGCCCCCGGCACAGCAAACAGAACCGTCTTTTTGCCGCTTAAATAGTCGCCGATTGAAACATCGTTCGGGCCGTCGGGCGTTGCTTTGAAGAGTTTAACGTCTGGGATCTTGTCGCCGGTGCCAATCATTCGCATCCTCCTTTGGGTCGGGCCTGCGACGGCGCCGACCATGGTAATATGGGCCATTCGATCTCACATTCATCGCGTCGAGTGAAGCGGACCGCATAATTCGAAAGGAAATCGAGCCATGGCAAAACGTGACAATGCAGGGCCTGATCATCACGATGGCATCGGCTTGGCCGGACGCCTATTGGTTTCGCTTCCTCAATTGGATGAGGGGCCATTCGCGCAGTCTATCGTGTTGATTTGCGAGCACGACGAAGAGCACGCGTTCGGCGTGATTGTGAACAAGCCTGTCGCGGGCTTGATGGCCGTCGATGCCGTGGCGGAGTTGCCAATGGCAAGCGATGCCGCCGCCTCCCCCGCAGGGGCGCCCGTTTATTTTGGTGGGCCATGCGAGCCCCAACGCGGCTTTGTCCTGCACACCAGCGCCTATGAGAGCGAGGGGACGGTTGAGATCCCTGGCGGCTTCGGCCTGACGGGCACGCGCGATGCGCTCGAGCACCTCTATGGCGATCGGTTGACGCCGGACACGGCACGCCTTGTGGCCGGGCATGCGGGCTGGTCTGCGGGCCAACTCGATGACGAGCTGCGCCGCCATTGCTGGCTCGACCTGCCCGCAGATCCCGAATTGGTGTTCGGCACGCCCGACGATGAGATGTGGAACCGCGCGATTGATGCCTTGGGCCTCGATGCGACGCAGCTCACGGCGCTGTCTGTCGACCATCGCGCGGGCTCGCGGCCGCTGAACTAAGAAGCCTGGCGGCGCGTTAGCGCAGGTCGCCCACCTTCGACCGACGATTTGTGGGTCCAGCGCCGCCAAGCGGTCCTGTCGGGGCTTCTGCCTGGTGGAATTGAGCCGTTTCCGACTGTTGCTGACCATCGGGTCCGGAGCTTGCGGGTTGCTGCGCCCCGCCATCGACCGGTTCGGCCCCGCCAAACAGGAACCCCTGACCGAACTCGCAGCCAAGCTCCGTGAGAAGTTCAGCGGTTTCTTCGTCTTCGACGCCCTCTGCGATCACCGGCGCGCCAGACTTTTTCGCTGTCTGCAGGATCGCCTTGAAGAGCGAGCGCTGTTTCTTTTGTGCCGAGATGGTCGTCACGATAGAGCGATCGACTTTGACCAAATCAAAACGGAATTTCGCCAGCCGGTTGAGCGTTGAATAGCCGACGCCGAAATCATCGATCGCCAGGCTCGCACCGGCGTCACGCACGGCTTTGGCCGCCTGCATAGCTTTAGATTGGCTGGCCTGGATTTTGTCTTCCGTCAGCTCCACCACGAGGGCGCCAGGCGGCAATTGATGCTCACGCACAGCCGACCTGATGATCTTGGAGAGGCCCTGGTTCGGCAAATCCGCCGCGGCGATGTTGATTGACACGAATTGTCCCTGCGTGCCTTCCGCCTCGATCCAGGCAGCCAGCTCAGCCGCAGCGCGGTCGATCACTTGCTGGGCGAGTTCAAGACCGCGGCCATGTTGGATGATTTGCCCCACGAAGCTCTCCGCATCGCGCGCCGAACCATCTGGCAAGATCCACCGTGCAAGCGCTTCGAAGCCAATGATCTTCCGGTCCGACAAGCGAACAATCGGCTGGAAAAACGGGACAATCGCGCCGGTCTCAAGAGCCGCGAGCGGATTTTCTGCCGCCTGACGCTCACGCCGTTTGCGTGACCGCGTCATCATCGGGGGTGCAGCCGCTGTCAGCGGCGCCGCCGCGGCGGCAGCTCCGACGGGCGCATGCCCTTCATGTTGCGCGCTGACTTCGAGGCGCACGAGGATGCCCTCATGGTCAACCTGGCGGCGACCTTGAAGGCGCACGCGATCGCCTTTGACGGTCGCCAATTCTACGTCGAAGCGGCCGGTCTCAGGCTGTGAACCGCCCAGGATCGCTTCGTCAAAATCATCGAGCGAGTCGGGCGCCACGGCATCGCGCAGCACATCGGGGGTCGCCATCCGCAGATCATCGACCGCAAAAAGCGCCGCGATATCAGGCCCCATTCGGACTTCTTGAGAGGCCATCATGTCCCAAACATATTCATCAGATCCGATGGCCGCGGGCTGCACCATTTCGGGCGCGCCGCGACCCCAATTCGAGGAAATGGCTTCGGCCGGCGAGTAAGTGGGTTTCTCGGCGGCGAGCGGCGCAGCGCCCATGGCGTGAAGATTGGCAGGGGTCGGTTCTTCGCTGATCTCTTCGATTCCCGCCCCGAATTCGGGGACCGGTGCATCGTCGACTTCGATTGGCTCAGGGGGCAAGTCGGCTGCGGTGAAGCTCGGCTCGACGCGGCCACCATGGGTGTCATCCACCTCTTGAAGGAACGCTGCTGCCGGCGCCGCCGCCCCGGCGACGCCCGCGGCAACTACGGGCGCCCGTCTTTCGACCTGCTTCACCCCGAAAATTGCCGCCACTTGCGCGGCCATCGCCGCAAAGAAAGCGCCGCCGCCAAGCAGCATGGTGGGCAGCGCCGTCATTAGCCAGCCCGGATCCCCGCCATGTGTCCCAACATAGGCCATCACCACGGGGCTCGCCAAAACGCCAAGTATCCCCGGCGCAACCGCCATAGACGGGCGATCAAACCGCGCAGCCTCAATGGCGAGCAGAACGAGGCTGAAGCCAAAGGTCACTGCGAGGCCGAGCCGGGCGACGCCGCCGCCATCGATAATACCCATCGCGCTCGCTCCGCCAGCGACCAAGAGCGCTGCAATCGCCATCAAGACGAGCGCGCCAATAATGGGGTTGTCGCGTGCCATGCGCATCGTCGCCGTGAGGAAAAGAAGGCACGCGCATGCAAACAGGCACACGATCAGCGTGTGGGTCCCCTCTGGGACAAAATCGAGACGCCCAAACAGAAGCGCGGTGAGCAAGCCGGTCAGCGCCAAAAAGCTGAAGCTAACCGCCGCCACCGCCGACCGGCGGATCAGCGCGATCAAGAACAATAGCCCTGCACCACCCGCCAATGCGGCGAGCACCACTAGCTCGGTCATGCTCAACTCGCGCGGCGCGAAGGACATGAGCCGATCCAGCTTGTCGGCATAGGCATCAATACCGAATGTCGGCACCAATCCGCTGAGCATTAACGCAAACCCCTCATGTCTGGCGGCGCCCTCTCCGCCCTGTTAATAATTGTGACCGAGGGCCACGGGGAACACAAGGTCACGGGCATGAGAGATTGCCTTGCACAGACCGTGCGAGACAGCCCCAAAGGTCGTGATCACGCCGCACCCCATCGATGGCGAGATAGCCGCGGGCACAGCCCTCTTTCTCGAACCCAGATTTGCGCAAGACGCGGGCCGATGCGGCGTTGTCGGGCAGGCAATACGCCTCAAGCCGCGCGAGATTTAAGCGACTAAAGGCGAAGTTACGGACCGCATGAAGAGCCGATGTGGCATATCCGCGGCCCGTCGCTGAGTGACAAATCCAATAACCGACAGTGCTGCTGCGCGCCGCGCCATAGTGAATGGGCGCAAGGCGGATCCATCCGATCAGCCGCTCGGGGTCCCCCGCGCGCTCAAAAATATGAAACGCAAAACCTGTCCCCCGCGCGCGCTCTAATTCGTAAAGCCGGAGCCGTCGCTGGTATTGTGCTTGGGTCAGATGCCCTTTTGGCCAAGTCGGCTGGCGAGCGCGCAATATGTCGGCATTGGCCCGCATCACAGAGGCCCACGCTTCATACGCATCGACCCTCGGGGGGCTGAGCAAGAGATGCTCCGTTTCGAGGGAGATCGGCGGCGGCGTTGCCGAGAAAAACCGATGCCACCACAACCCACTCATGATGGCTCAACTTAAGAAAGCATCTCGGATGGCCGAGGTGATCGCGCCATAGTCATTTGGCAGGACCGACATTTTCTCCTCGCGGGAGAACTGGTCCGCACACCTCGCAGGCAGCGGGGGCCGCACGCCGGTTGCCGCCTCGACCGCATCGGGGAATTTGGCAGCATGCGCCGTCGAAAGTGTGACGATGGGGCCTTCAAGGCCCTCAGCGCGCGCACGCTGCGCCGCCGAGAGACCGACCGCCGTATGCGGATCGATCAACGTGCCGGTCTCGCGGTAATGCTGCGCCATGGTCGCCGCGGTCTGCTCTTCATCGGTCTTGTAGGACTGGAAGTCTGCCGCAATCGCTGTGGCCACATCGGGGGAGATGTCGAACCCCTCACCCGATTTCAGCGCCGCCATCATTTCGCGCACCGCCGCCGAATCCCGATCCGCTGCCAGATAAAGGAGCCGCTCGAAATTGCTCGACACTTGAATATCCATGGACGGGGACTGGGTCGCGACGACGCCGGTTGGCCGATACGCCTTCGCCCGCAAGGCGCGGTCGAGAATGTCGTTCTCATTGGTCGCAACGATCAATTGGCCGATGGGCGCGCCCATCTGCTTTGCCACATAGCCCGCGAAAATGTCGCCGAAATTGCCGGTCGGGACGCTGTAAGACACAGGCGTGCCATTGCGCGACAGCGTGTTGGCGCTGGTCACGAAATAAACGATCTGCGCAACGATCCGTGCCCAGTTGATCGAGTTGACGGCGCCAAGGCCGACATCCTCTCGGAAGGCCTCGTCCGCAAACATCGCTTTCACATGGGCTTGGCAGTCATCAAACGTGCCCTCGACCGCGATGTTGAGGACATTGTCCGCATCGACCGTGGTCATGAACCGGCGCTGGACATCGGAAATGCGGTTGTGCGGATGAAGCACGCAAATCTTCACGCCCTTACGACCTGCCATGGCGTCGATCGCGGCGCCGCCCGTGTCACCGGATGTGGCCGCGACAATGGTCATCTCCCGATCGCGTTGGCCCAGCGCCCATGAGAAGAGATGCCCTAAGAGCTGCATCGCCACATCTTTGAAGGCGAGGGTCGGCCCGTGGTGGAGCTCTAAGATGAAATCGTCGGGCCCAGATTGGGTGAGCGGGGCCACGGCTGGATGCGCAAAAGCAGCATAGGCCTGATCGATCATGCCCCTGAGGGTTTCCGTCCCCATCACGCCTTCGGTGAAGGCCCCGATCACCGCCGCGGCCGTGTCTTGATAGGGCTGGCCGGCCAGCCGCGAGCGGGCGTCCGGCGTGAGGCGTGGCCACACGTCAGGCACATAAAGCCCGCCATCGGGCGCCAGGCCCGTTAGCAGAACATCGTCGAAAGCAAGTTGCGGTGATTGTCCCCGCGTCGACCCATAGGTCAGTGTGTTTGTCATCAGCCGCCTTGGCACATCAGGAAACGGTCCGCAGCCCGTGACCCGATGAGAAGCGTTTCGTCAAGATGCACGCCCACGGTTGCCGCAGAAAGCTCCTCGCCAGGGTCTTGGAAGATCGTCTCCACCGTGCCGGCCTTATTCACACGGACCAGGGCGGAGGGCGCTTTCTCGCGCAAGCCTTTGCCATACGCCTCGAACGAGAAGGGCTGCGGGATCGTGCCGATGATCACACTGCCCTCATCATCGATAGAGAGGTTGTCGGGGAAAGTTTGCAGCGAAAGCCCCCCCTTGGGCGCCAAGACGTCTGTCTCTGGATCGCGGTCGAATTGGCTCAAGGTTTTGGCGCGGGTCTGCGCGACGAACAGCGTCTCGCCATCCTCCGAAAGGGCCAGGCCATTTGGGAAGGCCATGTCGCTGGCGACGTCTGACCAGCTATTGCCATCATAGTGTAGGATCTGGCCCGTCCGCAAGCCGAGCAAGAATTCAAGACGCCCGCGCCAGCTTTCGCGCACTGTCGAGGTCTCGTTGGTCACGTAAAAGCTGCGCGGCCCTGTAGCGACGACATCATTAGGGCTGACCAGGCGCGGATCGGTCAGGCGCTCGCGCAGAACCAGATCGCCATCCGTGTCGATGTCATAGATGAGCACTTCTGGGCCCGCGGAGTTCACGACGAACAGCCGTTCGAGCCGACGACCATCAAGCACTTGGTCTTGATAAAGATCGATGCCCATGGGCACGAATTGACGCGGCGTTCCCGCGGTCCGGTCCCGCCAAGACCGGCTTTCGAGGGGGTTCGCCGTATCAAATCGCAAAATGGCGCCGCGCTCAGCTTTCCCGCGACGATCGTAGGACGAGAGGTAGGCTTCTTTCGTGCCAGCGACGGGCTCGATATCGGCGGGGCCATAAACCCCGATCACAGGTGTGCAATCTAAATCCCCCGCCGCCTCAATGGTTTCGAATTGACGGAAGCTGACCCCGAGCCAAACGATGATGCCAATAATGGCGACCGCGGCAATGGCAATCAAATACACAAACGGAGTGAGAAAGCGCATAAACCGGCGGCCCCGTGACCTTATAACTTCAACGAAACCGCAATGCTGCGCGCAGAACAAGTCTTGACCGGCGATATTCGTGCGCCCAGGCCACATATCCGAAAATTTTCTTGATGCGGCTGCAATCAGCCTTGCCTGTCGCGTGATCCTCGCCTATTCGGCGCGGCTTAGAATTTTGACCGACGGAAATCGCCCGCCATGAAAAAAGACATTCATCCCGACTATCACATGATCAACGTCGTCATGACCGACGGGACGACGTTTCAGACGCGCTCGACCTATGGCGCGCCGGGCGACACGTTGAACCTCGACATCGATCCGTCGAGCCACCCTGCCTGGACGGGCGGCCCGCAACGGATCACCGACAAAGGTCGCGTGTCGAAATTCAAAACCAAGTTCGGCGATTTCGGCCTTTAATCTGGCCGCCTAACAGCCGCGTTGATCTATGCGCATTCAGGCGCACGGTCGATTTTCCTAACCTTAACCGTTCCTCGTTAGGTTTCAGCGAGCAAGGGACGGTTAATGCTGCACCGTAAATCCATCGCCGGTCTCGTCGCCCGAAAAAGCACCCTGCTTTTTGCAGCTTTGGTGCTTGTCGCGACCATCATAATCTATGCTTTCACCTATGATGTCTCGAAGTCACGGCGATTGCAGGAGCTTGTCGGGGCGGTCGAGACCCGCTCAGCCCAATTGCAACGCGATTTTGACCAATTGCGGGTCACGCAAGCGCAAGCACAAGCCGCGCTGAAAATTCGTCTTGAGAGATTTGACCAAGATGCGGCGATCAAATCTTTCGATGAATGGTTCCCCGCTCAACCGGACGGGTCTCGCCGGAGCGATCCAAGCATCTATACCGGAAGGCCGACCACAAACGGCGACGTGATGTACGGGATCGGTGGCTTCATCGGCCAGCCCGACAAACTGACACCGAAAGACAAAGCGTTGATCGTGGCCGGTACGCACACCGTGCGTGAATTTGGGCCCACCTTGGACGCAATCGGTTATAATTTATGGTTCCTTCTGGAGGACTCGCGCCTCGTCGTCTTTGGACCGAACCGGGCTGACTCGCTGCTCTATTGGCGCGAACAGGCACCAGCCGATCTCGCGATCGCCAACCGGAGACTGTTTGACGAGTTTCGGCAGGACAATGCCGCATCGCCAAAAATGCGGTGCCGGGTTCTTAACGCGACCATGGCTGATCAAGCTGGCAGGTCAGAGCTCTATGGGTGCATCACCCGACTCGCGCTCGACCATCCGACGCCAGCTTATGTTGGCACATCAGCTTATTTCGGTGGCTGGATGGCAAGCGCAATCGAGATTGAAATGAGCGACGGCGCAGGCCTCCTGATCGATCGCGATGGACGCATCGCCGCGCACCCTTCGATGTTGACGAACGACCCAGCGGTTACCGAAGCGCAGCCGCTAGAGCCGTGGACAGGCGACCTTTCTGCCCTCGTCGAGGCGGGCTATTCGGATGGCAAGCCGGCTTTGTTAAAAATCAAAGGTCATTACATCGCCGTGCGCCACGTTTATGGACCCGATTGGACGTTCGGAATCGCGGTAACGGAAAAGAATATCGCTAATCGGGCGATGACCTTCGCAACGATCTTCGCGGTGTTCTCCTCACTGACAATCGCCATTGGCATCGCAGGCGTTCGGTATTTCATCCGTCGCGAGATCGCACGCCCGATGGAAGCCTTGGCCAACGCCGCAGACGACAAAGAAGCCAATAGCGGCGACACCTATGCGGGGCTGATGCATCGCGAAGATGAGATCGGAACGCTCGCGCGCGCCTTAGCAGATCGTGACCGTCGCCTGCAGTCTTGGGTGACCAACCTCGAAGACCGCGTCGCTGAACGTACCGCCGACCTCGAAAAAGCAAAACTCGAGGCGGAAAACGCCAACGAAGCCAAGAGCCGGTTCTTGGCCACTATGAGCCACGAAATCCGCACCCCAATGAATGGCGTGATTGGCATGGCGACCGCAATCGGCAAAACACCGCTCGACGACGATCAGCGCGCCATGCTTGCGACGCTACATCGCTCTGGCGAAATCCTCCTTTCCCTCATCAACGATGTGCTCGACCTCTCAAAAATCGAGTCGGGCCGCGTGGAGATCGAGGCGATCGACACCGACATCAAATCAACGATCGAGGATGTGGCAGGCCTCTTCCGCGCGACCGCCTCGCAACAATGCGTTGCGCTGAACGTTGAGATTTCAGATGCGGCCTCAAAGATCTTCAGATCTGATCCCACGCGGGTCCGCCAAATCATCACCAATCTCGTCTCGAATGCGGTGAAGTTTACCGCAGACGGATCAATCATGATTCGCGCGGACTATGATGGCGAAGAGTTGAGCGTCGATGTGATCGACACGGGCACAGGGATCTCCCCTGACAGCCTCGGCCGTATCTTCGAAGCCTTCGGCCAAGAGGATGCCTCCACCACGCGTCGCTTCGGCGGCACCGGGCTTGGCCTCGCCATCTCCCGCAAATTTGCCGAACTCCTCGGCGGCGACCTCACCGTTCAATCGGTTCTCGGCGAAGGGTCGACCTTCAGCTTGCGGATCCCAACGACAGTGATCCGCGACAAAGCGGCCACGGCGGCCAGCAGCAACACCGCAAGCGGCACGCAACTTCCGCATCTCCGCATTTTGGCGGCGGACGACAACCAAACAAATCGTATGGTGCTGGAAGCGATTTGCCGACCCTACGATTTTGACTTGGTGATGACAGAGAACGGGAAGGAAGCCGTCGAGGCCTGGCGCTCAGGCAAGTTCGATTTGATCCTCATGGACATCCAAATGCCGGAAATGGACGGGGTCGAGGCCACACGGATCATCCGCGAAGAAGAACGCGACTTCGGGCTATTTGCCACACCCATCATCGCCCTGACGGCAGACGTCCTGCCCAACCAAGTCAGCGCCTATTTGGCTGCAGGCATGGATGCGCATTTGGCCAAACCCGTCCGTATAAGTGAATTGGTGACGACCATCGCGCGTTTTGTTGTGGTCGATGAAACGGCTGTTGCGTGAGCCCCGAGAGGTCAACGGAACCTCACGAGTACGGTGCTCGTTATTTTCGTGAAACCCAATCGGAGGTCCGACCATGAGTGCCACCCCCCTTCGCACCGTTCAAGAAAAGCAAGATCGCGCCGACCAGCGCGGCGAATTTGAAGACGGGTACAAACGAACCGCTGACACGGCGATGCCGCGGCCACGCGTGGAGAGCGCCTCTGGCGATCAAATGCCGGTGGATCTTCGTAGCGATCCCGTGTTGTCTGAGGACGATCCGCGCGCGCCGGTCACCAATGAGACCCATCGCGCCGATCATGGGGCGGCGGCTTCGAAAGCTTCGCCCCTGACGCCTGTGCTCCAAAGTTTTGCGACCCTGACAGGCCGTCGCCGCAAGTACTGAGCGTAAGCGGGGCGCTACGCCCTCTGGCTCCGCCGCTGAAGGCAGTCTAATAAGCGACATGGCTTTTTCCGTGTCGACGCTGGCCAATCCGGCTGTCTTTTTACGCGTCACCCGCCCCTTGGTGCCGATCACCGGCGTGGGCGCGGTGGCGCTTTTATTGGTGGGCACGCTGCTCGCCTTCTACTTCTCCCCCGCCGAGCACAAACAAGGCGAAAGCGTGCGCATTATGTATGTGCACGTGCCCGCCGCCACGCTGTCCATGGGCGTTTACGCGTTCATGGCAATGAGCTCGTTTGTGGGCTTTGTCTGGCGGCATCGGGTCGCTGACATTTTGGCGCGGGAAGCCGCACCCTTTGGCGCTGCGCTGGCCTTCCTCACCCTTTTGACCGGCAGCCTCTGGGGCAAAGCGACCTGGGGTGTCTATTGGGACTGGGACCCGCGGCTGACCTCCATGCTGGTCTTGTTCTTCTTGTATCTTGGCTACATCGCCGTTTGGCGCGCCTTTGAGAATGAGGCGCAGGCCGCGCGTCTTGCCGCGCTGCTCGCCATGATTGGGGCGATCAACCTGCCGATCATCAGGTTTTCGGTTTATTGGTGGGATTCACTGCATCAGAAGGCGTCGCTGATCCGCGAGGGCGGACCGTCAATGGATGGGCGGATGCTGCGGGCGCTGCTCGTCATGATGGCGGGCTATGCGTGCCTGACCGGCTTTTACGTCTTGCTGCGGACGCGGCGGCAGCTCCTTGCCAAGCAACGTCGCGGCGGCGAAGCGCGACCCGCCTCCACCGCTGTGATGGAGCCGGCAAAATGATCGAGTCCGTCGCCGTTCCCCTTAGCTTCATTGACCCCACGCCTTTTATTGCCCTTTCCTGGGCCGCAAGCGTATTGGTGCTGGGCGCGCTTATTGCCTATGCCCTTCTCGACCGGCCATCGGGTGATTAAATCGACGATCCATGAGCACGACATCAGCGAAACCCAAAAAGGCATCTCCGTTTAAGCGGCGGCAACGTCGCCTGCTTGTCCTTGGCATTGTGTTGCCAGCCTTTATTGGCGCCACCGCGTTGGCGCTCACCGCGATCTCTCGGACGCAGGTCTATTTCTATGGGCCCTCCGCACTGCCAAGCGCTGCGGAACTAGATGGTCGCGAGGTGCGGCTTGGCGGATTGGTGCTCGAAGACACGCTGAAAGCGGGGCTCGATACCAAAGTGACCTTCACCGTGACCGACCGGATCCGAGAGGTGCCGGTGGTGTTCGATGGCGCCCTGCCGTCTCTTGTCGCAGAGGGCGATGGTGTCGTTGCCCAGGGCACGCTTCGGGCCGATGGCATTTTTGTCGCCGACACCGTGCTGGCGCGGCACGATGAGAATTATGTCGCGCCTGAAGTCGCCGATGCCCTCAAAGAGTCCGGGCAGTATGATGCCTTCATCGAAGGCCGACGTCAGTAGCACGCGCCATCAGCGCAACGAAGGCTAGTCGGACAGGGGCTTTCCAAGCTAGGCGAAGCTAAAACGTTGTTATCGCGCCCCCTCATTCACCGGCGCTAAGAAAGATGCCGATGCGACCCGATGCGTCCCGGGAACCGCTGAGCCGACGCGGCTCATTCTGGTCACTCTTTGGGGCCTTCGTTCTTGGCGCCTTTGCCGACAACACGCTCCGCATGGCGACGATTGTCACGGTCTTCGCCGCCTATAATGCTGGCACGCTCGATTTCTCTTTACCCGGCGAATGGGGCAACCGCGCCGGATCGATCGTGTCGATGGCTTTCACCGTTCCGATCATGCTGTTCTCGCTGATTGCGGGATGGCTCGCCGACAAGGTCGACCGCCACCGGTTGATCAAATGGCTGAAATTCATCGAGCTGATCTTGATGAGTTTCGCGGCGATCAGTTTCGCTATCGGCAATGCCGTGCTGCTGATCTTCGCCCTCTTTCTGATGGGCGCACAGTCTGCGTTTTTCTCTCCTGTGCGAAACGCCGTGATGCCGCATTATTTCGAAGAGGGCGTGCTGGTCCGCGCCAATGGCTTTTTCAATGCGGGACTATTTGTGGCCATCGTCGCGGGTCTTGGATTGGGCGGCGGCCTTGTCAGCACAAGCGGCGGGCGCACCCTCATTTCCATCATTTTGATAAGCGCGGCAGTGCTTGGGTGGCTCTGCGCGCTTGCCGTGGCGCCTGCACCAGCACCGCCCGTGGGCCAACCCGAAGGTCAGCGAAGCGAAACCCTGGCCGGCCTGCGCGCGATTACCGCCCCGCTCTTGGGGGCGGCGTGGTTCTGGATGATTGGCGCCATCGTTTTGGCGATTTTGCCAAACTATGTGCGCGATGTGCTCGGCGGCGGCGATGTCGCACTCTCGCTCCTCCAAGTGCTGTTCGCCATCGGCGCGGGGCTTGGATCGGTCGGCGCCGGGATCATCGGCACGAGGATGAAAGACAGCTTTACGCTCGCGGGCATCGGCGTGGCGATGACTGTGCTTGGCACCGCCGCCATCTTTGGAATGAGCGGTATTGTGCAACAAACAGGCGGCCTGAGCGCGGGCGTGACGGCGCCGCTCTTGGCGCTGTTCGCCCTTCTCTTGCTCACCGCGGGGGCAAACAATGTGTTTGCGGTGCCGATGTTCGCTGCCGTCCAATCGCGCGCGCCCATTGCGCGGCGGGCACGGCTGATGGGCGTGGCGAATATGGCAAATGGCGCCGGGGCAAGCCTTGGCGCTGCGCTGGTCATCCCCGCGCTCGCCATGGGCCTGCAGCCCGCACAGCTCTTCGGCATTTTGGCAGCGCTACAATCCGCGCTGCTTTTGGTGATGGTCGTCCGGCGAAAACGCGCGGCGCCGCGAGAGGCCCTTTAGGCCTGCGCGCGGGTCCATTTTGACGAGCACGGAATACGCCGCTTGTCACAGCGGTCGGCATAACGCCGCGCGATCTCCGTCACCTCTTCCATCAAGCCCTGGTCGAGCGAGGTGGGATTGAGGCCAAGCTCGAGGAACTGCTTGTTCTCCACCCGGAGCTCGTTTTCCGCCGCTTCATTGCGGGGGTTCTGTACGAAGTCGATCTCGCACCCGGTCTTGTCCGCGATCATCTGGGCCAAATCGCGCACACGGAGCGTTTCCGTCATCTGATTCAAGATCATCACGCGGTCGCCGCGCTCTGGCGGATTTTTGATCGCCAGCTCAACGCAACGAACCGTGTCTTGGATATGGATGAAGGCGCGGGTTTGCCCGCCTGTACCATGCACGGTGAGCGGATAGCCGATCGCTGCCTGCATCAAAAAGCGGTTGAGAACAGTGCCGTAGTCGCCGTCATAGTCGAAGCGGTTGATGAGCGCTTCATCGCGCTTGGTCTCAGGGGTCTGGGTGCCCCAAACGATCCCCTGGTGCAGGTCGGTGATCCGCAATGCGTCATTCTTCGCATAGTAGTGGAAGAAGAGCGCGTCCTGCGTCTTCGTCATGTGATAGATCGAGCCCGGATTGGCGGGGTAGAGGATCTCTTGCTCGACGACACCTGCTTCGCCGGCATCGATTTGGATCTTCAGATAGCCTTCGGGAATTTTCATCCCAGCGGTGCCGTAGCCGTAAACGCCCATGGTACCGAGGTGAACGACGTGGGTGTCGAGGCCCGCCTCCACGATGGCGGCCAGCACGTTGTGCGTGGCGTTCAAATTGTTATCGACGGTGTAGCGCTTATGGGACGCGGTCTTCATCGAATAGGGCGCGGCGCGCTGCTCAGCAAAATGGACGAGCGCTTCGGGCTGGAACCGTCGCATCAATCCGAGCAGCACCTCATAATCGCGCGCCACATCGACCACTTGGGTCTCGATACGGTGGTTCGACACGCGCTCCCACGCCGCCACGCGATCTGACAGGGACGCGATAGGGGTCAGCGATTGGACTTCCAGTTCGACATCAATCTTCCGGCGCGAAAGATTGTCGACAATCATCACCTCATGACCTTGCGCAGAAAGATGAAGCGCCGTCGGCCACCCACAAAACCCGTCTCCGCCGAGCACCAGAATTTTCATTGAACACTGCGCCTTTCCTATTCCTGCGCCGTCTTAGTAACCAAGACCTAATCTTGACAACGATTCCACCCGCATATCTCCTCGACGTACACCCAGCCTCGAGGAGAAAACGGTTTAGTCGGCCGCAGTACCAACTCGCTTTATATTAATTAAGACTTCTGCGCGATGCTGCCTGCTAGCTCTGCGGGAATCCATGGATCTAATCGTCTTTATCGGTTTGGCGCTTGTCTGTCTCGCCACCCTCGCTGTTTGGCGTGAACGCCAGCGGCGGCGATCCACCGCGCCTGCCCTTTGCGACATCAGACGCTCCATTATTCTCGTCGGTCCTGAACAAAACGACGTCGATTGTGTCGATCAACGCCGTGCCCTCAAACCCTTGCTGATGCGGCTTCGGCAGGCGGGCATAAACGTGATTGAAATCTATGGCCAGGGCCAGCCGCGCCGAAATGGTCGCGCGCTCGACTGGATCGACAATGAGGCGATGCGCCGGGCCCTGCGCTGCCATTCCGGATTTCATTTGGTTTGTTTGGACGATGAAGCCGAAACCATCGTGCATGGCCGCCGTCCCGTTTCTCAAGCGGTCTTGTCTGAGCTGATCGCTGGGGAAGAGCGCGCTGCGCTGCCCGCACCGAGTGACGGTGAAAAAGCAGCGCCGGGTGAGCCGCCGGATAGTTGGGGCTCAGTAGGCGTTCTTCGGTAAAACCACCGCCGCGACGGTGAGAATCAAAATCCGCAGGTCGAACCACAACGACCAGTTTTCGATATAGGCGATGTCGAAACGGATCCGCGACGCCATGGTCTCGTTATCCGCCGTCTCGCCCCGAAAGCCATTCACCTGCGCCCAGCCAGTGATCCCCGGCTTCACCTTATGGCGCGCCGCGTAGTCATCGATCACCTGCACGTAATAGCGATCATGAGCGAGCGCATGCGGGCGCGGGCCCACCAGCGACATGTCGCCGCGCAGGACGTTCCACAGCTGCGGCAGCTCATCGAGGCTATAGCGGCGCAAGATTCGGCCGACGCGGGTCACCCGATCATCGTCCTTTGTCGCCTGTTTGACCTCTTCGCCATTTTCCATGACGCGCATGGTTCTGAATTTCACGATCGGGAAAATCTCGCCGGCAAAGCCCTGACGGTTTTGCACGAAGAAAACAGGTCCCTTGCTATCGAGCCGGACAGCCAGGGCGCAAAGCGCCATAATCGGCAAGGTGAGCAGGAAGATCAGACCGCCAAGGATCTTATCCTCTAGCCATTTACTGAAGTTCGACCAGCCAGAAATCGGCCGCCGGTGCACCGTTAGAAGCGGCATTGCCCCCATGGTGGACACGTTCGAGACCCCGCGGTCGAGCCAGAAACTATTGGGGCAAAGGGCGACATGAACAGGTAGGCTGCCCAAGCGCCGAATAATCTGCTGGGCGGTATCGTCTTCAACTTCGGGCACGCACAAAATGACGTCGTCGAGCAACCCAGCTTCCACCAGCTTGCAGGCGCGGTCCATGGCGCCTTGGCCCGATTGCGCCATCTCCGCCGCGGTGAAGCGATCGACCACTTGCAAGCCACTCTCGCGTTCGCTGGCGCGGGCCACAAAGAGATCCGCCGTCGGGCCATCGCCGACGACGGCGATTTTGCGGCAGAGCGCGCGCCCGTCTCGCGTCATCGCCCGCAGCACGCCCGCCGTGGAAAACCGGCCGATCACCAAGCCAACGGTCGTCGCGACGCCCCACGCAAACATCCAAGGGCGCGGCACCATGTCAGAGAGACCGAAGGCATAAAAAAGCGCGATCAAACTGAGGAGCGTGAGCCCCCATCGCCACACGACGCCCCGCACCGTCTCCCACGGGCTCAATAGAAGATCGAACCTGAAATATCCGCCCTGACGAAGGGCCTCGGCTAAGGCGAGGCCTGCTAGAAAGCCCACACAAATGAGGATCACGGGATCTGGCGCACTGTGCTCGCCGTCCTTCGGGATAAAGGCCTCACCGATGGGGATCACGGCAAACGCCGCGCCCGTCACGATCATAATGGTGAGCGCTGCCGCGAGGTCACCACACATTTCCCGTGACATGAGGTTCCGACGTCGCGGCCTCGTCATCAGTCTTTCCTGTGATGATAAATTGGCTGGCTGATCGACCTTCACTCTCGGTCATTCCTTTACTCAGGACCGCGGCGACGTTGGCACATTGCCAGCCATTGCTGCGTCCTACCGGTCCTTTAATGGCGATTTTTTCGCAATGCAAAAACCGATGAACCGTTGGCGTTTGGTATCAAATTACCTACCACATCAGGTAAACGGCGAGGGATGTTCGTGCAAAATTTTCTCCAGACTGCGTTGCCGACCGCCTGTCGGGCCGGCGCAGAAATCCTAAAGATTTACCGTGACGGCTTTGAGGCAAAAGAGAAGGCCGATGGTTCGGCCGTGACGGAAGCCGACGAGAAAGCTGAGAAGCTGATCTGCGAGGCTCTCAATGCCAGCTTTCCAGATATTCCCGTCCTTGCTGAGGAAGCCGCGAGCCGCGGCGAAGTTCCCACATTGGGTGAACGTTTTATCCTGGTGGACCCACTCGATGGCACGCGCGAATTCGTGAACCGGACGGCAGAGTTCACGGTGAACATCGCATTGATCGAGAGGGGCCGGCCCATTGCAGGGGTCGTCTTGGCACCGGCCATGGCCACGGTGTGGTATGGGGACGGGGATGGCGCCTTCAAACAATCGCTCGATGAGACGAGTTGCGAGCTCATCGGTTCGCCGACACGGATCCGGACCCGGCCAATACCGGGATCAGATCTGATCGCCGTGGCAAGCCGCAGCCACAGATCGGCAGAAACGGAGAGTCTGCTCGCCAAGCTTGGCGCCAGCGACTTCAAGCCCGCTGGATCATCATTGAAATTTTGTCTCGTCGCCGAAGGGCAAGCCGACGTTTACCCCCGTCTTGGTCGTACGATGGAGTGGGACACGGGCGCGGGCCAGGCTGTGCTCGAAGCAGCCGGCGGACGGGTGAACGAGTTGCACGAAATGGATGAGGGCGAGCCCCTCCTCTATGGCAAATCGGCCAGGGGCTATGACAATCCGCATTTTATCGCCTGGGGCGGATGAACCAAGCGCTTGCCAAAAGCCTCAAAGACCAAGCGGCGGCACTCGGCTTTGATCTCTGCCAAATCACGACAGCCTCGCTGCCTGAGAAGGTCGGCGACAGGCTGAACGCCGCGCTAGCAGCAGGCCATCATGGCGAGATGGCGTGGATGGAAACGCGCGTGGCCGAGCGCGCCCATCCCCAAACGCTCTGGCCCGAAGCGCAGAGCGTCATCATGTTGGGACTGAACTACGGGCCGGAAAACGATCCGCTCGCCATTCTTGAGGCGCGCGACCGGGCGGCAATCTCTGTCTACGCACAAAATGAGGACTATCACGACCTCATCAAAAAACGCCTCAAGCGATTGGGTCGTTGGCTGATCGATCACGCGGGCGGCGATATCAAGGTCTTTGTCGACACCGCCCCGGTGATGGAAAAGCCGCTGGCCGCGCAATCGGGCCTGGGCTGGCAAGGCAAGCACACAAACCTTGTCTCCCGCGAATTTGGCTCATGGCTCTTCCTCGGCGCGATCTACACAACCCTGCCCTTGCCTGCCGATGAAGCGGAGGGTGACCATTGCGGCTCTTGCCGCGCTTGCCTCGACATCTGCCCCACCGACGCGTTTCCGGCGCCATATCAGCTCGATGCCCGCAAATGCATCAGCTATCTGACGATTGAATTCAAAGGGATCATCCCCCGCGAATTTCGCAAGGCGATGGGCAATCGCATTTATGGGTGTGACGATTGTCTAGCCATCTGCCCGTGGAACAAGTTTGCCCAACAAGCCCATGAGCAGAAGCTGCAGTCGCGACCGGCGCTCACCGCCCCCGCGCTTGAAGAGCTGGCGACCCTGGATGATCCTGCTTTTCGCGCCCTGTTCCGAAAATCACCGGTGAAGCGTATCGGGCGGGACCGGTTTGTCAGGAATGTGATGATCGCCATCGGCAATAGCGGCGATGCCAACCTCTTAGACACCGTCGAACCGCGCCTGTCCGATGATGCCGCGGACGTCCGCGCTCTGGCCGCGTGGGCGTGGCGTGAGCTCGGCGGGGATATCGACCGCCTTCAGCAATGCCGCGACCACGAGAAAGATGCACATGTAACAAGCGAACTTGACGCCTGTTTACATCCAGATGATTGAAAATATTCGCTGCATCTACACGTAATGATATGTGAGTAGACAAATATTCTTCAAACGCATGCGAATTTTTATTGGTATCGACGCGCGACTGTAGCATTATATCGCTCCATGGACGGCGTCTCGGGTCTCAACGATAATAATAATCCGCTCGAAGCCTGCATCTGCGCTAAGGTGAGGCGGTCTGCGCGTCTGATCACGCAGCAGTTTGATGAAGTGTTGCGCCCCAGCGGCCTTCGCCCCACGCAATTCACGATCCTCCAAGCACTGGCTGAAATTGGACCCGTCGCGATGACGCCGCTGGCCAACAAGATCGCTTTGGATCGCACCGGCCTGACCCGAAACCTCAAGGTCCTAGAGCGCCAAGAATGGGTTCGCGCAGAGCGCGGAAATGATCAACGCACGCGCGTCGTTGCCCTCACCGCGGCTGGCAAAGAGAAGCTGAATGAGGTCCTGCCGCTCTGGGAGATCGCACAAAATGAAGTGCGCGCGGCAATGTCCGAAGACGTTTGGGGGGAGTTGAACACGGCGCTCGACGGCGCCGAAGAGCGCCTTCGGCAGACAAATGATCCGGGCGAGAGCGCGCCGCATTAGGCGCCCCGCCCTCTGATCGGCTTAGCGCGGGGCCAAGACCATCATCATTTGGCGGCCTTCGAGTTTCGGCATCGCCTCGACTTTCGTCGTTTCTTCGAAGTCTTCCCGCACGCGGTTGAGCAATTCCATGCCGCGTTCTTGGTGCGCCATTTCACGGCCGCGGAAGCGGAGGGTCACCTTCACCTTATCGCCTTCTTCAAAGAAGCGCCGCATGGCTTTGGTTTTCACCTCATAGTCATGCTTGTCGATGTTCGGCCGCATCTTGATCTCTTTGATCTCGACGACCTTCTGCTTCTTCTTGGCTTCGGCTTTCTTCTTCTGCTGCTGATATTTGAACTTGCCGTAGTCCATCAGCTTGCAGACAGGAATTTCGTTGTTCGCCACTTCGACGAGATCGAGACGGGCCCGGGTTGCCATCTCTATCGCCTCCTCCAGCGGGATCGGTCCACGCTTTTCACCGTTTTCATCGATCACGAGAACTTGGGGGGCGCGAATTTTTTCATTCATACGCGGCCCAGAGTCTTTCGGCGGGGTCGCGTTCATGGGTCTACGGGCTATGGTCGTCTCCGTTGGTGGCTAAGTTTTTTGCGTTGGCGACAGCGCGTGCGCGTCACCAACTCCGCCAATATAGCGAGAGTGCGGTAACCATTCAATTGACAACGGCTGTCGTGCGCTTTGGTGCCGGTAAATATTTTAACGGCAAACGGCGAATTAGCGCGCCATCGCGGCGCGGGCGCCTTCAGGCTGTAACAGCCCCATGTTCCGCAACATGGTCACGGCCATATCCGGCGAGAGCTTTGAGACGTCCTGCGCCGTCAGCTTGATCACGTTTCGACCAAACAGCGCATCGCCATCGGCAGTCTCGCTGGCGTGCAGAAGCACCAAGCCAGGACATCCCACCGATACGCAAAGGTGCAGTTCTTCTGACAATCCCGCGACGAAGAAATGCGCATGGCGGGCCAGCATGGCGACCTGCGCCAGGTCGGCCTTGCCCGCGAGATCGACAACGCTCCCCGGCCCGGCACCACCGCGGCGCGAGACCAATTGCACCACCTTCTGTCCGTAATCACCCAGCGTCTCAGGGCCGACCACCACGGCGGTCATGCCCTCTTCCGCCAAAATCGGCGTCAGCGCCGCATAATGCTCAGGCGGCCAACGCCGGCTCTGATCGGCCGACGGGATGAACAGTGCGAAGGGGCCCGAAATCCCGAACCAAGACGGCTGCATGTTGGCAGCATCTTTGCGGCCTGACAGCGCCCATTCCAAATCTGGTAGACGGTGGTCGACCGCGATATTCGCGTCCGACAATAATTTCCGCATCGCTGCGCCAGAGAACGACGCGGCACGGAAGCCTGGCCGCGACATGACGCGCTTGGGACCGATCCAACGAGGACCGCGGAAGCCAGTCATCGCATTGCGAATCTCAAGCGTCGCCTTGGTCCCATCGAGGTCGTAGATTTGTTCGTACCCGATGCGCTTAAGTTGAGCGAGGAACTCCTTTTGCGCCGCCTTGCCCGCCACCTGACCGGCGGCCAGCACACGATCAAAATAAGGAGCGCCCTTCGCCAGTCGGCCCAAATGCGGTGACGTCAGAAGGTCGATCGGCACGCCAGGATTGGCGGCTCTAATCGCGGCAAAGGCCGGCTCGGCCTCCACAAACTGGCGCAAGCCCTCCTGCTTGAGGATCAAAATACGCGCGCCTGCCATCGTCACCGCCCACCCATGTTCGCCGAGGTCTCCCCCGATCCTGCACTCATTAACCCTATATAAACCGAAAGCGTAGCGTCCGTCATGGCTTTGGTCGAGAAATGCTGGCGAATGCGGTCACGGCCCGCCTGTCCCATGGCGTGACGCCGCGTTGCGCCGGCCTCGCACGCTTCTTCAAGCGCGTCGGCCAGCCCTTCAGGGTCGCCAGGTGTCACGAGCCAACCGGTGGTTCCATCCACAACCGTTTCAAGCGAGCCGCCATGCGCGGTGGCAATCACCGGCACCCCCATGGCACTCGCCTCTGCCGCCACGCGCCCAAAGGCTTCAGGCCGCGTGGACGCAGAGACCGCCACATCCGCCCAGAGATAGGCCGCAGCCATGTCGTCCCAGTGCCCATGCAAGTGAACAGTGTTCGCTAAGCCTTCAGCATCGATCATCGAAAGAAGCTCCGCCTCGTAGTCGTCGCGCCCCTGTGCACCGCCAAGAAGAACGATGCGCATCGACGGGACGCGACCCTTTCGTTGCAAAAGCCCTGCCGCCGCGATCAATTCGCGCTGGCCTTTCCAAGCGGTCAGCCGGCCGGGCAGCAACACGCGAAAGGCCTCATGATCACCGCCAAACGCCAAAACCGCCGCATCGCGCCGCGCGGGGGAGACTTGCCTCGGGTCAAAGCGCTCAAGATCTGCGCCCCGCGGGATCACGCGAACTCGTTCAGCGTCGAAGAAGGACGCCTTCCCGAAGGTCTCGACCACAGTTTGCGCGGTGTAAGCCGAGTTGGCGATCACCACGTCGCCGCGCGCCATGGCAGAATTATAAAGCCGCTTGGCCGCTGTCTTCGCGCTATAGATGCCGTGATAGGTGGTTACGAAAGGGATCTTCGCGGCCCTTGCGGCCCAGAGCGCACTCCATGCCGGCGCGCGCGAGCGGACATGGATGATATCGACGTGATGTTCTCGGATCAGATCGAAAAGGGCATCCCGATTGAGCCAGATCCGCCAAGGGTTCTTCGACGCCACCGGCAGGGTGATGTGCGTCGCCCCCAGCTTCTCGAGGGGCTCGACCAAGCGTCCGCCTTCGGAGACGACGATCGCCTTTGCCCCCGCAGCAATCAGGGCTTCGGCGACCTCCAAAGTGGTGCGTTCTGCGCCGCCGGTCTCAAGCTCTGGGATCACTTGGAGAATGGTACGGCCGACAAGCGGCTTGGTGTCGGAGGCATTGGTCACGGGCGGACCAAGGGGCATACGGAAGCTCCCGGGTTGTGCTCCAGGACCCCTGCGCTAGACAGGCTTGATATGGAACACAAGGCGCCTCCGGCGGAATATCTCAACACTGCCCAAGGTCAGCTCGCCTATTTGCGGCGAGAAGGACGCTCTCCGGGTCTCTTGTGGCTCGGCGGTTATGCCTCGGATATGCGCGGCACGAAGGCTGAGGCGCTCGACGCCCACGCGGCCGAAACGGGGCTTAGCTATCTGCGCTTCGATTATTCAGGGCACGGCGAAAGTGATGGCGGCTTTGAAGAGGGCACGATCGGCCGTTGGGCGGAAGACGCGGCCCAGATCCTCGCCCATCTGACGGATGGCCCGCAGATTCTCGTGGGCTCGTCGATGGGGGCATGGATTGCTGGGCTGTTGGCGCGGACCTACCCTGAACGTATTGCCGGCATGATCCTCATCGCGCCCGCCCCCGATTTCACCACCGAGCTGACCCCAAAACAGTGGGCCCCGGAAATGATGGAGCGCCTGCACAAAGACGGGCGCCTCGAAATCCCGTCAGAGTTTGATGATAGCGTGATGGTGTACACCAAGGCCCTGTTCGACGATGGGGCGACGAACCGCGTGCTGTCCGAACCGCTGCCCGTGAACGCGCCCGTGCGGATCCTCACCGGGATGCGCGACGACGTGGTGCCCTATGCCCACGCCCTGCGGTATGCAGAGCATCTGGGAACGGATGACGTGAGGGTGACCTTGGTGAAAGATGGTGACCACCGGATGTCCGGCGAGGGAGAACTCCAGCTATTGCGCCAGGCTGTCGACGAGCTCGCCCGATGAGCTTTCCGCAGCAAAATCCGCAAAGCCCGCTCACAGAGATGTGGTATTTCGCCTGCCCCGCGAAAGAGCTGAAGCCGGGCAAGACGCATCGCAAATTCTTCCTTGGTCGGCCGATTGCCCTTGGACGAACGACGACAGGCGAGGTGTTCGCGCTAGATGATGTTTGCCCGCATCGCGCCGCGCCGCTTTCCGGCGGGCGCCAAATCAAAGAAGGTGACAGCGATTGTCTTGAGTGCCCTTATCATGGCTGGCGCTTCGATGTGCACACAGGGGCGTGCAAGAAGATCCCCGCCTTGAGCGACCGCGATCCATTCGACGCAGGGAAAATGCGCGGCGGCGCGTATCCAGTCGTCGAAGATCGAGGGCTCGTTTGGATTTATGTCCCCGAAAACCCGAAGCGTTTCGATGGCACACCGACCATTCCCGCACCGACCTTGCCAGAGGGTATTCCCGGCGACGCGCCGAAAATGGTGATCACCGCGGATGCGGAGGGCCCTTACGACGAGGCGGTGATCGGGTTGGTCGACCCTGCCCACACGCCCTACGTTCACCAGCAATGGTTCTGGCGCAATCCGGACAAGGCCCAGGAGAAGACCAAAGTCTACGAGCCCACGCCGCTCGGCTTTCGCATGCTGCCCCACCAACCCTCGTCGAATGGCCGCGCTTATCGTCTGATCGGTGGTGCGGCGACGACAGAGATCGAGTTCCGCCTGCCGGCGATCCGCCTCGAGATCATCCGCAACGAGAAATATTCTATTCTAGGCCTCACAGCGATCACCCCTACGGAACAAAACAAATCGCTGATCACCCAGATGTTCTATTGGGATATGCCGCTTTTGTCGGTCATCAAGCCTTTCGCCTATCCATTGGCGCGCACTTTCTTGGGCCAAGATGGGCGTATTCTGCGACAACAGAACGAGAATATCGCCATCGCCAATCCTGTGATGACTTATGCGGGTGACCCTGACCGGTTGGCGCAGTGGTATCTAAAACTCAAACGCGCCTATCGTGACAGAGGCGACGCCGCATTTGAAAACCCCCTTGAGCCAGCCCAACTCCATTGGCGAACATGATCAGTTCACAGCGCATGCAATTGTTTCCTAAAGCTTTTGTTCTTTGCACAACGGCGGCCGCGCTGCTCGCCGGCAATGCACCCGCGCCGGCCAATTCCGCCGCCGTCCCGACAGCAGTCCAAGCAGAGAGCGAAGCAGCCCCTTCGCCGACGGTCTACGACTATTCGGTCATCGAAGAGTTTCCGCACGATCCCCAATCTTTCACGCAAGGGCTCTTCTTTGCAGACGGGATCCTCTACGAGAGCACCGGGCATTTTGGCCGCTCACAGATTATCAGGCATGATTTGTTCGGCGATGCGTCAGCGGCGCGAACCCCCCTCCCCGACGATGTTTTTGGCGAAGGCGCGGTCGCCGTCTCAGGCAATATTATCTCCGTCACGTGGCGCTCTGGCCTTGGCTTCGTTCATGACGCGGCGTCGCTCGAGCGGCTGCAAAGCTTCCCCATTACCGGCGAGGGATGGGGCCTGACATATGATGGCGAGCGCCTGGTCCTCAGTGATGGGACGAACCGCCTGCGGTTTCTCGACCCTGAGACGTTTAAGGAGACAGGTTCCGTCGGTGTGACGGCCAATGGCCGCCCTGTTCCGAAGCTCAATGAGCTTGAATTCATCGACGGTGAGGTCTGGGCCAATGTGTGGCAAACGGATCTTATTGTGCGCATCGCACCAGAAACCGGCCATGTGACAGGCGTCATCGATCTGACCGGCCTGCGCCCTGACGACGTCAATCCGCGTGATGAAGTGCTCAATGGTATCGCCTATGATCCGGAGACGGATCGCCTCCTCGTCACCGGCAAGCACTGGCCGACGATCTATCAAATTGAACTCGTGCCGCGACGCTGATGACAGAGGCGGGACTTGCAAAACGCGCGCGCCACAACTAGAACATAATATGAACAAGCGAATCGGGCTAGCGATCGCGCATGACAATTGACCTCCTATGGCTTTGGGGTGGGCTTGCCGCGCTCGGCTGGACGCTCGTCTTGGCGCTCACAATTTGGCTGTTGCGTCGGGGCGGCACGCTTCGCGCCACGCACGCGCGCCTGCAAGAAATGGCCGCGCGCAATGGCGAGTTGACCACGCGGTTGGCCACCCTCGATGAATTCAAAGATGCCCTCGCCGAGGAGCGGGCGCGGACGGCGGAGCTCTCCCGGCGCGAAGCCGCCCTTCTCACGCGGCTTGAAGAGCGCGAGGCGCATTTGCGTGATTTGCGCGCGCGGCTTGAAACAGAGTTTCGGGACATGTCGGCCCGGCTCGTTCGCGAGACCGGCGATGCCTTGATGCGCGAGGCGTCTCAGACCTTTGAAAAACAACAACTTGCCGCGAAGGCCGATGCGGAGACCTATAGCCGCTCGGTCTCCGATCTTTTGAAGCCGATGCGTGACACGCTGACCCGCTATGAAGAGGGTCTTCGGGAAATGCGCGACCACACGAAGAAAGCGCAAGGCGAACTGCATGGACAGATCTCGGCGCTGGCCCAATCCGCATCCGCCGTGCAAGCCGAGGCGCGGAGCTTGTCTTCGGCGCTCAAAGCCGGGCCCCGCACGCGTGGCCGGTGGGGGGAAACCACCCTGCGCAATGTGGTCGAGCTCGCCGGGCTCTCCCCCTATTGCGATTTTCAAGAACAATACTCGGTCTCCGGCGATGATGGCGCCGGCCGCAAACAGCCCGATCTGGTCGTTCGGTTGCCCGGCGAGCGAATGGTGGCGGTCGATTCCAAAGTCTCGCTCTCAGATTGGCTGGATGCCGCGGGGGCGGAAGAAGAGACCGCCCGCCGCGAAGCCATGAGCCGGCACGGGCGCGCGGTATGGACCCACGTACAATCCCTTTCCGCCAAGGATTATGCGGGCGCGCTGAAAAAAGAGGGCGCCATCGATTTCGTGGTGATGTTCCTGCCTGGCGAAACGTTCTTCACCGCCGCAATCGAAGCGCGGCCGAACTTGTTCCAAGACGCCTATGAGCGCGGGGTGCTAATCGCCACGCCCACGACATTGATCGCCATTTTGAAATCGATTGCGCATGCCTGGCGACAGCAGCGCGCCAATGAGAGCGCGGTCGCCGTCGCGAACATGGCGTCGGATCTCTATCAAAGCCTGCAGAAAACCGGCGGCTACCTGTCAGAGCTCGGCAAATCCCTCGATCGCAGCGTGAAAACCTATAACGACCTTGTGGGCAATATGGAGGCGCGGGTGCTGCCGCGTGCGCGGCGGCTCTCTGAATTCGAAATGCCCGGCACCGAAAAGGCGATCGCCGAGACACCGCCATCTGAGGCAGAGCCGCGCCTGCCCTCCCCGCGCAAAGATTTTTTGTTCGATGACGTGCCCGTGTCGATGTGATCTCGGGGAAACCCGGTTTAAATTTATCGACACATGACCCGTTCACCTCACGCCGTTAGGCTGTCGTCATGACGACGTCGCGACCCCAAATGCCGCTCTGGCGCACGTATTTCCTCCTGCTTTGGGAGTGGGGTTACGCCGCGGCCATGCCTTTTGTGGCGCTGATCCTCGCATTTTTGGGGATCAGCCTCATGGGCGCGTGGGCCCAATTGCCGATGGCCGTGCATATCGCCGCGCTCGCCGGTTTGGCGCTGGCGGTCGTGCTCCTTTGGCGGCGGCTCGCTGTCTTAGGCCCTCTTCCCACTGTGGCAGATGCGCGCGCCCGGCTCGAACGCGACAATGCTTTGCCGACCGGCACCTTCGCAGACCTCGCCGATGAGCCCGTTGGCGGAGACGCCGAGAACCCGCTTTGGCGCGCACACCAGGCGCAGCTCTTGCAAAAATTGCGCGGCTTGAAGGCGCAGCGCCCCCGCGCGTTGATCGACCGGACGGACCCGTTTGCCGGGCGCGTGGCGGGGGTGCTGATTTTTGGCGTGGGCCTGCTGATCGCCGGGGAGAATTGGGGGCCGCGGCTGGCCGCCGGCTTCGTCCCCCAGCCCGCCGCCACCGCGCCCCTGCGTGCCGATATCTGGCTCGCCCCACCTGACTACACAGGCGAGGCGCCGCGATTTTTGGTCCGTGCGGGCACCCTTCCCGCCGGCACCGCCGAGACCATTACCGTGCCATCGGGCAGCGTCCTGAACTTGAGGCTCAATGCCCCGGGCACGAGCGGGCGACCGCCAAACGCGAGGGCGCGCTTGGCCACCCCCGATGGCCAGCAAGACGTGCCGCTCGATGCGGCAGGACGCACACTGACAGCTTCGCTGCCGATCACCGAGAACAGTGCGTTCGAACTGCGCACCCGGGGCAACCGCGCGATCTGGCCCATCGCTGTTCAGGAGGATCGCGCACCGGATGTCCGCTGGGAAACGCAGCCCTCTGCTGTCGGCGGTACACGCACATTCATCTCCGCCGTGACCGAAGACGATTACGGGATCACCGAGGCCACCCTCAAGCTCAAGCTCGCTACCCCGCTCGATCGGCCACCGGACGCGCCGCGCGCAGCCCGCGATGTGGTGGGAGAAACACTCAGCGTGCCCTTGCCCGGTCTTCAAGGCGCGGGCGGTATGCGCGAAACTGAGGTCGATCTTACGGAACACCCTTGGGCCGGTATGCCGGTCGAAATGCGGCTCGAAGTCGCCGATGGAAGCGGCCAAACGGCTGCGTCCGGCCCGGTGCGTTTCGTGCTGCCGACGCGACTATTTTATAACCCGCTCTCGCGCGCGGTGATCGAGGAGCGGCGAAGCCTGGCCCTCGCCCCAAGCCAATGGCGCCGCTCTGCCCGCCTGTTCGACGCCATGACCTTCGCCCCCGAGCAGTTTGCCGAAAACACGCGGGACTATCTCCTCCTACGGACGGCCTATCACGAGATGGCGGTCGGGCGCGGCAAGAATGTGGACGAGTTGGTCGAGAGCTTTTGGTCCCTTGCGATCGCGCTTGAGGATGAAGGGCTGACGCTTGCGCGACAACGCCTAGAAGCGGCGCAGGAAGCTCTGCGCAAGGCGCTCGCCAATGGCGCGCCGCCCGAAGAAATCGACCGGTTGGTAGAGGCGTTGCGCCAAGCCATGGCCGACTACGTTGCGGCGCTCGCAGCATCTGGTGACGCCCAGGCCAGCCAGGAACAAACAGACCAAGAATTGTCTGAACGCGATCTCGACGACATCCTTGATGAGATCGCACGCCTCCGGCGGCAGGGCGATACGGCAGAGGCCCAGGCGCGCCTCGCTGAGCTTGAGGCCCTGCTGCAAAACCTCACCATTTCCCAAGGCCAAAGTGGGCAAAGCGGCCAGGGCAACCAAAGCGGCAGCGGTCAAGGGGCGGAGAATGACGGATCTGGCGAGGGCGAAGGCACCGGCAGCGCGCTCGACAGCGCGGGATCTTTGATCGATCAGCAACGGCGCCTCTCGGACGACACCTTCAGTGCACGTCGTGGCGATCGCAGCACCGAAGGTCTCTCACAGGGTCAACGCGCCCTGGCAGAAGGGGCACGGGCGCTCGCCGATCAAGCGACAGCGCCGGATCCCTCAGGCAGCGCAGGCGATCCGAGCACTGAGAGCGCTCGCGAGGATGCGGCGCGCGCGTTCGGGAATGCTGAGAGCGCAATGGAGATGGCTGCCGACGCGCTTTCGCGCGGTGAGCTGCAGTCTGCGCAAGCGTTGCAAGAGCAAGCGATCACGGCCCTGCGTCGCGGCGCAGAGACCCTCGCTGAGGCCGCACTCGCAGAGCGGGGCGAGCGCGATGGCGGTGACGGGGAGCGCGGCGGTCAACAAACCGGCGAAGGCACGCGTGGCGCGGAACGCGATCCGCTGGGCCGTTTATGGGGGCAACAAGGACCGACAGATATCGATATCCCCGACCTTCTGAACCCGGAGCAAATCCGGACGCTGACGGAAGAGTTGCGTCGCCGATTGTCGAACCCTGACTTGACGGATGCCGAACGGGCCTATCTCGAGCGGCTGCTTCGGCGCTTTTAGGACAAGGAACTAAACCTGTCCCTCAGTCGTCTTCAACCACAGAGATGACAGGCATGGCGCGGCTACCACCTGCGTCATCCATGCCGTAGCCCACCAAGAACGCATCGCCATCGACATCAAAAAGGGCGTAGTCGGCGAAAACAGGCTGTGCTCGAGCGACCGCTTTTCGCACCGCGACGCAAATTTTGACCTCGGCGGCGCCCCTTCTCTCGACCAATTCACGCGCCGCATGGAGGCTGCGCCCACTATCCAGGACATCGTCGACAAGCAAAACCGGGATCCCTGAAACCGGGGCAGTCAAATCCTTCAGCAGGCTGATATGTCCAGTTGACTCGCGCCCGTGACCATAGCTTGAGAGCTGCAGGAAATCGACTTCTGGATCTGCCCCTGCAGCGAAAAGAGCGCGCCCGAGGTCCGCGGCGAAAATGAAACCGCCGGTCAAAATCGGCACCATCAGAAAATTCGGTCCCAGATCCGCAACGATTTGCGGCGCGATTTCCTGCAGGCGGCCATCAATCTGCGCTTCGGTGAAAAGCGGTTTGGTCATGACGTCGTCCCCCCAATGATCAACGGTAAGGTGCGCTAAACCCGAAAAAATTCAGCGTTTGATCGGCGGCAAGGCCTCGCCCCAGCCGCTTCCCGTGCGCTGAAGAACGAAGCTTTGCCCGGCCCCTGTGCCCACCGCGGACGCAAGACGCAACTCAGCGCGGTTCGCGCCCTCAGGAATCTGCGCACGAATGATAAACGGGCGCTCGCCTCCGCGCGGCAGCGGCACGTCGGTCAGGTGCACAGGTTCCTTCGTCAACGCACCATTCGGCCCGTCGGCAACAAACCAGAGCGCCGGCAATTTCTGCTCTTGCGCATCATTGACGACCCGTCCCCGCAATTCCAGCACAGGGCCGTGGGTCGACAGAGCATATCGGCTTTCAACATCCACCACCCGCAATCCGGGCTGCGCGGCTGGCACGCCCAACACCGCCGCATAGGCAAAGGACGCTCGCGGCCACATTTCTTCAATTTGGGGTCGGAATGTTCCAAGGCCGATCGCGACCGCCGCAAGGGTTCCCGCCCATAACGCCCAACCGGCGGCGCGAACGGGCGTGAGCCGGTTGACCGCCTGCACGCGAGCACGATGACGAAACGCAGCTGCAGCATCCGCGCCGGTGCGCGGCGCGCGGCGCCGTTGCCTTTGCCCAGTTGGGAAATCTCGCCGCTTGGCGTTGCCGCCTGTCCGAGCCTTAGATGCATCGAACGCGGAAGATCCAGCCGGGGATGGATTCGATGACTCTAAACCTTCCCAGAGCGCATCCTTGTCGAACAAGGGTTCGATCTGCTCCGTGGGCGTTGGGCGCGGCGTTTGGGATCGCACCGTTCGGCCCAGCTCACGCGCCGGCGCAATGGACCGCGTGCGGGCCGGAACCGGAAGGCGTGCCTGCGGCGTGGCCTTGGTCGGGCGGTCTGCAGCAGCCGTTCGTTCAGGCTTTTCAGCGGGGGACGGCGTCTTCTCAGAAGCGCGCTCGCGAGCCACGACCTCCTCTTGCAGTGACGGCGCCCGCGGCTTGGGCGGTGCGTACACGGCGTCATAGATCCGCGTCGCGGTTTCGATATCCACGCCGAGGAACGTGCCGGGGCGTGCCCGTCGCGCAGGGACAGCGTCTTGGCGTGGCCGCCTTTCCGGCCGCGCCCGCTTTTCGGCCGGAACGAATCGCTCGGGTTCGATGACCTCGGCCGCCATGCCGCCCTCGAACCATAATGTGTCGCACGCCGCGCATCGCACCTCTCGGCCCTCTGGCGGAATCGCTGATGCGGGGACGCGATACAGTTTGAGGCAGTTTGGGCAAGAAATCAGCATTGCGCGCGCCTTGAGGCTCGGTTCAAAAGGCGGGCATGGTTGACCCCTCCCCACACGCGACGCACGCGCGCAGCCCGAAGATCGTCGAATTCGGAAACGTCCATTTGAGCTATGATGGCGCGCGCGATGTGTTGCGCGGCGCGAATTTCACCCTGCGCGAAGGCGACTTTCGGTTTCTCACCGGCGCTTCGGGTGCGGGCAAGACCACCCTGCTCAAGCTCATCTATCTCGCGCATCAAGCCTCTCGCGGACAGGTCCGTGTTTTTGGGGAAGATGTCGCGGCGATCGCCCCTGACCACCGTGCGGCCCTTCGCCGACGGATCGGTGTCGTCTTCCAAGAATTTCGTCTTCTCGACCATTTGACGGCTTTCGAGAACGTGGCCCTGCCAATGCGTGTTCTGGGCATTAAGGAAACCGCGTATCGAAGCGACGTTATCGAACTGTTAAGCTGGGTGGGGCTGGCCGAACGCATTTGGGCCACGCCGCCGGTGCTTTCAGGCGGGGAGAAACAGCGGGTCGCTTTGGCTCGGGCACTGGTGGCGAAGCCGGATCTGATCTTGGCAGACGAACCCACAGGCAATGTGGACCCGGATATGGGTGCGAAAATCATGCAATTGCTGATCGAGCTGAACCGGATGGGGACAGCCGTGATCGTCGCCACGCACGATCTGGGATTGGTGCGGCGGCTGCCGAAAAACATCCTTCGGCTGAAGGAGGGGCGGGTCACACTGCACCAACCGCTTGGCGATATTGCGAGCCAATCCGCAGGGGGCGGCGTTTGATGACGGAAACCATCGATTCTCAAATGAGCCCGCGCAATACCGCCCCATTGCTGCCAGAAGCTGGCGCGGCGGGCACGCCGCTCACGGTCGTTGTTGCCGTGCTGGCCTTCATGGCGAGCATTTCACTGGCGGGATATTTTATGGTCTCGCGGGCGACAGCGGATTGGACGGGGGACCTGCAAGGCACGATTACGGTCCAGGTGAAAAGCGGCGACATGGCCGAAATCGATCGGCAGGCGGAGGCCGCCTTGCGCGTTCTCAGCAATACACCAGGTGTTCTGCGCGCCGAACGTCTTTCCCGCGAGGAAACGGGCGCCCTTCTCGAGCCATGGTTGGGCAAAAACAATTTGGCTGCCGATATTCCGATCCCGGCCTTGATCACAGCGGATGTGACGCCGCGCTTACGTCGCGATCTTGGTCCGCTTCAGCAGGCGCTAGAGGTCACGGCGCCACGCGCAACGCTCGATGACCACGGCGTGTGGAATGATCGCCTCGTCGATGCGGCCCGCCGGGGCCAGATGGCAGCGTTCTTTGTTTTCATGATGGTGATGAGCGCCAGCGGCGCGGTGATCATCTTTGCCACCCGCGCGGGGCTCGCTGCCAATCGATCGATCGTCGAAATTTTGCACCTCGTCGGCGCCACTGACCGCTTCATCGCGGATGAGGTCCAGCGCCGATATTTGGCCTTGGGGCTGCGCGGCGGCACGATCGGGGCTGTGGCGGCGGCATTGCTTCTCTTCGCGCTGGCAAGCTTTCAGGGCGATGAGTCTGGCTTCTTCCTGCCCAATCTCAGCGCCGATCCCGTGATGCTGCTATGGCTGATCACCGTGCCGCTGATCCTTTGCGGCGTCGCCGCGCTCACCGCGCGGCTCACCGTGCTGCAAACGCTCGCAGGCAAGCTAGAGCCTTAATTTCCGCCTTACCTGTT
>CAYFHK010000010.1:0-38000 GCA_964342585.1 uncultured Caulobacterales bacterium | reverse complement strand
TCGAAGTGGGCGATATGAACTCGCTCCACGCCTCTCTCGTCACCAATTTCAAGCTTGGTGACAAGACGGGCCTCCGCATCTCTGGCGGCTATGAAGAGATGGACAATTGGGAGGACATTGATGGCCTGGACGCTATCGTTGGGCGCCCTTCCATCTCTCCGCAACGAAAAAATGTTGGCGCTGAGTTGACCTCGCAGCTGACGGACAAAATCCGCGGGACACTGAGCTACAACTATGGTGCCCAGGAATCGACCCAACAGACCTATGCCTTTAGCGCGACCGAGCGCAACACTGAGCTCCAAAGCATCAATGGCCAAGTGACCGCGGATACCAAGGCAGGCCTGATCAAGCTCCAAACCTACTACAACATGTACGAGCAGGTCTCAGAGGACACGGGCATAATCGAGAATACGCTTTTCGTTGTGAAACTCGAAGATCTATTCAAAGTCGGCACAAAGAATACATTCCGCGTTGCTGGTGAATTTCGACAAAGCGAGCTGGGAGGCACTCCCGTGATCCCCGGCACCGACAACGGTTCCGTCTTGTACGACATTTATGCCGCCAGCGGCATGTGGGAATGGTCTGCAACGCCAAAATTCACCTTCACCAATGCGGTCCGTGTTGATCAGCTCGAGGTATCGCATGAGGGGGATTTTGCCCCCTTCGCAATATTCGACAGCTCGGACGATTTCGACATCAGCCATACCGTGGTCAGCTACAATTCATCCGCAGTATATAAACCAGGCGAGATGTCGACCTACCGTGCAAGCATTGCACGCGGCGTTCAGCCACCCGCGCTCATTTCATTGAATATCGCAACGCTGACCAATGGCCTTGTGTTGACCGGCGACCCAAATCTCGAGCCTTCGTTTACGGATAATTACGAGCTAGCCTATGATCGGCGTCTGCCGATGATCAATGGCGGGTTTAATTTCACGGCGTCATATATGCAGGTCGAGGACTATGTCCCGCCGCTGGCGAACATTTCCCTCGTTGTGGATCCGGTGACGATGATTCCATTCTTGCAGGAATCAAGAGTCGGTGACTTCGATGTGCTTTCCTTGGAAACAGCGCTCCGTGGAAAGATGAAAGAGTCTCTGGGATGGGAAGTCAACTACACCTTCACGGATATCGAAGAAGACCTGGTCACACCGCAGGTCGATGCAGCCATCCCGCTTGATGAGGGGACGCCCTCTCACAAGGTCAACGTCACCTTTGACTATGCGAAAGGTCCATGGGAGGCGTTTCTCACCGCTGGCTATCGTGATGAGACGACCCAGCGCGGGGTCTCGACCTCCCTCGCCCCAGTCCTGACCGATATCGATGCAACGGTGATGCTCGACGCGCGGGTCGCATACAATTTCGCAGAGAACTTATCGGTCTATGCCCGAGGTCAGAACATCTTCGGTCAAGAAGAATGGGGTCTGTCCGCATTCGAAGCAGAAAGCAATTTCCGCATCGGCCTTGGCTACAACTACTAACCCAAACTGAGGTCGCCTGCCGCGCGTTCTCAGCGGACAGGCGGCCCCATAAATTCTGTGTAAAGCGCTTCACTGCGCGTGAAAAAGAGACTGTATGGCTATGCTGCGTTTCAAAGACTGGCCGATCCTCGCAAAAATCGCCCTTGCGCCAACCGTCGGCCTGATCGTCCTCATTGGCATCGCCATTAGTGGGGTGATGGCGCTTAAAGCACAGCAAGCCGACTATCAGCGTTTGCAGCAGCAAGAGATCGCGAGCCAGGTCGACATGCTGCACATCGCCAGCCAATTGCAGCAGCTTAACGCCAAGATTTTTGAGCTGGCGACCAAAGAAGCCGCCGGTCTGTCAAACGATACGGACTCCCAGCGTCTTGAGGGCTTGGCGGGCGACGCTGAGGCGATCGTCAAAGACCTGACCGCATATCGTGAGCGCTTTGATCCAGACCACGGGGAAGAGCGTCTTACTGCGATGCTCGAAAGTCTGACCACCTATAAAGACGCAGTGGATTTCCTTGCCTCGATGCTGGCCATCGATTTCAACTCCGCCGTTGGCTTCGTCATGCCGTTCCAAGACACATTGCGCGAGATCCATACTGACATGGCGGACCTGGTCACCCAGGCTGACACAATGTCCACGGAACAAACTGACCGGATCGGGAAAGAGGCAGCGTTCACGCAACAAATTTTCGTCGGTGCAACGGTCTTCGCAATCATCATCGTCGGCGCCCTCTCATGGGCCAGCGCACAGGCAACATCGACCGGCGTTCGTGACATCGCCGCCCTCACCCAACGGATCGCTGAGCGCGACAAAGACGTCAATCTAGAAGCCTATGCCCGCAAGGATGCGTTGGGAGAAATCGTTCAATCTCTGAGGGTTTTCCGCGAGAACCAGACGGAGGTGGATCGGCTCCAAGAAGAGCGCGCTGCGGCAGACAAAAAAGCGGCGCAGGAACGCGAAGCTCAAACGGCCGAGCGCGAGCGTTTGGCACAAGAACGTGCAGCCGAGGCCGCGGAGAAAGCCGCCGCTGCCGAGCGGGCTGCCGAAGAACGCGAACAGCATATGAAAGAGCGCGAAGCCCTTAGCGCCGAACGCGCGGCGGAAGAGGAGAAACGCCGCGCCGAACGCCAGGAGATGTTGCGCGAGCTTCAATCAGCCTTCGGACAGGTTGTCGACGCCGTGGCCGCTGGTGATTTCTCTGTCCGCGTCGAGCCCCGGTATAAAGAGGCTGAGCTTAATGCCCTCGCCGACGGCCTCAACCATTTGGTCTCGGTCGTCGCGAAAGGCATCGATGAAACAAAACGTGTGCTGAACGCGCTGGCACATTCAGACCTTACACAACGCATGACCGGCGACTTCTCCGGAACATTCGCGGACTTGAAAGACTATGTGAATTCAACCGGTGAAAGCCTTGCCGACGTCATTCAGCGACTTCTTACCGCCGCAGGAACTCTACGTGAGTTGACGTCCAATCTTAGCGAGGGTTCCGATCAACTTGCCGGTAGAACGACGCATCAGGCCGCAACCGTCGAAGAGGCGACCGCCGCCCTCTCCTCAATCCTCAATACCGTCAAAGAAAACGCCGATCGCGCCGATCAGGCACAGAGCAATGCCGCCTCTGCCCATCGTTTGGCCGTTGCCGGGGGCGATATTATGGACCAGGCAACGCGGGCGATTGCACGCATCGCCGAGGCTTCGGAAAAAATGGCGGATACGGTCGGCGTCATTGAAGGAATTGCGTTCCAGACGAATATCCTTGCGCTGAATGCGAGCGTAGAAGCCGCCCGTGCCGGGGCGGCGGGGGCAGGTTTCGCAGTCGTCGCCAACGAGGTGAGAAGCCTCGCTCAGTCCGCCGCCGAACGCTCCAATCAGATCAAAACGCTCAATCAGAGCGCGTCTGAGGAAGTTGCCGCCGGCGTCGACCTCATCACGAAGGCCGCCGACACCTTAAAAGAAATTGTCAGCGCTGTGGCGACATCAAATGAGCTGGTCTCAGCCATCGCGAACGCCAACAAGACCCAAGCTGTCTCGATCTCTGAATTTGGCGAAGGCATTACGCAAATCGATCAGGTCACGCAGCAAAACGCTGCCTTGGTGCAAGATACGAACGAAATCGTGACGCAAGCGAAAGACCAAGCGGATTCGATTGATCGCATCCTGTCAGACTTCACAATCGAACCTGCTCACGATATGCCGCTGAAGGCAGTGGGCTGATCGTTCTATCGGACGCCGTCATACCAAGCTGACGGGGACACATCCGCGATAGTTTTTGCCGCAGCCATTCGCAGATCGAGACCGCATTCTCTTCTCCAGACCACGCCCGTCGGATGGATTTTTCCTTCCTGGCCGATAGGAAAATTCTATCCGGCTTGATGATTCTGGTAAAAAAGCCAAATACCGTTCACCGACACAGAGAGGATTAGGAAATGCCCAACGTATCGATTACTCGAATTGCGATTGCAACTCTTGCCTCCGCTAGCTTAGTTGGCGGCGTTGCAGTTGCCAGTGACAAAAACGGCCATCGCATCTCTCCACGCCACGTGATCGCAGCACCGACTGTCGCAACAGCAGTCGCTGGAGAGCAGGCATTTCCACAGCAGCAACCCGTCTTGGGAAAAAGTATAGTTGACACCACTGCTGTGAAATCTTGCCCGACCGTTCGCGGGCCGCAACACCACACTGCAAGACACGTCTGCCGGGCTTTGGCCGAAACGGAATCGCTGGCTCTTTTCCGATAGGCTGAACTCTCTCTCCCCCGTCCCCACCTAGCAGACGGTAAAGCGGCGCCTCCCCCCAGGGCGCCGCTTTTTTTGTGTATGAGACTATTTTGTTAGACTTAAAGGTGCTGTCCCCAATTCGTGAGCGGAAGAGGTTATAATCCGAGAGCGTCCAAATCCATCGTCCCCGCATCAAACGCGACTTGCGCCACCGCCAACGCTCGAGCGGCATTGATCACGCGCATCTCCGCATCGGCGCGCGCCTCTTCGCGCAAATTGACGACGAAAAAGTCACTGGCGCCCAAACGGAACCGTGTGCGCTCCGCACGCTCCATTTCAGCCGCCAGACGCTCTTCTTCGAGCGCAAGCGCATAAATCGTTTCCGCCGCGCGAAGATCAACATCGATTTTCCGAAGCGCGGCGCGTAGCTCATCACGCTGCAAACGGCGCTCTTGCACCAAGGCGGCTCTCGCTGCTTCCTCACGACGGAGTGTGCCGCGTGCGTCACGTCTTGCCAGCGGCACACTGAACGTGACCTTGGCCGTCACTTCGCTTTCATCGCGCGTGATCCCGCCCTCGCCAATGGCCCCGAAATCTTGCCCAGCTTCGACAGCGAGATCGAGTTTGGGCAGCAACTTATTCCGTGCCAATCGCAACGATGCATCCTGCCGCTCGAGCGCCACTTCGAGTGCCCGCAAGGCTGGCTGCGCCGACAAAATCTCTTCCATCATCACCGTCTCTCGCGGCGTCTCAGAGACATCGATCGATGACGGCACATCCTCCGTTGTGGGGATGATCGGACGACCCGTCGGATCCCGATAGAAAATGGAGAGATCGGCAGCTGCCTTCTCAAAATCAGCACGCGCTGACTCAACAAAGCCTTTCCGTCGCGCAAGCAGCTGCGCATTCTCCGTCAAAAAGATCTCTGCACGCGCCCCTTCGGTCACCTCGCGCCGAAAGGCCCGATCGCGCTCTTCCGCAACGGCGAGCAGTTCTTCGAAGACCATCAGCGACTGCCCGGCGGCGACCCACTCCCAATAGGCACTGAGCGCGGCCTGTTGCACAGCAATCCGTGTGTTGAGTAAGCGCAGCTCTTCTTGCGCGAGTCCCAATGAGGCATCTGTTAAGCCAAAACGAATCGAATCGATTTCGCGATCTCGGAGAAGCGAGATGGCGAGCCCCACCATCGCTTCACCTGCCTGATTCGTGAAATTGATGTCTTCATAGATTGGGAATTCACCATCAGAAATACGGTATCCGCCGTAAACCTCAGCGCCAAGCGGCCCAAGCGCCCGCCGCGCGGTGAGGCTGCCAAACCGTCCGTCATAGTAGCCTTGCGGACGAAGTTTGGATTCAGCTTCAATGCGCGTATCGAAACCACCAAGCGCCTCGGTGGTTTTTGCATCCGCTTGGTCGCGCTTGGCTTCGGCGATCAACACAGATGGCGAGAGTTGTGCCGCGGAAAGCGCAACTTCCTCTGGCGTCAAGGGATCGGCGAAGGCCGCACCAATTTGGGCGGCGGCGCCCAAAAAAATCGCCACAAAAACAGGCCGCCTCATGCCCGGCCTGCCCCTTCGACGTAACGCGGCGGGAAGTTGTTCAGCTGTCGCCATAGTTCATTACCTAGAGGCACCGTCGACAGCAGGACCCAGCCACGCGCGGTTGCCCCCAGCCGAACGAACTGGTCCTCCGGCCAGGGATGTTCCGCCTCTGGATCCTCTGTCACGAGAATGCGGAACCGTCCATCGGGCTGCGCGGATGGATCAATTGAGGCAACTTTCCCTGAAAACACACCCACCGCGATGGAGGGCCATCCTGAGAACTGAACCGCGGGCCACCCCTCAAATTGGATCCGAACCGGCGCGCCTTCATAGACCAGAGCGATATCCCGTCCGTCCACGAACAATTCCACCGCGCGCTCGACCGTTGTTGGCGCAAAGGTCGCGAGCGACTGTCCAGCCGAGACGAAGGTGGCTTGATCGCCAGCATGCACCCGCAGGATACGGCCGTCGCGCGGCGCCGTGACCAGCTGTGCAGACTGACGCGAAACATCGACGTCGAGCCGTGCGATTTCCGCGGTGACCCCGGCCAAGCGACTCTTCAGATCTTCAATGCGGATCTGTGCCTGTTCGAGCTCACGGCGTGCGGCCAGACCTTCGTCAAAGAGGGTTTCGATGCGGTCGAGGTCTAGCTGCGCCGTCCGCAAGGCAACATCTGCTGCATCGCGCCGGCGCTCTGCTTGTTCGCGCTCACCGCGCAATCGGTCGAGGAGCTGCGGGTCGTTATCCACAATACGGACAATCGGATCCCCTTTCTCGACCACAGCACCGTCGCGCACATACCATTCTTCGATCCGACCAGGGACCAAAGCATTAATATCTTGCACGCGATCATTCGGATCGAGCGCAGTGACGACCCCAGGGCCAGCAGTCGTCTGCACCCATGGGACAGTCAAAAGCGCGATCGTCGTTAGCACCGTGACCGAGATCAGCATGATCGCGACGATCCGCATCACACGTGGAATCCCGATGCTCGATAGGGTCGTGAAGTGGGAAATGTGCTGCTCACGAAATGGCATGGTTGGCCTCCCCTTTGCGCTGCATCTCCTGTTCTAAGTCTCGTTCCGCATGGGTGAGTGCGCGCCGCGCCATGACGGCGTCGTGAAAAGCGACGTGGTCCTCGAAAAGGCGTTGCCGCTCCCGCTCCAAGAAGAGATATCGGTCAAGCCCCAGATCCTCGCGGCGGTTCGTGAAGACGATCACCGTGGTCTTGAAATCCGTTTGCAGCGCCTTGATCGCTGCACGCAGGAAGTCTCGGGGCAGCAAATCGAAGAGCTGATTGAGCACCAGGACCCGCGGGCGCGCGATGAGGGCGCCGGCCAGCTTCAATTGCATGGTCTCAGCCGTCGATAATGGCCATCCAGTGGACGCGAGCGGCGTATCGAGACCTTCGGTCAAATCGGCGATGATGGGGCCCAAGCCGACCGTGGAAATGGCTTTGTACATCTCCGATGAGGTCACGTTCATGCGGGCTAGCGAGAGATACTCACGAATCGACATTTCGATCAGGCTCGGCCGGTCAAGCACGATAATCTGACGACGGACGGTAAAGTGATCGAGGCTGAGCAGGTCGTCATCCCCCAGCATGGCGGTGCCGCCAATCGGCGTCTCGAACCGTTTCAACACATTCGTGAAGAGCCTTTGTACGCCATGGCTGTCCGCAGCGGCCTGCACGGTTGTGCCGCCGGGAATGTGCAAGTCAAACAGCGCCGGCTGGCCCCGGGCATCGCCGCGCACCCGTTGGAATGTCAGCGCCGCCGACTCACTCCTCGGCAATTCGCGAGCCGCCACTGGCCGCTCCTGCTCGACATGATCGAACAGCGATAGCTCTTCGGACGCCGCGCAGAGGTCGTAGAAGTACATCAGATACGTACCAAGCTGCGCCATTCCGAAAAACGCAGCAGACAGAACAAGCTCGGCGGCAACAAGTTGGCCAAGCGTCAGCTGCTCGCGAATGACCAAGAGGCCGCCAAGCCCGAGAAGCATCGCACTCGCAAATGCGTAGAGGATGAGAAATGAAACGGTTTGACTGAAATGGTGGCGGAAATGCTTCTTGTGGGCATTCACATAATCCGCGGTCGCCTCATCCGTCTTATCAAGGGCGTAGGCAATATGCCGGTCAGATTTGAAATAGCCGTTGGACGCGCCAAGCCCCTCGAGCCACGCGGCCGCTTTGTGCTTTTGCTGTGACAATTCCACGGCACTGAGAATGGAGACCCGCCCCCAGAAGAGCCAAATGAGCCAGATCATCACAATGAGGGTGACGTTAAAGGCCAAAAACAAAGGGTGATAAAACGACGTCAGCAGAAAACCGGCAGCCATTTGCAAAAGGATCGTAAAACCGCCGACGACCAGTACCGGTACCGTCTTCTGCACCGTGATGATATCGAAATAGCGGTTGAACAAAGGTCCTCGCCCTTCATCGGCGAAAAACGGGTTTTTCGCATAGAGAGACTTGAGACTGATCTCCGCCACGAGGCGCGCATAAAGCCGGCGACCAAAAATCTCCATCAAATGCACACGGAGCGCATTAAGGAGGCCCGACGCACACAGAAGCCCGAAGAGGACAAACGACAGGACCATCAGGGGGGCGATCAATCCGGTATAAGCAACGGTGTTGATCAAAACCTGAACCGCGATCGGCGTGGCGAGGGTCAGCAAACCAATCCCCAAGCCGTACACGACGGCAAGCCAAAGGAAACTCCGCTCTGGCGCGAGCGTGCGCGCGACCAAACGCAGGATTTGGACGGCCGTTTGTTGATGGGCGGTCAAGTGCGGTCCCCTCTTTTAGGCGATTTCTCAGCAAACACGAACAAGCGCATCACACTCTCATTTGCTGCATCGCAACACTAAAATGGCGCAAGGGGCTTCCCGCTCAAGGGGTATAGACTCAAACTATCGTCGAATAAGGTTTAGATCGGCTAAATCCTGGCGCGCGACTTCGACGATCACGTCCAGCAGCGCGTCGACAAAGGGCTCCAAGGGCGCCGTCTTCCGACGGATCAGGCTGACGGTTCTAAACAAAGTCGCACGCGACGGTTTGAGCACGCTGACATCGCCCTCACCCCCGCGCACCTCAGAGGCTACGTAAAGCGCGGGCAAGAATGTGACGCCGAGGCCCATGCCCACCATTTGGCGCAAGGCATCGAGGCTGGTTCCCTCATAATCCCGCCGCATGGTCGCGCCATATTGTTCACAAAGGCGCTGAACTTGGTCGTGTAAATGATAGCGAGGGCCGAGCGTTAAGACTTCAAGCCCACTCAAATCCTCGGGTTTGAACTGTTTCCGCGTCGCAAGGGGATGGTCGGCCGCAACCGCCAAGTAGAACGGCTCCCTGAATATGGCTTCACCGACGACATCGGGCGACCGGATCGGCAATTCGCCCAGAATCAAATCATGCACCCCACTGACCAATTCAGCCTCGAGTTCAATTGCCGGCGCCTCGCGAATCGCGAGCCGAAGCTCAGGATACATCGTGTGCAGTCGGCGCACGACGGGGGGGAGAAGGTAAGGGCCAAGGGTCGGCTTCACACCCAACTTAATGACCCCGTGTAGAGCGCCCGCTTGTGCCCGCGCCTTCATCGCCTCCGTCAAATCAAGGATTTCAATCGCTCGTTGTGTCAGTTCACGGCCGAGTGGCGTGAAACTTAACGCCTGCCCTCCACGGTCAACCAGCACCGCACCGACCACTTCCTCGAGGGCCTTAATCTGTTGACTGAGGGAGGGCTGACTGATTCCGCACATCGCGGCCGCACGACGAAAACTGCGGGCCTCTGAGAGGGTCACAAGGTAACGCAGCTGGCGCAAGGTGATATCCCGAGACATTTGCTATGCCTTTCGCGAAAGGGGCTTTCGATAGGCAATACCTATGCTGATTTCGGGAATATGCAAACACGGCCGTTGTGGCAATTTTTGGTTTTTCGGGCAGCGGATACTTGTGAAAGAAGAGCGCGTTCACGACCGAAACAATTGCAAATGAAATCGGTCAATGCTGGTCAAGCACCGGAACCCGTGATATCTTCACAGTTAACATGAGGGAACTTGGGCGCCATCACCAACAAGGGATGTCGGCCGTGTTGATCACGGCAATGCGCTCGCTTGTCGTCCTCCTCGTCATTAGCTTTGGCTTGGCGGGTATTCACGTCCACGATGACGCGTCATCGCACCCTCAGCCGCACTCGTTTGCGAAAGACTATCACCATCACGATTTTGGGCAGCATCATCATCCACATGAAGATGAAGCACCTGACCGCGAAACCGACCATGATTGTGCGGTGTGCGTTGCGTCAGCCGGAAAGTATTGGCTTGGTGGTGCAGCGCCAGTTGCCGTTCGTCGCGACGTTCAGCCATTGGCGGGCGTTACGACTGCCGCTCACATATCCCCTCGAGGCGCACAGCCTGCGTATCTGAATGGCGCCCGTGCGCCACCGCACCTCTCTCTTTGATCATCGCCTGATCGGCTCTCCTAGAGCCTCGAAGAGAGGATTGCCCTATTATGTCCGTTCACAGGATATCTATGTCCGCTGGCGCGTCCGCATCCACGCGGCGTGAAACTCGGCGGTTGCCGCCCAACGCTCAGCTCGTGCTCGACACGTTGCGAGCGGAAGCGCGGCCCTTAAAAGCGTATGCCATTTTGGCAGCCCTGGAAGACCGCGGCATTCGTGCCCCGATGACCGTTTATCGTGCGCTTGATCGGCTCATCGCCGAGCGTCTCGTGACGCGAGTGGACAGTCAAAACGCGTTCTTTGCCCTCCCCGACGCCGAGGATGATGAGCCCTTAATGCTCGTCATCTGCGAGCGATGCGGAGAGGCGAATGCCCATCACATACCGGAAGCTGCGGCTGCGGCCTTCGTCGATATGGGCCTCGATCTCAACCGAATGAGCATTGAGGCGCAAAGCCGCTGCAGCGGCTGCTCTGCAGGCGTTCGTCCCTACCCTGTCCAACTTCAGGCCTCCTGAAGCCCGACCACGAAGGGCGTCGATGCGCCGTTTACGGCATGTCGGCGCTCTCGCTTGCGAACTGCTTATCATAAAGCGGAACGCGTCGCGCCCAGCCCATCATCACTAACCGTGCCTCATCCTGAGGCGATGCGTAACAAAACTGAGAGTGACCCATGAAGACCACATTGAAATGCAGTGCAGCCGTCACGGCCTTAAGCTTGACGCTGCTCCCGACCGTCGCCAACGCGCAGTATCAAGAGCGCGACGATTTGATCATCGTGACAGGCTCGCCCCTACCGAGAACCACGGAAGATCTGACCCTTGGCGCCTCGATCGTTGAAGGCGAAGCCCTAGCCCGCGTTCAGAGCACCACCATCGGTGAAGCCCTGCGCACCGAGCCCGGGATCTCCTCGACTTTCTTCGGGGCTGGTGCGTCACGGCCCATCATCCGCGGTCAGGGCGGGGACCGTATCCGCGTCCTCGACAACGGCATCGGCACCATCGATGCGGCGGCCTCCTCGCCGGACCACGCAGTGGCTGTTGAACCCGCCATGGCCGAGCGGATCGAAATTGTCCGCGGCACGGGCCTTCTTCGCTACGGCAGTTCCGCCGCCGGCGGCGTCGTGAACGTGATCGACGGGCGCATCCCCTCTGAGACGCCAGAAGACGGCATTGATGGCGCCTTCCGCGTGGGCGGATCCACCGTCGATGACGGCGCCGACGCCGCAGGCGGGATCACCGCAAAAATTGGCGAAGTCAGCGGGATCGATATCCTGATCCACGCTTCGGGCACCTGGCGCGAGGCTGAAGACTACGACATCCCTGGTTTTGCTGAGTCCGCCCTTTTCCGCGCCATGGAAGAGGAGGAAGAGCACGAGGAGGAGGATGAGGATCACGATCATGAGGACGAAGAGGAAGCCTTCGGCACCCTCGAGAATTCGTTCATCAACAGCCAGTCCGTTGCAGGCGGGCTAAGCTTCGTTGGATCCAAAGGTTTTCTCGGCGTCTCCATCAAGAACTTCGAAATCGACTACGGCATCCCCGGCGGTCATGAACATGCGCATGGCGAAGAAGACCATGATGAAGATGAGGAAGACCACGACGATGAGGATCACGATCACGAAGAAGAGGAAGAAGAAGGCGGCGTCTTCATCGTTCTCGACCAGACGCGGATCGATCTGAACGGCCGGTATGAGCTCGGCGGCGGACTTTTCGAAGCGGTCTCGGTCTTCGCCGGTTATGCCGACTACCAACATGTCGAGATCGAACCCTCTGGCGAGGAAGGCACCGTGTTCACCAATGAAGGGTGGGAAGTGCGCGCAGAGTTGCTCCAAGCCGAACGCAGTGGCTGGCGCGGTGCTACGGGCGTCCAATATCGGCAACGCGAATTCGTCGCCGACGGTCTCGAGGCCTTTGTCCCTGCGACGGAGACCGATCAGATCGGTCTCTTCACCTTCCAAGAGATCCGCCGGGGTGCGTGGCTCTTCGAAGGCGCGCTGCGGTACGAGAATACACAGCACACCAACAGCGACGCCCGGATCGAACGTGAGTTCAATGGCGTCAGCGTCTCGGCGGGGACGAATTACGACCTCACGGACAGCATCTCTTTGGCCGGTAATGTGTTCCGTACAGAGCGTGCCCCCACCATTGAAGAGCTATACTCGAATGGCCCTCACCTCGCGACGGGGCAATTTGAGCTCGGCGACGTCAACCTTGACGAGGAAGTTGCAACGGGCCTTGAGGCCATTCTGCACCTTCACAGCGAACGTGGCTTCGTGACAGTCAGTGGTTTCTACACAGACTATCAAGACTATATCTACGAAGCCAATACCGGCGCGATCGATGAGCACGAGGAACTTCCGATCTTCGCCTTCACCGCAGAAGACGCGACTTTCGCTGGCTTCGAGATCGAAGCTGAAGCCCTTGTCGGCACCGTCGGTCCCGTTGAAGTCACGGCAGATGGCGTGTTCGACTTTGTTGACGCGGATTTGGAAAGTGGCGGCAATCTGCCCCGAATTCCTCCCATCGGCGCAACCGTCGGGTTAGAGGGGGCGACCAATTGGGCCAGCCTGCGGGCGGAAGTCGAATACGCAGGGGAGCAAGACGACACGGCGGCATTCGAGCTGCCCACCGACAGCTACACGCTAGTGAATACGTATCTCTCGGTGTCCCCGTTCCCCTCGGCGCCGGGCGTGACCCTGCGGCTTGCCGGTCTCAACTTGACGGATGAGGATGCGCGCCAGCACACCTCATTCCTGAAAGATGAGGTGCCATTGCCCGGCCGTAATTGGCGTTTGAGCCTAGAGACGCGATTCTAGCGTCCACGCAGCTCCAAATAGCATAAAATGAGAAGCGACTGCGCCCACCCGCGCGGTCGTTTTCGTTCAAGTCACCCCAAAATATCGGCAGGCGCCGGAAAAGTTCGCGTTGAAACTGTGTGCCGCATTGCGGCCAATCACGGGCGCTCTAGCTTTTGTGCAGCGCACAATTTCTTGCTCGGTTTTGACTATCGAGAGGCCATTTCACAGCACAAAGTGGGGCTCTAGCGCTATTTTCCGTTGTGGATAGGCCAAAACTGCCATATCGTTCGGTGGTTAATCGGCAAATGCCTGCATACCGGGGAAATTCATAGGAGATACTGGTTATGACGATTGGTACGAAAGAGTCTGTATTAGGATCTGTTGCAACATCACGTCGTTCACTGATGAAGTTGGCAGGTCTTGGCGCTGGCGCGCTTAGCACCGCTGGTTTGACAGGCGGGATCGCGAGCGCGGCGTCGAAATCTGAGCGGATCGACCCTGACGCGTTGGCGATCATGTCATCGAACGAGAACCCGTTCGGCCCATCGCCTAAGGCAATGGAAGCCATGCGCGCAGAAGTTGGCAACATTTACCGCTACGCGCGTCCGGCGACGAAAGCGTTCCAAGAAATGATTGCCGCCAAAGAAGGCGTGTCGCCGGAGCAAGTGCTCATCGCCAACGGTTCTTCGCCACTGCTCGGCGCATTTGCAGAATGGGCTGCGGCGCAAGAGGGTGAACTCCTCACTTCGGCGCTCACCTATGAAGGCGTGCCGCGGGTCGCGAAATTCTACAACATGCCGATCAACGCCGCGCCACTCGACGCGGAGATGGGCTACGATCTGGATGAGATGGCGAAGCGTCTCAGCAAGAAGAAGACCGCAGCGGTCTATCTCTGCAACCCGAACAACCCAACCGGCAAAACGATGGACCCGGTCAAAATGCGTGCCTTCGCGATCGAAGCCGCCAAGGTTGCACCGGTCTTCATCGACGAAGCCTATCTTGAAGTTTCGGAAGACTATCCGGCCGGCGTGATGAGCGATCTTGTGGCAGAAGGCCATAACGTCATGATCGCACGGACCTTCTCGAAGGTTTACGCGATGGCTGGCCAACGCATCGGCTATGCGATCGCGCCAACGTCACTCATCGAGAAAATGGGCGACTCCGGCCGCCTCTCAAGCGTCAACCACTTGGGTCTCGTCGGTGCAATGGCTGCGTACCAAGACCAGCTTTATTTCGAAGAAATGCGCATGCGGAACATCCGCGGCCGCAACATGCTGGTCGAAATGGCGAAAGATCTTGGCCGTCCGATCGCGCCGTCACCGCAAGGCACATTCATCTGGATGGATGTGGGCATGGAGAACGCGAAGTTCGCCGAGAAAATGCTTGAGAAAGGCGTGAAAGTCGTCGGCGCTCGCTGGCCCGAAGCGCCGGAGTGGACGCGGATCTGCGTTGGCCTCGATCACGAGATCGAAAAATGCCACGCCGCAGCGAAAGCGGTCCTTGCCTAAGGCAACCGCACGAAACACGCGAACCGGCGCCGCCTCAGGTGGCGCGGTTGACCAAAGGAAAGGGCCCTCGCGAGAGGTCCCTTTTTCTCTATTAAATACCGGCCCAATCTCGGCTTACCGCTGTCAGGAGAAGGCCAGCCCGGCACGGAAGATTTGCGCGACAAGCGGCGCACCGGTCGGGATAAAAGGATCGGTGCTGGTCCATTGTGGACGCACTGACATTGCCGCCGCCTCTGGTGGCTGACTGGCGAAAGCCTACCGACAGGGAAATGATAGGAGATACTGGTTATGACGATGGATACGAATGAGTTGAAACTTGGAACGATCGCGACCTCGCGCCGTTCACTGATGAAATTGGCTGGGCTTGGCGCGGGCGCATTGAGCACGGCAGGCTTGTCGACAGGCATCGCCAGTGCGGCGTCGAAATCAGAGCGCATCGACCCTGATGCGCTCGCCATTTTGTCGTCAAACGAAAACCCGTTTGGCCCATCACCAAAGGCACAGGAAGCGATGCGCGCCGCGGTTGGCGAAATCTATCGCTATGCCGGCCCTCAGCGCAAAGCCTTCCAGGAAATGATCGCAGCAAAGGAAGGCGTCCTTCCCGAGCAAGTCTTGATCACCAACGGCTCCGGCCCGATCCTTGCCGCCTTTGCAGAATGGGCCGCCGCGCGGGATGGTGAACTGCTCACCTCCGCGCTCACCTATGAAGGTGTGCCGCGCACAGCCAAATTCTACAACATGCCGATCAACGCCACGCCGCTTGACGCGGATATGGGCTACGATCTGGATGCGATGGCACAGCGTTTGAACAAGAAAAAAACTGCAGCCGTTTATCTCTGCAATCCGAACAACCCAACCGGCAAAACGATGGATCCGGCGAAATTGCGCGCCTTTGCCATCGAAGCCGCGAAAGTGGCCCCTGTCTTCATTGACGAAGCCTATTTGGATGTCTCTGAAGACTATCCAGCAGGCGCAATGAGCGATCTCGTCGCTGAAGGGCACGACGTGATCATTGCCCGGACCTTCTCTAAGGTATACGCGATGGCAGGCCAACGTATCGGTTACGCGATCACGCCGGTTGGTATGATCGAGAAACTGACGGCGTCGGGCCGCGTTCGCCGCGGCAACTATCTTGGGCTGGTGGGCGCCATGGCAGCCTATGAAGACACAACCTATTTCGAAGAAATGCGCATGCGGAACATCCGCGGTCGCAATAAGCTGATCGCGATGGCCGAAGATCTTGGCCGTCCGATCGCGTCGAACCCGCAAGGCACCTTCATCTGGATGGATGTCGGCATGGAAAATGCGAAGTTCGCTGAGAAGATGATGGAAAAAGGCGTCAAGGTGGTTGGTGCTCGTTGGCCCGAAGCACCGGAATGGACCCGCATCTGCGTCGGCCTCGATCACGAAATCGATAAATGCCACGCGGCTGCCAAAGCGGTTCTCGCATAGTGAACGCGAGATCTTCACTGGCCAGCAAACGCCAGCGATAAGATCTAGAGAAAGGGCCCCGTTTGGTGGCCCTTTTTTTGTCTGCAGACAATCACCGGTCTGCACACCGCACTTTTGAAAGAACCGTTGGCGATCCGGCGCGCCAACACCAATGTGGATATCTGATTTGAGAGGAGAGACTGATTATGACGACGGCAAAAAACGAGATGACACTTGATACGGTCGCAACTTCGCGACGCTCATTGATAAAATTGGCCGGCTTGGGCGCCGGCGCGTTAGGCACGGCGGGGCTGTCGACGGGTCTCGCTGCGGCATCATCGAACTCATCCAAAATCGATCCGGATGCGCTCGCAATCATGTCCTCGAACGAAAACCCTTTTGGGCCCTCGCCAAAGGCGATTGAGGCCATGCGGGCGGAGTTGGGCAACGTCCACCGATATGCGACGCCGCAGAAACAGGCGTTCGAAGAGATGATTGCCGCCAAAGAAGGCGTTCTCCCAGAGCAGGTTCTCGTGACAAACGGATCCGCACCACTGCTCGATGCCTTCTCAGAATGGGCTGCCTCCCTCGATGGCGAATTGCTCACATCCGCGCTGACCTTTGAACGTGTCCCTCGTATTGCCAGATTTTACGGCATGCAGATCAATGAGACGCCTTTAGGCGCCGACATGGGCTACGACCTCGATAAGATGGCGACTCGCCTCAGCAAGAAGAAGACCGCAGCGGTCTATCTTTGCAATCCAAACAACCCGACGGGCAAAACGATAGACCCTGCTAAGCTTCGCGCCTTTGCGATCGAAGCGAGCCAGATCGCACCGGTCTTCATCGATGAGGCCTATCTCGATGCGTCGGATGATTACCCAGTGGGGGCGATGAGCGACCTTGTCGCGCAAGGTCATGATGTCATCATTGCCCGAACCTTTTCCAAGCTATACGCGATGGCGGGGCAGCGAGTCGGCTATGCCATCATGCCCGTGGGATTGAGGGAAAAAATCACCCAATCGGGCCGGGCGCATCGCGGCAATACGCTTGGGCTTGTGGGCGCCATGGCGGCCTATGAGGACGCGGCATATTTCGAAGAAATGCGTATGCGAAACATCCGTGGCCGCAACATGCTTGTCGCCATGGCGAAGGATCTTGGCCGTCCGATCGCGCCAGACCCACAAGGCACCTTCATCTACATGGATGTGGGCATGGAGAATGCTAAATTCGCGGAGAAGATGCTCGAAAAACGGGTGAAGGTCGTCGGCGCGCGTTGGCCTGAAAAGCCAGAGTGGACGCGCATTTGCGTCGGCCTCGATCACGAAATTGAAAAGTGTCACGCCGCAGCGAAGGCCATTCTGGCCTAATATCACTCGCCTCCTCTTCTTCGTTGGACCCAGATGGCGTCGAGAAAAACAAAGGGCCCCGTTTGAGGGGCCCTTTTCTTAGGCACAAAAGCGCCAGATTGGCGGAAGCTGCTACTCTGACGAGAAGGCCAGTCCGACCCGCGATGCTTGCGCGATCACCTGCGCCACAGGCGCGGGCGTCTCGCTTGGCACCGGTGCCGGCTCTGGCCAAAGGGAAATCAGCGTCTCCAGCTCGGGGATCACCTCCGCCTGAAGCTGCGGCGAAAGCGCTTGAGCCTTCTTCAACGCGACGACAGCAAATCCGTATGCATCTTGATATTCACCCGGATCCGTGATCGCGCCATCGGTCACACCGATCGTATACTCTTCTGCGATCATGGTCATCAGGTATTGGATGATATCGACGGGGTCTCCACCTGCCTCTGCAGACATCGCGGAAAGATTGGCCTCTGCTTGAGCCAATAGCGGCTCGACCTCTGACGCGGGTTTGCCCTCTTCAAGCGCTTGCGAGACTTGCTCAAAAATGCCAGGCGTGAACCCCAGCGCGTCGAGCCCCTCACGCTCCTCCGCATACCCTTCAGAAACCGGATGCAATAAATGTGGCGCCGCCATCTCGGGCTCGCCCGCGCGGTAGAGCGCGAGACCGGCCTCGACGTGGCCAGACATGAAGGCCAATCGCTGCGAGACCGGCAGATCGCCCATGCTGTGTCCAGCCTCGCCTTCTCCGCCCTCACCTTCGCCGCTCTCACCGCTCTCGCCGCCTTCGCCTTCGCCTTCGCCTTGCTCCCCACTGGGCGCTTCGTCAGTCACGGCCGCTTCGCCATTCTCGCCGCCTTCACCTTCGCCGCCGCAGCCCGCGAGAGAAGAACCGATCAGCGCGGTGCCGAGGCCAAGACCGATCCATTTTTTCAGGGTTGCCATGCGCGCATCCTTTCCATTCACGAATGTGCGTTCTAGCCTTCTGGTCGATGATTGCAAACCATTCTCATTAGGCACCATGCTCCTCGTCATCTCTCAAATCCTCTCGCCGGAGGAATGCCGCCGGATCAGCGAAGCCGCCGCGGCGCTAGAATGGCGCGATGGCCGACAGACGGCGGGCAAAACAGCCGCCTTGGTGAAGCAAAATCTGCAGGCCAATTTGTCCACTTCGGCTGGCCAAGCCCTGAAGACGGAACTTTCCGCCGCAATAAAGCGCCACCCGGTCTTCGAAGCCGCGGCGCGACCAGCGAGAATGTCGTCTCTCTTGATCAGCAAAACAACGAATGGCGGGCATTATGGTCCGCATCTCGACAATGCCCTAATGGCGAGCGGCGAACAGCGTCTACGGACGGACCTTTCTTTCACCCTCGCCCTCACGGCCCCTGAAAGCTATGAGGGGGGAGAGCTGGTCATCCAAATGCCCGGCACCACCGAGCGCGTGAAACCCGCCGCCGGCGACTTGGTTCTTTATCCCTCAACAGCCATTCACGAAGTCATACCGGTGACATCGGGTGAACGGATCGTCTGTGTGGGGTGGATTCAAAGTTTGGTCCGTGATCAGGCCGCCCGCGAGATCTTGTTCGACCTCGAAAATTTGCGCTCCACCCTAAGGGGGTCGCTTTCGAGGACCTCACCTGAATTGCTCACGCTCGACAAGTCGATCGCAAATCTGATCCGCCTCTTTGCCTCACCGTAGGCGACGCGAAGAGGCCGCAGCCTTATTGCCAACCGACGCTATCAAAGACGCGAATCGCTTCGGCTTGATTTTCACCGAGCGCCGCGGCGTTCACTTGATCTTCTGCAAACGTCCCCAATTGGGCAACGGCGGAGGTTGGCGCCACCCCAGCAACGACCGGATATTCATTATTACCATTGGCGAAATAGGCCTGTGCCGTTTCATTCGTCAGATATTCAAGGAATTGGACCGCGTTCTCGCGATTGGGCGCATAGGCGGTAATGCCCGCGCCGCTGATGTTCACATGCGTGCCTCGGTCCTCCTGGTTCGGAAAAACAATGCCGATGCCATCGACCGCCGCGTTCCCGTCGCTCGCCATGCGCGCGATGTAATAGGTGTTGGCAATCGAAATCTGGCATTCACCGGCGGCCACCGCCTCGACATTGCCGGTGTCGTTCCCCTGGGGCGGACGCGCGAAATTGGCCACCACGCCTTCGGCCCACTCATTGGCCGCCTCAATGCCATCTGCGGCGATGATCGATGCCAGCAATGAGGTATTATAAATATTTGAAGACGACCGCATGCAGATCTTCCCGCGGTGGGCAGGATCCGCCAAATCCTCATAGCGGTCCAGCGGCTCAGGCTTGCCCGCTTCGGCATTATAAATGATGACCCGCGCACGCTTCGACAAACCAAACCACAGCCCCTCCGGATGGCGTAGATTCTCTGGGATCCGCGCTTCGAGGATCTCTGACGAGGTCGGCGCGAGAATGTCTGCTTCCACCGCGCGCCAAAGGCGACCCGCATCCACCGTGATCAGAATATCTGCAGGGGTATACTCTCCTTCAGCGGAGATCCGCTCAATCAACGCATCCGCTCCCGCCTCGATGCGGTTCACTTTAATGCCCGTTTGCGCCGTAAAATCCTCATAAAGCGCCAAGTCGGTATCGTAGTGGCGTGACGAATAGATATTCACTTCGCCCGCTGGCGCCGGTGCCGTGCTCATTTCGCCTGCGTCTTCTTGACCGCACGCGACCGCGACCAGCGCCAGTGCGAGTGTTGTCATATGTCTTTTCGTCATTACGCATCTCACTTTCTTCGTCTCACAAATTCATTTGCTGTCTGACTTTGGGAAAACATGGATGGCACCTGCCCCCGGAGAAACCCGCACCTCTGCCCCGGGATCCATCATCGCTTCCCGCAGCACCGTGGCTGTCAGCAGCTCGCCACTGGCTGCCGCAATCACCAGCCGCCCCGTAAGGCCAAGCAGCCGTTGATCGACCACCGTCAATCCATCTTCACACGGCTCGATAGAAAGCGGCGCCTCACGGATAACCACCTGACAGGGACCCGGTGGCAGCTCGCGGCTCGATCGTCCTATCGGCCAGTCACCAAAGACTGTTCGGACACGACCATCCTCGATTTGGCCTGCCACTTCCGTTCCCCCGCCGATCATCCGTGCCACGCCAACAGACTTAGGCTCGTCGTAAAGGGCTGCGGGATCCCCTGCCTGAACGATCTGACCATCTTCCAGCATAGCGATATGATCCGCCATCGTCATCGCCTCTTCAGGGTCATGCGTGACGAGCAAGGCGATGCAATCATGCTCGGCCAAGACGCGCCGGGTCAGCGCCCGCAATTGCTGACGCAGTACGATATCCACGCTGCCAAAGGGCTCGTCCATCAGCAGCACCCGCGGCCGCGGTGCCAGCGCCCGCGCCAAAGCCACGCGCTGTTGCTGGCCGCCTGACAGCATATGCGGATATCGCTCGGCGAACCCTGTCAGGCCGACCTGCTCCAATAAGGCCTCAACCGCCGGACGGGCCGTTTTGAGCGGGCCAACGCCATACGCGACATTTTGCGCCACGGTGATATGCGGGAACAGCGCACCCTCTTGGAAGAGAAGCCCAACAGGTCGTTTCTCGGGGGGTGGCGATGCACCGGGGTTCGCCAGGGTCTGGCCATCGAGATGGATCTCCCCGGCCTGCATTGGCAACAAGCCCGCTGCGAGACGCAACAGTGTCGACTTGCCGCTGCCGGAGGCGCCGAGCAGGCATGTCAGCTTTCCCGGCGCGGCAGAAAGATCCACCGCCGTCAGGCAGTCCCCCTGCCCATACCGAAACCCGACCTGACGAAACTCAAGTGCCACGCGCGCACGCCTTTGAAGTTGCGAATTATTCTTAATATGATAGGTGGCTGAGAATGCAGCGTGTGTCTAGGGGCGTCCAGCGATCAGTGAGGGCGTCCGGTTCCCTTTTCTCCTGGGCGAGTCCTTTTCTTGTGGCGACGGTGATGGCCGTTCCGCTGTTCGCTGTGATGGCCAGTCTCTTGGGCAGCGATCCGACCACCTTGGCCAGAACGCTTGGCGAGCTGTGGCCTCGCTATGGGGAGCAGACCTTGGTTCTCATGCTGATGGTCGGCGTGTTTACGGCAGCCGTGGGTACGGTCACGGCGTGGATTGTGAGCGCCCTCGAATTTCCAGGACGCCGGCTTCTCTCGGTGCTGCTTGTGCTGCCGCTCGCCGCGCCTGGCTATATCATTGCCTATCTGTATACAGATTTATTGGACTTTGCAGGGCCCATCCAGTCCGCGCTCCGCGCTCAATTCGGCTGGGGCGCGCAGGACTATTGGTTCCCAGAGATCAGAAGCCTGCCGGGCGCCGCGCTGATGCTGGGGCTCGTGCTCTATCCTTACGTCTATTTATTGGCGCGCGCCTCATTCTCTGCTCAGGGGGCCAGCCAATGGCTTGCGGCGAGATCGCTTGGCGACACGCCCTGGCGCGCCTTTCGGCGGATCGCATTGCCGACCGCACGCCCGGCCATCGCCGGCGGCCTCGCCCTCGTTTTGATGGAAACGATCGCGGATTACGGCGTGGCAGATTACTTCGCCATCCAAACCTTCAGCGTCGGCATCTTTCGCACCTGGCTATCGCTGGGCGATCGCCAAATGGCCATGCACCTTGCCGCAATGATGCTCGGCTTTGTGGCACTTCTTGTCTTGGTTGAGAACCTCACCCGACCCGGCCGCACTGACATGGGCGCGCAAAGCGGGGCCGCCCGCCTGCGGATGCCGCTTTCGCGCGGCGCCACAGCCCTCGCTTGGGTGGCGTGCGGTGTGCCGGTCGTCTTGGGCTTTGTGATCCCAATGGGCACACTGATCTATCTGTCCCTCTCGAATGGCGACGCCATGGCGCTGACGCAATTGCTGATCTACTCCAGCAACTCGGCGCGGGTTGCGATCGCGACCGCGCTGATCTCCATCGCGATCGCGCTGCTCCTCGCCTATGCCGCGCGACAAACGCAAAATGGCGTCGTCCGCGGCGGGATCCGATTGGCGACACTCGGCTATGCCCTGCCTGGGGCGCTCCTCGCGGTGGGGCTACTGGCGCCGATATCGGGCGTCGATCGTCAGCTCACGCGGTTCTTGCGCGACTCTGCCGGTCTGGATGTTGGACTATTGCTCACGGGATCGATCGCTGTCCTCGTTTACGCGCTGACGATCCGCTTTCTCACCGTGGGCTATAACAGCGTCTCGGGCGGTTTGAGCCAAATCTCACCTTCGCTGGACGCCGCCGCACGCTCTCTCGGCGCGACGCCAAAGCGCGTCTTGCAAACGATCCACCTACCGCTCTTGTCACCGAGCCTTCTTGCGGGGGCCCTGCTAGTGGTGATCGACGTGTTGCGGGAACTGCCCGCAACACTGATCCTTAGGCCGTTTAATTTCGAAACCCTTGCGACACGGACCTATCGCTTAGCCAGCGATGAGCGGCTCGCCGAGGCATCGACGGCCGCCCTCTTGATCGTCTTGATGGGGCTGATCCCCGTCATTCTCCTGAACCGGACGACGCGTCGACAGGATCAATCTGTAAGCTGAGCCGGTCGCGCGCTTCGGTTAGCGATTGTCATCAGTGATGATGATGAGGTTGATCGTCTTGATCGCCTTCACTGGGTTGCTCGACCCAAAACTCCACCTCAACGGCACCGGCCTTCTCGAACACAAGCGTTCCTTTGAAACGCTCACCGAGCTCGAGCCGATCTTTCAGCCCTAAGAGCATGAAATGGAGCCCGCCCGGCGAGAAGCGCACGGCGCTCCCCGCGGGCACCACGATCCCGTCCGATAAACGGCGCATTTGTGAGATCCCGCCTTGCTCAGTAGTCTCATGAATTTCCGCTGTGGCCGCAATGGCCTCTGGGATCTCCACCCGCAACAACCGATCGCTTTCTGCCCCCGTGTTCTCGATGACGAGATAGGCAGCACCGGGTGCCGCGGCAGACAGCGTGGGACGCGCCCACGGATGATCAATCCTCAGATGACCTGCGGCCACATCATGCGCCTGAGCCGGTGCTGACAAATGCGCGAGGCTCAGGACACCCAACAGTACAAAGCGAAGTGACATTCTCATGAATATTTTCCTTGTAGGGATATATGAAAAACGAGACGCCGCACGTTGCGGCGTCCCAACACATCATCAACGCGACAGGCTTAGCCGTACGAAGACCCCTCGGCCCGCACCTGGCAAACGCTCACCCAATGGCACATCACCAAAACCATTTCGGTTGTACCCGGACAAGTGATCCTCATAGACCTCGTCGGTCAGATTCTCAACGCCAGCCGACAGACTGATCCCGTCTCGTACTTTCCAATCGCCATAGGCCGAAAGCACAACATAACCATCTGTCGGCTGTTCGCTATTGGTGACAGATACCTCATCCTGTTCGGCAAATGCCCGCGCCTCAAAGGTGGCGGACCACCGCAGCGCCTCCCATGTCAGGCCCACCGTCGCGTTTGCGGGGGCCACCCGGTAGAGGTTGTCGTCAATATCTCGACGCTCTCCACGCACATAGCTCAGCACACCATCGATCCGCAGCGGCCCGTCAAAGTCATAGCCAACATCGAGATCGGCCCCATAAAGCCGAGCATCGACATTCTCCCATCTCAGAGGCGTGGGATCACCATTCATCGATGAGATCATCTCGACCGGGCTGTCGATCACCCCAACCGTGCCGTCAAAAGGAACACCTTGAATGTAGTCATCGATCTGCCGAACGAAGATGGTTGGTCGAAGATACGCACGCGGCGTTTGATAGTCGAACCCTGCCTCAGCGATCAGGGCCGATTCGGGGTCCAGCCCGAGATCGCCAATATAGGTGTTGCCATCGGCGAGGCCCCCGCTCGCGGAAATCGGCAACCAGCCATAGCGCTGCAAATAGCCGGGCATTTGCTGCTTATGCGCAAGCGTCGCCCGCCAGGTGATCCCGCTTTCCGTCGGCAGCCAGAACTGCGCCACAGCATCGACCGTCGTTTCCTCGCCCTCGCGATCTGCCGCATTGAAGGCGCCTGCCAAGTTCCGCGGCCCCATGGGCAGCGCCGGGCCGACCGTGGCCTCACCAGCATCATAGGTGTTCTGATCAACCCGCAGTCCAAGCTGCGAGCGGACCGGCCCTACTGGCCCCGTCCATTCGGCAAACCCGCCAAAGCGGCTCATGGTGACGTCGGGAAATGGCGTGACGAAGAAGCCTGCATTGTTCGGGTTGGTGATCCGCACGTCGTGCTCGACCTTCTCCCCGTCAGCCCCGAGAGATACTTCGCCGCCGAGCCAGTCCCAGCCAAGTTTTAGCTCGCCACCCTTCGTCGTGGCATCAGCGAAGGTTGCCCGTTGCATCATTGGCGCGGGGGCTGGCCGCAGCGAGAAGTTATCCATTGAGTGCGCGACATCCGTATAAAATGCCGCGGCCTCGATACGCACACCGCCTATTTCGTGATCATATCCCAGACGGGCAAAATCCGTGTCGAAATATTGGATGTCCATCGGGAAAGGCGGATTACCCGTAGGCTCTGTGTTTTGCCGCCGCAGATCGAGCGACAGTCCCCCTGCCCCCGTCTTTACCCCAGCGGACAACCCGTAGACGCCCCGTTCAAACGAGGTCCCACCAATCACGCCATCGCCGAAATCCGTGTCGTCGCCCTCTTCGAAGGCCCCGAGCAGGTTGAATCGCCACTGGTCCGTCGCCGCACCGATAACGCCGCCGAGCGAGACGCTTTCATCGATGCTCCGCCCACCGAGCGAGAGATCGTAACCAAAGCGGGGCGCAGCTCCGTCGGCAAAGTCCACGCGCTTGAAAACGGCATCGGCACCGCCGGCAAGGCCCGGCCCCGCAGACACAGGACTGACGCCGCGATCGATCACCACGGCAGCAACCAAGGGCGCAGGCGCGTAGTGAAATACCGGGTCCATCAGATTGGGCCCGCCCGAGGCGAAGCGTTGCCCATCAACGCGTAGGTTGAGCCGCTCGCCGAACAGGCCGCGATACTGCATTTGCCCCGACAGCTCGCCATTGGCGATGCGTGCGCCACCAGGCGTGCGGGCGGTGAGATACGTAATGTCGCCCCCTTGCAGGGGCGCGGCATCGGGCGCGACCGTCAGCGCGGTGTCACCTGTGATTCGGGTGCCGGAAACGATGATGATGTCTTGAAGTGCGGGGTCGATGGTTTGGGCAGCGGCGCACGCAGCCAACGCCGCGTAAGAAGCACCGGCGAGAAGCCCGGACGAGAGGATTTTCATGATAGGTCTCACAAACTGAAAGCAGAGGTGCGCCGACAAACGCACACAGACGTTCCGTCACCGACGTGACGGGGCAAAATAGCGATCAGTGGTGAGTAGGCGGTGCCCGAGACCCGAGCGGCGGCCCTTGGGCCAAATGGACGAATCGCGTCTCGAAGCGAGAGACACGTGTGTTCGTCTCGCGAAAGCCCGGCGCGATGAGCACGGTTGGAACGGGCAACGGCACGCCATGCGCCAGGGCACAAAGAGGACAATGGTCGTCGATTGACGGCGCCTCAGGCAACTCGTCGCCTGTTAGGCCGACGAAGCGACTGAGAGCCCGCCGCGCTTCAGAGGTCGGGCCGTCGCCAGATGGCGTACACAGCAGGCTGGCCGCATCAACATCGCTAGCCTGGGCGAGCGTCATCACGCCCGGCATAAAGGCCTGCAAGCAAATTGCCATCACCGCCAATAGACGGCCCAGCCGAGACATTGGGCGCGGCATCATAGGCGGGCCGATAGCAGTAAGTCCTTCAAAAGAAAATCGCTGATTGCGAGCGCTTCAGAACAGGAAGGAGCTGCATTGCACTCAAAGCGAGCAAAGCCGTTGCCGCATCAATCACGGCAAGGCCGAAAGCGCGTATAGACATTCGCCCACCTCCCCATTGCAGTCATCGCCACTTTTCTTCAACGATGGGGCGTCCGACCGCCGAAAATCGCTTCCGGTGCCGCAATGCAGGAGAAGGTTTTGTGATCAAGAACGCCAGCAGATGGGTCATTCTCATCTTTTGCCTTTGGGGGATCGCCGCCTGTTCACAGTCTGAACCGGTTGCCGCGCCACCTGCGCCACCTGCGCCTGCCGAATGGTCGGGCGATTACGCTGAACCCGGACAACGGGAAATCCTGTGGGACAGCTATGGCGTGCCGCACGTCTATCACGATACCGAAGAAGGCGTCTTCTATGGCTATGGCTGGGCCCAAACCCACAGCCACGGCAACATGATCCTCCGCCTTTATGGCCAAGCACGCGGGCGCGGCGCGGAGTATTGGGGTGAGGACTATCTCTCCACCGATCTTTGGCTTTTGCGAAACGACGTGCCAGGCCGCGCCGCTGAATGGCTCGCCGCGCAACCCACACAGTTCCGCAAAAATCTCGAAGCTTTCGCCGCGGGCATCAACGCTTATGCCGCCGAAAACCCCGACGCGATCGACCCTGAAGTTGCTGTCGTTTTGCCTGTCACCGCAACCGATGTGATGGCCCACGCCCACCGGCTTTTGAACTTTGTCTACGTGGCAAATGAGGGGCGGACCATCGGCTCCCGCGCCCCGCCCTTGCCCGCAGGGTCGAATGCCTGGGCCATCGCACCGTCAAAAACGACGGGCAATACAATGATGCTGGCCAACCCGCATCTTCCGTGGGCCTATGGCTTTTTTACCTATTACGAAGCCCATCTCGTCGGCCCTGATTTTGAAATGTATGGCGCGACGCAAGTGGGCCTCCCGGTTATCCGTTTTGCCTTTAACCAGCGAATGGGCATTGCCAACACGGTGAATGGCGCCGTCGGCTCGACCTCTTATCTCCTCACACTTGATGAGGATGGCTATGTCTTCAATGGCGAAACCCTCCCCTTTGACGAAAGGGAGATCAGCTACAAAATTCGTCAACCCGACGGCAGCGTGGTGGAAGAAACCGAGATTGTCCGCTCTACAGTTCACGGACCTGTTTTTGAACGCGATGACGGCGCCACGATTGCTTTACGCGTTGCCGGTCTCGATCGGCCGGGCGCCCTGCTACAATATTTCGACATGCTGCGCAGCGAGAGCCTCGATGAATTCGAGGATGTGATGGCGCGACTGCAAGTGCCCACCTTCAACATCGTTTATGCGGACCGCGAGGGCCACGTAAAATATGTCAGCAATGGGATCATGCCAAAGCGGGACAGCGGCGATCACGCCTTCTGGACTGGCCTCGTGCCTGGCGACACCTCCGAATATGTTTGGGAGGACATCCACGACTTCGCCGAGCTGCCACAAGTGACGGACCCTGAGACCGGCTTCGTGCAGAATGCCAATGACCCGCCATGGATTGCCACCTATCCGCCGACCTACGCACCGGAGGATTTCCCCTCTTACATGTTCGCGGACGAGCCGATGTCTTTGCGCCCGCAAAACTCTGTGTTGATGCTGGTGGAAAATGACGAGATCGATTTCGACCGCTTTGTCGAGCTGAAACTCTCGACATATGCGCTCTTGGCGGACCGGATCTTGCCCCCTCTCTTCGCAGCGGCCGAAGGATCAAATGATCCCGACATCGTCGATGGTGTCGCACTCTTATCCGCCTGGGATCGGAAATACGATCAGGACACCACGGCGGGCCTCTTGTTCGAAGCTTTTGTTACCGAACTTGCGGGGCCCCTCTTTCCTGGGCGTCTTGAGCAAGACAATTTCGAGCGACCATGGACGATCGAGGATCCGCTTGGCACACCTTCCGGTCTGCGCGATCCTGACGAAGCGCTCGGTATGCTGAAGACGGCGGTACAAAAGACGCGCAAAACCTATGGTGAGCTCGACACGGTGTTTTCCGAGGTGTCCCGCTTTGAGGTAGATGGCGTTGATCTGCCGGGCCATGGCGGATTCGGCAATTTGGGGGTCTTCCGCGTGATCACCTGGGCCCCGACTGGTGAAGGTCCACGCCGTGAGCCGCGCCATGGCGAGACCTGGGTGGCGATGATCGAATTCTCAACGCCGATCAAAGCCAAAGGCCTGATGAGCTACGGCAATTCGCGCCAGCCGGGCACAGCACACTATAGCGACCAGCTACAGCACCTAGATAATGATACGTTCCGCGACTTTTGGCTCGTGCGTGAGGAGGTTGAGGCGAATACAGCCGAGCGTACGGTGCTGCCAGCGGATCCGATCGAATAAATCGGAGACACGTATGGCGTCACAGCTATTCAAGCGGCGAGCTTGAATCGAGCAACAGTCGGAGCGCCGCGTTTGGAAAGCGACGCGGCATGGTCAGTGCAAAGAAAGCTTCCGTGAATTTCGGCAGTTTAAGCACCTCAACGAGCTTTCCGTTCGACAGCTCGTCCCTCACGACGATGGGCGGGACCACCGCGAGACCCACGCCTTCGCGGGCAAGCACACGCAGCAATGCCATGTCATCGACTTCTGCGAAAACATTCGGACGAATATTTAGTCGGTCGACCATCGCATCGAAGCCGAGCCGGATACTGCTCTCTTTCGTGGGGAGAAGCAGCGGTGCGGTCTCAAGCAGCTCCTCCAGAGGAAGTGTCTTCTTGGCATATTTTGGATATCCAACCAAACTGACATTTTGCTCGGCAATCGGATGAATAAGCCATGGCGAATCGCTCCCGCGAGCGGGCGTCTGATTCGTTAGCACCACGTCGAGCTTCTGCGCCTCTAACGCCGCATTGAGCTCTGTCAAGCTCCCCGATTTGATCGATAGTCGGACGTTCTCTTGGCCAAACAAGGGTCTCAAGAAGGCAATCTGGAAGTTGCGGGATAAGGTTGACAGCGCGCCAACACGGAGATGGATCTGTCTGTCTGCGTCCCTTTCGAGAAGGGTGTCGAGCAGCTCCTCGCCCGCTGAAAAAATTACGTCTGCGTGATCAAGCGCGATCGAGCCCGCTTCGGTCAAAACCAGCTGCTTGCCGCGTCGCTCAAACAGTTTCTGTCCCAGCCGGTCTTCAAGTTTCTTGATCTGCAGCGAAAGCGCCGACTGTGACACGTTCAGCTTTTCTGCCGTGCGGGTAAGATTGCCGTCATGGGCGACCGCCCAGAAATAACGCAGGTGATTGTAGTTTAGCTGGCTCATTCGATCATTCTAAATATAAGAACGATCCCATGACAACATTATATTTTATAGATTGACCGCGCTCACCCATACTCCGCGGGACTCTGGAGGGGATCCTGCGCGATGGATAGTCACACAATCCAACTTGCGGCGGCCGGCGTGCCGCTCGTCTATCTGGCGGCGGCGCTGATCAGCCGACGGCCGGGGTCAGAGCGCGCCGCAATAGGCTTCGCGGCGTCGGCATTGGGAATCGCCATTCTTTCCGCCGTTCTCCTCATCCTCACGCCAGCAGCGGCAGCGCCTGGCCTCGTCCTGCTCGATCCGTTCAGCGCAACCGTTCTCACACTGATCACCTTTGTTGGCTTCATCGTGATCAAATATTCGCTCACTTATCTCAACGGTGACCCCCGCCGGTCACAGTTCATTTTGTGGATGTTCCTCACACTCACGGCGGTTTCGGCGCTGGTGATTGCCGGGGATTTGCTGGTTTTGGTGATGGCGTGGATCGCCACAAGCCTCGCTCTTCAAAAGCTTCTCCTTTTCCGCACTGAACGAACGCGGGCAAAGGTTGCTGCACGGAAAAAATTCATCGTCGCGCGCCTCGGCGATGCGGCATTGATCGGTGCGATCATCGTGATGATCAATGCTTTTGAGACGACCAGCATCTCGGGCATTCTCGACCAGGCGCGGATCATGAAACTGTCTGGCGCAGATCTGGATATCCTCGCCATCGCGCCCTTTCTTCTGGTGCTCGCGGCGATCCTAAAATCGGGCCAATTCCCCACCCATGGCTGGCTCGGAGAGGTGATGGAGACGCCGACGCCTGTGTCAGCTTTGCTTCACGCGGGCATCATCAATGCAGGGGGCTTCCTGATCATCCGGTTTGCGGACGTGATGCTGCTCAGCGGATCAGCAATGCACACCCTCGCCGTGATCGGCGGGTTCACCGCGCTCTTCGGTTCCATCGTGATGTTGACCCAGACCAGCATCAAGGTCTCGCTCGCGTATTCGACCGTTGCGCAAATGGGCTTCATGCTTCTGCAGTGCGGCCTGGGCGTGTTTTCCGCAGCGACCCTGCACCTTGTTGCGCACTCGCTCTACAAAGCGCACGCGTTCTTGTCTTCGGGTCGCGCTGTGCACCTGGTGCGGATTTCACGTCCATCGATGACGCATAAGGCGCAAGAGGCGCTCTTCGCGGTCGCCTCAGCGCTCGGCCTCTACTTTCTCATCAGCGTGCCCTTCGGTGGCATGGCGGGCAAAGAGCCGGCGATCCTCACCATGGGGGCGATCTACATCACGGGCCTTTCGATCTATTTGTCCTCCTTGCTGGCCACCCCGGGATCCCGGCTTCTTGGTCTCGGACTGGCAGGCCTAGCGACGGCATTTTACCTCCTGCTGCAGAATGGTTTTGCTGCCTTACTTGCCGGTGCAGTGCCGCAACCACCGGCCGCTGATGCCATCGATCTTGGCCTGATGGCGCTTGCTGTTGCGTCCTTTGCGCTGGTTGCGTTCGCGCAGGTCTTCTCTCTTCCGTCCACCGACCGTGCTCGCAGTTTCTACGTCCATGCGGCGCAGGGCTTCTACGCAAATGCCTACTTCAACAGATTGATCGGTGCCTTGCGCATCGACCAGACATCCAAAATCTCGAGGACAGTTTCATGACCGTGACAAGCAAGCTTAAACCGTCTGTGAACGTCCCTACGAACCACGGTAGCGAAACCGATCTTTTCGCCGACGCGATGAGCGCTTGCCGCGAAATCGCACCGCTTTGGCCGTTAAAGAGCTTCGTCGCGGTAAATCCAATGCTGGAAAAAACGAAGCATCCATTCGAAACTGTGGCTCGAGAGTTAGCGCGCACGCTGGACGCACGACTGCTCCTAGATAGGCAGGCCTATGCAAAAGTGTTGGACACCGGCGAGATCCAACTACGTCATCTCGCTGAGGCCATCCGGCTTACCCAACCAAGGGACATTCGGACCCCAGACGAGATTATGGCCGCTCTTGAGGTGACGAAGGCGGCTGCGCACGCGCCTATCGACACCATCGCCGATCTCGCGACGTCATCAACAGGCGCGAATTGGTCTCGCTTTGCAGTCGACCAAATTTCTTTCTGGGCATCTTCGTATTTCGATGAAGGACAAAGTGCCTGGAAAAATCCGTGGCGAGATCAAACACCCTTTGTGGCTTGGCGAAACCACGCACAGTTTGACCGCACGCCGGAGATCATGGGCCTGAAGGGATTTTGCGCGAGCATTGCCACGCTGCCGGATGATCCGATCAGCGCGCTTGACTTCGTGATCAAAGAACTGGGCATCCATGTGGAAGCGCGTCCGCTGTATTTTGAACGCCTGCTGTCGACAGTTTCAGGTTGGGCCGGCTATCGGCGCTATCAAGGATGGGGCGACGAATTGCAGGGCGGTGAGCCGAATGGTGTCATCGACATTCTGACCATTCGCGCCGCTTTCGACTACGCGATCTGGGAGAGCTTGAAATCAAAATTGCCGATCGCGGCATGGCGCGCATCGCTTGAAAAGCATGCACCGCACACGGCCGACCTACAGCCACAGTTGGTCGCGCAAACCGCCAGGGAGCTCGCCTATCAAGAGCGGCTGATCACTGAGATGGCAACCAATGCAAAGCATGCATCGGCAGATCGCCCCGAGGTTCAAGCGGTGTTCTGCATTGATGTGCGGTCTGAACGAATTCGTCGGGCACTTGAAACTGTGAACTCGGGCATCGAAACATTTGGTTTTGCCGGCTTCTTCGGCGTACCGATCGCGCTTTGTCGGGATGATGGCAAAGAGGTTCATAATCAGTGCCCGGTTCTACTTGAGCCCACCCATATGGTTCGTGACATTCCTCACATGCCTTCTGGGCAGTACGCACGGCCCTTTGCAGGCGCATGGAAGCGTTTTAAAACCGGGGCGATCTCCTCCTTCGCGTTCGTCGAAAGTTGGGGGGCGGCCTTCGCTGGCGCTCTTCTTCGCGATTTGATGAAAAAGCCGAAATCGGAAACGACGAAGATCGGCAAGATTGATAGTGAGGTGTCAGGCACCTGTGGCATTCCGCAGGAGGACAAGATTGCACTCGCTAAAGGTGCACTTGCAGGCATGTCACTAACAAACGGTTTCGCACGGCTTGTTGCGCTTGTCGGTCACGGATCGACGACGACCAATAATCCTTACGCATCTGGTCTCGATTGTGGCGCATGCGGCGGGCACACTGGTGAGGCCAATGCGCGCGTCGCAAGCGCTATCTTGAATGATCCAGCAGTACGCGAAGCGTTAGCTGCAGACGGGATCGTTGTCCCAGACGATACGTGGTTTATTGCAGCGCTTCACGATACGACGACCGATGAAATTCGCGTTTTTGACGAACATTTGATTCCGGGCTCGCATGCGCAAGACATGGCGTGTCTCAAACGGGATCTTATCGATGGCTGTCGCCTTGCGCAGCGCGATCGCGCCAAGGAGCTTGGCCTGAATGATGAAACCGATCTCAACCGCGCGGTCTCCGCGAAGAGCCGCGACTGGGCCGAAGTGCGGCCCGAATGGGGCCTTGCGGGATGTGCGGCTTTCATCGCCGCTCCGCGAGAGTGCACTAGAGGTCTCGACCTGGCTGGCCGGACATTTCTCCATTCCTACGAGTGGAAAACGGATACGGACAATGCAATCCTCGAGGTGATCATTACTGCGCCCTTGGTCGTTGCGAGTTGGATTGGGCTTCAATACTACGCCTCCTCTGTCGACAATCAGCGGTTTGGCAGCGGGGATAAGACGCTTCACAACGTTGTCGGCGGCCTCGGAGTGCTCGAGGGGTGTGGCGGAGACCTTCGCGTTGGCCTTCCGCTTCAATCCGTTCATACTGGCACGGAATTGTTCCACCAACCGCTTCGCCTCACCGCGGTGATCGCCGCTCCGACGGAGCGCATTGACCTTATTTTGAACAAACATCCATCAGTCAAGGCGCTCTTCGCAAACGGCTGGTTACATCTTATTGCGCTGAACACAGAGGATGGTCGTTTCCAACGCCTCGGCCGCGACGGCGCGTGGTCAGACATTTCTTCAACCCGCACAACATTGTCGGAGGCCGCAGCGTGAGCCTAAGTCCCCATCTGTCGCACTTGGAAAGCGAAGCCATCCATATCCTCAGAGACGGGGTGGCTGAAGCAGAAAACCCTGTCCTGCTGTTTTCTGCAGGCAAGGATTCAACAGTTCTGGCCCATCTTGCGCTGCGCGCGTTTTATCCTTCGCCCCCGCCGCTCCCCCTACTCCACGTCGATTCGACCTGGGAATTTCAAGAGCTGTTGTCGTTCCGTGACGACTTCGCAAATGAACATGGCTTTGAGCTTCATGTGTATGCGAATGAGGAGGGTCGTGCCCAGGGTCTAAACCCCTTCGAACACGGATCTCTCTACACAACAGCGATGCGAACCGAAGCCCTCAAACAAGCCCTCGATCATGGCGGCTATGACGTCATTTTTGGGGGCGCCAGGCGAGACGAGGAAGCGACGCGGGCCAAGGAACGGATCGCATCGGTTCGGGCGCCCGGTCATGCGTGGGATCCGCGCCGTCAGCGTCCAGAGCTCTGGTCAACTTATAATTGGCGGCTTAATCGCGGCGAGACCATGCGCGCTTACCCGCTGTCGAATTGGACGGAGGCCGATATTTGGGCTTATATCGCGGCACGAAACCTCGCCTTGGCCCCGCTCTATTACGCGGCTGAGCGTCCTGTCGTTGAGCGCGACGGCACGCTGATCGTCGTCGATGATTCAAAGGCAATGCGATGGCATGAAAACGAGGCGGCAGTTATGAAAACGGTCCGCTTCCGGACGCTCGGCTGTTGGCCGGTAACGGGCGCGGTCACGTCTCAAGCCACAACGACCCACCAAGTGATTGCCGAAAATCTCGCGGCCGGCGTCTCAGAGCGACGTGGGCGGGTCAGCGATTCTGGGTCGCTTGAAGAGCAAAAGCGCAGCGGCTACTTTTGACCCAGGAATCCTTGGTTGTCCCGGCTCATCCCGGGGCAACTGTTGTCTCCGCGTTGGGCGTCGCGATGCATCTGGCATGCGCGCAAGGCCGAAAGCCGCATTCGTAGTTCTTTCGGTATGGGGATCGATCGTAAAGAGGTCTAGGCGTGGTCCTCTCACGCATCCTCTGACGAATGCTGATAATCTGACCACCCTGTTCGCGCGCTAGACAGGATGGACCAAGGAGAGACGCGTATGCGCGCTGTGGGAAACGGGCGCGCTCTCCTCGGGGTGGAAACCGACGGCCGGGATGCGACGCGGTAACTCTCCGAGCCGCGCTGCAACTGCCCCAACAAACTCGATATCACTGACACACCTTCCGTAAGGCATGAGGACCGGCATCGCCGCGGTATGAAGATTGTCTTCCAGCGTCTTCACGAGTGCATTTAGAACGCATGCGGCCGACTGGTGCCAGCCGATTGCAGCGAGATACGCACTCAAAGCGTGCAAGTCCGCCGCGACCGAAATTGGCGTTTCTCCCGCGATGGACGCTGATATGCCGGCAGTGGAAATTCCCTCTTCGTGCCGCCAGCACCGTGCTCGGATCGGCCCTACGCCCGCTAATTCGGCTGCCATGGTTTCGAGAAATTCAGCAACATCCCCCGGTGCGATGATAAGGTCGCATTTCAGCTTATCACGGACGAGTATGGAGATCGTTTCGGGCACCGAAAGAAATGGCGCCCCCGAAGTCGACGTAAATACTGCATCAATGTCGTCTCGCACCTGAAGGGCAAAATCGCCATCTGAGTCATCAGAAACGATGCAAGGCGCCTTGCGGCCAGCTAATTTCGACAGTTTACAGGCATCGATCAGCGAGGCCTTGCTTTCCCCACAAGTCGCAATGAAGTCTAGATCTAGGTTCTTCGACATCGCACGAAATGTCGCTGGCATCGCGCAGACCCTCGACGTCCACGAGATGGAGGTCGTGGCAACGGCCGCGCGGGAGGAAAATTTTATCGCCGACAGGCGGGCATTATCGCGATCGCGAAAAACGCCCTCTTGGTCTGTGTAATCAATGTCGACCAAAAGTTCGGGCCTCAGACGCGCTAACAATTCGCGGATCGCACCAGCCGTCTCGACACGATTTGAAACGCTGATCGTCAATCGCGAGGAATGCGGATCATTCAGCCCGCCATCGATCAGTCGGAGTGAACTTGTCATGAGGTTGCCCGCACTTGCCAAGACATCGGCGAGATTAGAGGCAAGCCTCACATTTATAAAATATATTGATTGTATGGCACCGTTCCGCGAAAAAGAACGTATCATGTTGGGCGGCTTACGGACCCACCTCAGCCCAAAGATGGTTGGAGCACGCGCCGTTGAAGGCCGCGTTCATCGCGCCAACACCAAATTAATCACACGCAGGGATCAGGGACCTGATTCTGGTCTTTCAGTCGCTCATCTCAGCGCTTTGGTCACACAGATGCGTGACCCGCCAGGCTCCATCGCCGCCCACCCCTTCGGTGATGACATCGGCGCCATTGCGTTACCCCCAATACCGTCGGAGGTGCGTCGTCACTTTTTTCGCCCGCCCAGTACGGCGACCAGTTCTTCCACCTTCTCAAGCCGCTCCTCCAGATCGTCTGATGACAGAGCATGTTCGACGCAACTGGCCAAATGATCGTCGAGGACCACCTTTTCGAGACTGGTCAACGCCGCCTTGATGGCCTGCACCTGGCGGACAACGTCGATACAGTACCGGTCCTCCTTAACCATCTTCGCCACGCCGCGCACCTGGCCTTCGATGCGGGCAAGGCGCTTGATTGCGGCGGATTTCGTGTCGGCCTGCATCGGCTCACCCTTTCAAGCGGTGCACGATCCCGTTCGGCTTACGCAATCGCGCCAAACGATAACGGCCTACTGCGCCTGGGAACAAGATACCCCGGGCGGGTGTTTGGTGCAGTCAGGCCCAGCTGGTCACGCATCAGCGGATGCGAAAAGCCATGGGGCACACCGGCCCTAAATCCGTCGCCCTCGGCACGTTCTTCGGGCTAATTTCCTCGTCCTGTTCCTTCGCCGCCCCTTCGGCAACCCGGCGTTGTTCACCAAAGGGGCCGGGCTGATCCCATAGCTCGCTTTTTTGCTCGCCTCCACAAATTTGGTCGTTCAGCTTGGCATCATCATCGCCATCTTCCTCGGCTAGCAATTCGTGGTCGGAGAATATGTTGGTGGGATCCTTTTGATCCTGCTCATGTGGCCTGTGGTCCGCCTCACCCACAAAATCTTACCGGTCGAAGAAGCCCGCGAGCATGCCCGCAAACAGCAGGGCGACAGAGACGATTATAGCGACCTGCCGCGCTGGCGAGATCAAATCCGCTCGATTGAGGGATGGACGAAAATCGCCACGCGCTATTTTATGGAATGGGCGATGGTGTGGAAAGACGTGACCGTCGGCTTCACCGTGGCGGGCATCATTGCGGCCTTCGTCCCACGATCGTTCTTCCAGGCCCTCTTCTGGCTCACGCTTATTTCCTACGCATGGCTCATGGTCGCCCTGTTTGTTGGATGAGCCCAGACAGCGTGAGGCCTTGCGTGACGCCCTGGTCATTTCTAGTTACCCCTATAGGGTATAAGGAGCCTTCCTGATGAGTGCGACCAGCCTTGATCCAACTGCATCTGATAGCGCCGCCGGAGCGAAGGCGGCCAAGCTCTACCGCATGGTCATGCCTGGCCACACTTGCCCTTATGGCCTCAAATCAAAGTGGTTGCTCGAACGGAAGGGCTATACTGTTGAGGATCGTCCGTTGCGAACGCGGGCAGAAACCGATGCGTTCAAAGAAAAGCATGGGGTTAAAACAACCCCGCAAGCCTTCATCGATGGCCAACGCATTGGCGGCTTTGATGCGTTGCAGGCGCATTTCAGCAATCGCGTGCAGAAACCGGACAACAAGACCTATACTCCTGTACTTGTGATCTTCGGCGTCTGTGCACTGATGGCTTGGGGCGCAAGCTTCGTCGCCACCGGCAGTGCGTTCAGCCTACGGGGTATTGAGTGGTTTGCCGCCTTCTCCATGGCGGTGCTCGCCATCCAAAAACTACGCGATGTCGAACGCTTCTCCACTATGTTTCTGAACTACGATCTGCTCGCGCAGCGATGGGTGCCCTACAGCTATCTCTATGCCTTTGCAGAAGGACTGGCAGCCGTGCTGATGATCGCAGGCGGGGGTTTGGCTTTGCTCGGTGCACCGATCGCCCTTTTCATCGGGACGGTTGGCGCGATTTCGGTTCTCAAGGCCGTCTATATCGACAAGCGGGATTTGAAATGCGCGTGTGTCGGCGGCGAGTCCAACGTGCCCTTAGGATTTCTAAGCTTGACCGAGAACCTCGTCATGATCGCCATGGGGCTGTGGATGCCGACGAAGCTGTTAGCTGGCTAAGCTCTTTAGACGAACCGAGCGCCGGCCCATCAAATTCACTTCGATAGAAGCGAGCGAGGCGCCCAACGCTAAGCGGCAAGATTGGAAAAGGTAAAAAAGAAAAGTGGCGCGAGTGACGTGCCACATTCCATAATTATTATCCAATATTTTCAATCACTTACGTGACCCAAAATCGATTCTTGGTTCTCAGTTCGGTCTGACGTTGGTCCACACTTCTGTGGACCTGACCTGCGCCCCGTTTGGTCCCTCATTTGAATGGAGAGTCCGTCGACAAGGAGA
>CAYFHK010000009.1:0-38285 GCA_964342585.1 uncultured Caulobacterales bacterium | reverse complement strand
AAACCCAACGGAAGGACGCGAACCGGTGACAGGTGCACCCTCGCCTCCGCCAAGGCTTGTATCGATCAAATTTTGGATGATCGGCACAATTTGCTCAGCATCGGCATGATTGAGATAAACCGTATCGAGAGAAATTTCGCCGACGCCTTCATCATCGAGGTTACGCGCGATGGGCTCGAGCCGCGCGACTTCCTGTGGGTCCCCCCGCAGAATGATCGTGTTCGATGTATCGACGGCCACCACGCTTGTCGAAGAAGGTCGCTGACCGTTTCCAGCCTGCGAGTTGATGATCTCAACCAACGTGTTGGCCACCTCGCTCGCCGGCGCATTTTCAAGCCGGATCGAGCGAACAACGGAGGTGTCCACATCGATCTCGCTCAGCACCTGCAGCACACGGCGGATATTCGCCGCCGAATCCACGACAATGAGCGAATTGCTTTCACTGATCGGCGTCACGATGGCATTTTCGCCGACGAGACCCCGAAGATTGGCCGCAGCCGTCGCCGCCGCCACATGACGCAGTGGGACGACGCGCGTCACCGTCGACGCACCGCCCGACGCGGAGCCACTCGTGCCCCCCTCGCGGATCGCTTGTTGGCTTGGCAAAATCTTATACTCGCGGTCGCCAATGGGAACCGCGCTGAACCCGTTGACTTGCAACGTCGCCAAGAAAACTTCCCAAACTTCGTCTGGACTCAGCGTTACGCCAGGTGGTGACACGATGTTGACCCGCCCGGACAAGCGCGGGTCGATGACGAAGATGCGCCCCGTGCGCAATGCGACGTCTCGCGCGACCGCTGCGAGATCCGCCCCCTCATAATTCAGTGTCGCCCCATTTTGCGCATAGGCATGTGAGACGGCGACAGGCGTTAGCCCTGCAAGAGCAAGGGCGGCGGCCGAACTAGCCAAAACGCGGCGTAGAGAAGTCATAAGTTGAAGCCCATTGGATCGACGCGGATATCAACCGGCGTGCCGCGTCGCTCCACCGTTAGCGTGACTGTGCCCTGCGCCATCTGGCGGGTCAGTACGGACAGGGTTTCCTCGACGCTGTTATTCACAGCGATACCGTTGATGGCAAGAAGGCGGTCGCCATCAAGCAAGCCAGAGGCTTGAAAAAACGTCGGATTTTGGCCCGCAAACAGGACAAGCCCCTGCTCGTCTTCAGGCGCCATGACACGAAGGTAATCGTCCAGCGCAGATGGCGCGGCGGCGACCAAAGGCGCAGTGGGGCTGCCCGCTTCGACGCTGTCGAACCCCTCACGGCCCTCGAGGCTCAGACCCTCTGACACGCCGCCACGGCGAAGAATGACTTGGTTGGCGCGCACCTCTTCTAAGGTGACACCGCGCACGATCTCATCGCCGATAAAGTAAGGCCGCTGTTTCCCGTCTCGCGTGCGAATGACGGCAGAAGATTGCTCATCAGCTGCATAGACGCCCACCAATTTGAGATCGAGCTGGGTCTCTTCGACCCGCGCAGATGTCGCCGCCGAAACGGCAGGCGCACTGCCGATAAAGGGATCAAATCGACCCAAAACGCTCAAGTCGATCACGTCTTGGCCACCCGTTCTTGGATCTGTCACGGTCGGCCGAGGCACCGGCGTGAGCAGCGTATAAATGAGCTGCACAGCCAAAAAGCCCAGCACCATGACGTAGGCGCCCTCGACCAGACGCACGCCAAGGCGGCGCTGCAGCGGCGTATTCTTCCGCCGCGACGGGACCTGACGTGAGACCGTTTCGTCATCGTCAGCGACGTGGGAGTCCGTGAGTTCCATTGAGACCACAGGGCGCGTCACTCTCTACAACCGAATTTGACGTCCGCGTACTAGCGTAAAAAACCACGCGGCGACATTGCTTTAGGTTTATGAGTTCATTCGGTTAATGGCTCATAAACCATGACGGCATTGGCCGGAAACAAAAAGGCGGCGCCGAAGCGCCGCCTTCCAATTTTTATCGCTCAGTTCGCAATCAGAATTCGCGGCTAAGGCTAACCGAGAACTCTGTCCCCTGGTCGTATTCCAGAAACGGATTAACGGTGCCCGCATTGTCTTCGCGGAACGTGTTGAAGTCCTCGCCGAGGATATTCTGAACCTTCAAGCCGAGGCCATAGATGCCGCCCGCGATTTCAACGTCTTGCGAATAGACGAAATCAAGAGAGACCGGCGGCTGTTCAACCACGGCTGGCGGGCTGCTTTCGCCAGCGAAGGCTTCTGCAAACACCACGCGCTCACTCGCATAATTGAGCAAAAGCGTCGCTTTAAGATTGGTCTCAGGATCCTCGATACCAAGCTGGAAGTTGAACAGGTGATCAGATTGACCGACAAGCTGGCGCCCATCGTTGATCACTTGTGTTGCCGGCCGAGGACGCGCAGTCACACCGGTTGGCGTTGGTGTCGTAAGAATAACCGTGTCGCCGGCCGATGCTTGGACCTCAGAATCTGAGTAGGTGTAGTTCGTAGAGAACAACAGGTCTTTGCCTGCAACCCAGTCCGCATCGAGGAAATCTTCAAGCGCGAAGCGTTTGGTGAACTCAGCTTCAACCCCGAAAATTTCCGCGCTCGGTGCGTTGATAAAGCTGAAGGCTTCATCCTCGCCCGTCGTTTTGTATTGCTCGATTGGGTTGTCGATCTCTTTGTAGAAGACACCCAATGTCACGAACTCACCGCGACCGAAGTAATACTCTGCACGGATGTCGTAGTTATCCAGCTCAGCGTTTTCGAGGAACGGGTTCCCGCGAAGAACGATATCATAATCGAGATCGAGGAAGTCCGAGAACACCAATTCGCGGAACTGTGGCCGAGCAATCGTTTGCGAGTAGCCTGCACGCACCTGAAGATCAGGCACAACTTCCCACGTCACGGTTGCCGACGGCAGGAAATACTCTTCCTCAATCGACGGGAACGGCGTGGCAAGATCAGGACGACGGATCAACTGGGCCGTTGATTCCTGCGTCCCGTCTTCGTACCGAACCCCGCCAGAGAAGCTAATGAAATCTGTCAGCTCAACATTGGCCATGAGGTAGCCAGCGTAGACTTCCAGATCACCGGTTGAACTGTCCGGCTCCTGCGGCGTGTTGACGTATTCAATGTCGAGAATGTCCGAGGCCAGAACGGTATCGCTGTAGATGATATCCGTCCGCGCCACGGCGAGATTGATGTCCGACAGCTGTGTATCACCACCAAAGCTGAACACGTTCCGGCTCGTCTCGCGGCTATTGTCAGTATACGAGCCGCCGAACTTGAACTCGACGAACGCATCGGCAACTTCGAATGGCAAAGTGAAGTCCATTGCCGCGAAGAAGTTCTCGTCGGACAGCTCCGAGAAGACCAAGGTGTTGTCGGTATTGGTGTTGTTGAAGAACTGGTATTGGTTTGTGTCAGGCAGGAGCTGACGAGTTGTCTTCCGTTCGTACGGCGCATCCCGATCAGCTTGACCGTAAGAAAGACGCCAATTCATCTCCAAATCCATCAAGCTTGGGAAGAGATGGTTCCCGTTTAATTGCGCTTGCCAGATTTGGCGTTCGATCCAGTCTGTATTTTCCTGGCGTAGTGGGTCGTCGCCGACGTCCCGTACGGCGATCACATCTGCAACGCGCGCCCGCTTCAGCGTATCACGAAGAATGTATGTGGTGAGCGCCACTTCGTGATCGCCACTCGGCGACTGAAAGCCCGTCGTATTCAACGCATTGAGCTGAATATTTTGACGCGTTTCGACAAATGAGAACTCTTGAGGCTGACCGGTGAACACACCACCGGCGAAACCGTCGTTCCGATCCGCGAAACCCTCACGGTGCTCCCATTCGTTTGAGTACCCCACATAAGTGGTGGACCCGATCGCAAAACCGTTGTCGAGATCTAAGATCTTACCCAATGTAGCCGACCCGCTGGCATCGGCCGGCACATCGTCTTGAGCGATCAAGAGCGTGTCGTCTTGTTCGAAGCTCGTGTCGAAAGCGGCTTGATCCGACGGCGTGCCCGTTGCGATGACTTCTGCAGCGAGACCAGGGAGATCACGCAATCCGTCATCCCAACCGTAGACGTCACTACCCGACCCTTCGTAGAACAAGCCGTCCTTGAGGGTTGTTTCTGTATCAACAGCGAACCCGACTTCCAATTTCAAGAAGTCGTCGGCAGGCCGAGCAATCGTTTGAAGGTCGATTGCTGCACCGCCAAACTCACCGGAAAATTGAGGCGAGAATGTTTTCTGCGCAACAGATCCACCGATCACGCTCGTTGGGATAATGTCGAGCGGCGCAGCACGGCGAAGCGGTTCAGGTGACGGGATCGGAACCCCGTTCAGCGTGACTGCGCTGTACCGCTCATTCAACCCGCGGGCGACCGGGAAACGCCCCCCCGTCACAGAGATCCCGGACACGCGACGAAGAGCGCCCGCGATGTCGCTGTCCCCGATCCGCGCAAGCGCGTCCGCATTCAACACGTTTGCGATTTCCGGGGTTTGACGTTGAGGATCCGGCGACAGTGTCCCTCGAACCACAATGATATCGTCTTGGGCGAGCGCGCTGCCCCCCACGCCCATCAGCGCTAAGGCGAGCGCTGCCGAGGGCAAATAAGAACCCATTTTCTTCATGACCAACCTTCTCCGCCCCTCGGGGCAATTCATTTTGAAACCGTCTGCGTTGCCCTGGCGCCGAAGCGCCAGGGCAGACCGCGTTAAAGGCCGAAGGTCCAGCCCACGTACCAGTTGTCGGCATCGTTCTCGACCGCACCGACGTAAGGCGCGTCGACGATGAAGGTGTTCGGCGTCATTGGATCCCGATCTTCATCGACAGTTGCCGGCGTCAGCGCAACATTCGGAATTAGGTCGAATGCAGAGCTTTCACTGTCACCGATGAGCGGCGAAGAACCGAGAATTTGGTTGTTCGCACCCGCACTAAAGATCGTCGACGATTCGGCGTCCGCGATGTTGGTACCGTTGTCAGCCAGTTTCACACCGTCAAGGAGCGGCGTGGTCGGCAACACGCCTTCTTGGGTGAAGTCGAAGCCGTTTTCGCCCATGTTCACGACGATACCGTTGTAGATCTCACCGGCCGTCCCAGCGCGAAGCTCGATACCGTCATCGCTTTCACCCTCTGGGTCGGCAGGCAAGCCGATGATGGTGAAGTTGGCGATGGTCGGGGTCGATTGTGGCTCAGCGTTCGCATCGTCGCCGAAGTTATCGCCTTCGAAGCCGTTATCCGCGTCGCCATCGGTGTGACCGATGATCACGAACTGGACATTACCCGTCCAACCGTCGGTCCAGTCGAGGCTGTCGTCGCCGTTCCCGATCAGAACCAGGTTTTTCGCGTTCACGGTGCCGCCGAAGAATTCGACGCCATCGTCGGAGCTGTTGTAAACCTCGACGAACTGGACATCGGTGTCGCTCCCGACACCCTGGAAGGCAATGCCGTTCAGCTCGTTGGTGGTCGAGAAGTTGTTACCGGGATAGCGAACTTGGAGGTAGCGAAGGGCACCTGAGCTGTCTTCCGGATCATCACCGCCGAACAGGCCAGAGAAGCCTTCGCCGTCCTTCTCACAGTCAGCTGTACCGCCTGTGACCCCAGGGCAAGCATTGATCGGCGCTCGGCCGTTCAGCACCAGACCGCCCCAAAGACCACGGTCGGTCGCAGTCGTGGTCCCTTCGATGTCGGCGCGTGCTGTCATCACGATCGGGTTGGTCTCTGTCCCGTTTGCGAAGATCTCGCTGCCGCGTGACACGACGATGTAGCTTTCGGAGTCATCACCGAAGAGCGTTACGCCGGCATCAATGGTCAGCGAAGCCGCATCAGGTGTCGCACCGTCGATGTCGCTACCCACGAAGACAACATCTTGGATTTTGTAGAGGTTGCCACGGGTCAGCGTAACGTCGCTGGTGATCGTGCCGGTGAGGACGCAGACGCGATCTTCAGAACGGCTGGCCACGAGGCTTGCTTCAGCAGGTTGCTCTGAAGTGCCGGCGGGGCAGCCGGCGCTGACCGTCGCTGGCAACGGCGCATCAAGAACCCAGCCCGCCATGAAGCTGCCCGCGGTGTCCTGAACGCTGTAAGGGAACGCCCCGATAAAGGCACTGCCGGCTGAGTTCAGACGCCCGTCACCGATCGTGGTCGGCGTCGTTGCTTGCTCGGTCGAACCGGCGAACACCCCGTTGAGCGTGTTGGACGGCTGCTGACGGTTGTTGGTACCAGCTGCGAAGATCGCTTGGGTCTCGGCGTCGCTGTCAACTTGCGTACCCGTATTGCCGCCGAAGAAGACCGAGTCGATTTCGGGGACATCAGTGAGCGTGCCCTCTTGCGTGAAGTCGAGACCTTTTTCGCCCATGTTGGCCACGATACCATTGATGAAAGTACCGGCCGTCCCTGCACGGAGCTCCATGCCGTCATCGCTTTCACCTTCAGGGTCGTTCGGCAGACCGACGATCGTGAAGTTCGAAACGTAAGGCGTAGACTGAGGAAGCGCATTCGCGTCATCGCCGAAGTTGTCGCCCTCAAAACCGTTGTCTGCGTCGCCGTCGGTGTGGACGATCACAACGTATTGTGCAGAGCCGACCCAGCCGTCAGTCCAGTCCATGGAGTCGTCGCCGTTACCGGTCAGGACAAGGTTGCTGACGTTGACAGTACCGCCAAAGAACTCAACGCCGTCATCCGAGCTGTTGTGGACCTGGACGTTGGTCACTTGCGTGGCGTTACCGACACCTTGGAAGGCGATGCCGTTCAGCTCGTTCGTGGTTGAGAAGTTGTTGCCCGGATACTGAACGCGGACATAGTTCAGGATACCCGAATTGTCGGCCGGGTCGTTCCCGCCGAAGAGGCCCGAGAAGCCTTCGCCATCTTTCGTACAGTCGACGGTGCCGCCGGTGATGCCAGGGCAAGCATTGATTGGCGCAAGACCGTTAAGGACGAGACCGCCCCACTCACCGCGCGCAGCAGGGTCACCGTTGGAAACACCATCGCTGACCGCCGCAAGCGCCGTCAAATCCGTCGCTTGGTCGGCGTCGAGAAGGTCATTCGCCGAGGTCATGATGATCGGGTTGGTCTGCTCACCATCCGCAATGATCTGCGAACCCGGTGAGACAACCAGTGTTGATTCACTATCGCCGCCGACGAGGATCGTGCCGGGCAGGATCGTCAGCGTGCCGGTGGCCCCAGAAGGATTGGTGATCAGGTTTTCACCGACGAAGAAGGTATCGCCTGGTGCGATGAAGTAGACGTTGCCGTCGCCGCCAATTGTGGCGCTACCGGTCAGCGTCGTACCGGTGAGCTGACACGCGGTAATGTCGACACCGCCGACCGTGAACGATTGCTCAGAAGAACCGTCCGCACAGTCGGCGCCGCTGCGGAAGTTCAGCACCCCATCGGCGCCGCCCGGAGCAGGTGTCGTGGGCGTGCCGCCGCCGATGGTCACTGAACCGGTATCGCCAACGCTCGCGACGTCGCCGCTGCCAGAACAGGCTGCAAGAACGGCGCACGCGCTCGTCGCCAGAAGCCCACCGCGGATAGAAGAGAGGTATTTCATGCTTTGCCCCCTAAGGCAGTTTGTGAACAGAATATGCATCGAGGGACCCTTCTCGAGTCCCGCTTCTGCCCCCATAGAGGTCGAACACAACACTATTGTGACAAAATCGCCATTCGCCCCAAGACTGCCAAAACTCACGGCGCCGTCCCTGCGCAAACCGCGAAAAACGTTGCATCGCTGCCACTATTGAGGAACCAGTCTCACGCTGTCGTGAGCGCCTTTGCGACCCCGAGACCCTAAAGACGCGAAATCATGCTTTCGAATGCAACAATAACGCTTTGGGCGACCTATTTCGGCTTTGCTGCCTTTGGAGCCTGCTTGGGCAGCTTCGTATCCGTCTTAGTTAGCCGTGGTCCCCACGCCTTCGGGCTCGTCCATGATCCGGCTGCCCCGGCGTCTGGCGTTTCCTACCTCGCAGGACCGCGCTCTTATTGCCCGAAGTGTGGCCGAACGTTGTCGGCGATCGATTTGATCCCGGTGGTCAGCTTTCTAATGAAACGAGCCCGCTGCCGTTATTGTAACGCGCTGATTGCACGGAGGTATTTGGCGGTCGAGCTGGCTGCCGCTGCGGCTGGGGTTTTGAGCCTCGCGCTATATGGACTGAGCCCGTTGGCCATTGCGATGGTCATTTATCTCTGCGGGTTGATGGCGCTCGCGCTGATCGACCAAGACACTGGGTTTCTCCCCGATGCGATCACGTTACCGCTGATTGGCTTGGGGTTGGCTGTGAGCCCCCTCGCGACCACCCCCTCGCCCGCGATGAGCATGGCGGGTGCCGCCATCGGTTTTTCGAGCCTTGCGGCGCTCGCCTGGGGCTATCGGCTTTGGCGCGGGATCGACGGCCTCGGCGGGGGCGATGCGAAACTCCTCGCTGCCGCCGGAAGCGTCAGTGGCCCCTTCGCTCTCCCCATCATTGTGCTGTTCGCCGCAGGCAGCGCCCTCATCGTTGTCGCGTGGGGCGCGCTCCGCGGAAAGGAAGTGGGCTTACAATCCGAAGTACGTTTTGGGCCCTATTTGGCCATGGGTGCGGCGGCGGCGCTGCCCATCACGCAGGCCGGACTCATCCCGATTGCCTGGTGATCGGGTTTGACTAGAACAGGCCGAGAAACTTCTTCCGTTTGCGCCGCTGCCACTCTGCTTGGCGTGCCGCCGCGTAGGTAATGTAGTCGCCCTCAGGCCGTGAGGTTTTCGAACGCGTGAAGGCGAGATCGGCCAACAGCGTCTGATCGAGGCCTGAGGCTGGCGGAATGGCGTGACGCGGCGCATCCGCCCCGGCACCGAAAGCCTGACCGGGTTGCGGCGCCGTTGGCGCGCGACGTCCGCGCTTGGGTTCCATTTGCTGGTGTGCGTGCATCGTCTGCAGCGCTGCAGCCACGGGATCTGGCACGTCCTTCAGCTCTGGCGCGCGATAACCTTGCATCGGATCCGCCGCCTCGCCTGGCCGCGCTTGCCGGTCAAAACCAGGACGCGGCGTGTGCCGAATATCGACCGAGGAAACATCGAGCGATGTCCGCGTGGAAAACCGATCCCAAATTTGTGACAGCCGGTCCTTCGCCATGGTCTTCTCCGTTAAAGCTCCGGCCGATCTTTGCCGAGCACCAAGCCTTCATTCCGCGTGATGGTCGCGAGACTAATTGGCCCGCCGACCGTCTCGATTGAGTTCATCACTTTTTGCTGGAACGAATTCAGCTTGATCAGTGACGCCGCCGTCTCGCCAAGCTCTTTCTTCGGCAGGGTTTGAATCGCCCGCAAAATTGGCGCAGTGTGCACCTTGTACTGATAATTATCGATCGCACTGAAGAACGCGCCGACCGCCGGCCCCAGATTATTCTCTGAGTAATCGGAGAAAAGCTTCGCCCGCTGATCGTCCGTAAGCCCCGGCGCGCGCCCGACGACATCCGTCACCAAATGCATGGATAAGCGGATCGTCTCTCCAAACAAATAGCCGCGCAGATATTCGTCCATCCCCATGAGGAAGGTGCGGATCATCCGGTCCTGCGCGAAGGGCTGGATCACCGGACCACTATCAGCGGACATGTTGGCGGAGCGATCTTGCCGGTGCTTCATCGTCCCCAGCACGACGGTCGAGGTCAAATAGCTGCGCATGGAGGGGAAGGTCTCACGGCGCCCGAACCCCGCGAACACCACCCCGGTATAATGCTCAAAAAAGGCATCCCGCGTCACCGACAGGATGGCGATCTCCTCGAGGCGCTTCTGGGTTCTCGGGGAGACGCTCAATGCCGCGAATTCGTTCTTCAGCGCCTCAATCAGGCTATTCGTTATGTCAGCGATCGGCCCGGCATATCTGCGCGCGAGCTTTTCCGCGGTGCCTTGGGCGAAGCATTCGAGATCGCGCCGCGCAGAGCCATCGATTTGCGTATTGTAGTCGTTATAGAGCTGATCCACGACGAACTCGAAAATCGACGAGACGTGTTCGCTCAACTTACCCGCACCGCTCCGCTGGAATTGGTGCACCTGGAAATCGAAGTCCTGGGCGACGATGCTCATCACCACCGCCACGTGTTTGCAGAATTCCCGGTCCTGAGCTTCGGTCGAAAACAAATCGCCATTGCCGGACAAAAAGCCGATAAAGTCGCGCGCATAGGCGTCGACGGTGTCAAATCCTTTGCCGCCAGCCTGGTCGCGATACATCGAAATCAGCGTTTCCCATGGCGTGCCCATGAGCTCTGCATTGTTGTAGATCATCACGCCGACAGGCTGGTCAGCGACAAGGGGGAAGAGTTTATCAACGCTATTATAGGTCTTGAGATAATCAGGGCCCGAGATGGTCACGGCACTGTCCGCTGCCATCGCTACCGCCTGGCGGTTCATCAACACCACTTCTGAAGTCATGCGTGCAGCCCCGTCCCACCAAAACCTCAACCTTTTGGTAAGCTATGGGAAAGATGTCCGCACTGCAATGGAGAGCCAAAGCGCGCTGGCCATTTTCGCCCCGAGCTGTGGTTTCTTCGTTCCCCTCATGGTGGCGCGGCGGGAGAACGGCCCTTAAGTTCGCGTCCACCGCCATGTCCTATACCCAAGCCCAGTTGTGATCCGCGCCATCTTTCTCCTCGCCTCTGCCGCGGCCACCGGTGTCGCCCTGGGCCGCTCTGCGCTCAGCAGTGAACTCGACCGCCAAAAACAGAAGGTTGTGGAAGAGGCGGCCCTGGCCGCTCGGGATCAGATTAAACGCCACGCACGCAGCTATCTGATCGAGCGAAGCCGCCAGGTGGGACTGAACTTCCTCCTCAAGCTGGCCGTGGTCTGCGCGCTCCTCATTGCGTATGCCGTCGGCCTCCTGCCGGGGGAGCTGTTCGTCATCACGGCGTCCGCGGCGCTGAGCATTCTCTTCGTTCGCGATGCCGTCGTGGCCTGGCCGACCCTACGCCTGGCCCTTGCGGAATTACGCCGGCACCGTTGGCAGCCGCGAAAGGCCATTAGTGAGCTTGTCGCAGCCACCGTTTTCGATCGAGTGTTGAGCGAAGCGGCCGCGCGCCCCGTGGGACGTACGCAGAAGGTGATGCTGCACCTTGCAGGCGAATCCAAAGACGAATTTGTGAACCAAATTGCGAGGGCTGTCTCAGACATTGCCGCGCAGACGGGCTGGTCCGATGTCCGTCCCTTCGTCATTTGGGCGGTGATCAATTATGCGGTGTTCCTCGCCTTCTACGCAGGCTTCATCGCGCTTGCCTTCCGGGCGTTGAGCTAGACGGATCTTTCGCGCCATCTGCAGAATTCGTTGTGACAAACATTTCGGCGGTCGCTAAACGCAGTTTCGGAAGCATGCGAAAAGCACATGGAAATAGACGCATCAGATCAGACCCGACTTTCGAAAACCCCGACACCGCCGAATAAGCGCCAGCTCGCGCTGGCCCTTTTAATGGTCGGGGCGTTCTGCGCCGGTATGGGCCAAACCATTGTCTTTTCGGTGGTCCCGCCGATCGCCCGGCAAATCGGTCTCTCGGATTTCCTCGTCGGTTTCATTTTTAGCGGATCCGCCGCGCTTTGGGTTCTCACCGCGCCGCGATGGGGCCGCGTAAGTGATCAGCGTGGGCGAAAGCCGATGATCCTGATCGGCATGTCAGGCTTCGTCTTTTCCATGCTGTTCTTTGGGCTGGTTTGGGAGCTGGGCATTGCCGGGGTGGTGCGGGGTTGGCCGCTTTTTGTCCTCCTGGCACTCACGCGGGCGATTTATGGTGCCATCGGGTCGGCGGGCCCACCGTCGGCGCAAGCCTATATTGCCGACCGGACCACCAAAGCGAACCGGACTGCAGGCATGGCCGGGTATTCTGCCTCCTTCGGCATCGGCTCGGTCTTAGGCCCGGGCTTTGGCGCCATGGTGTCGGTGCTCTCTCCAGCGGCGCCGTTTTTCGCCATGGCCGTGATCGGCGCCTTGATGGGCGGAGCGGTGCTGTTCTTCTTGCAAGAATCCACGCCGCCGAAGGAACGGCAGAAGCCAAAGCGCATCCACTTTTACGACAAGCGCATTCGCGCCTTCCTCGTGATTGGCTTCCTCTTTGGACTGATCAACGCCGTTCCACTGCAAACCATCGGTTTTTATTTCATCGACCGGCTCGGCTTCTCATTGGAAGTCGCGCCGCAAATGGTGGGCGTAGGGCTAATGGCGAATGCGATGGCATCGCTATTCTCACAACTCGTCATCGTCCAACGGTTCAAGCTTCCGCCCAAACACTTATTGCGGATTGCACCGATCCTGATCCTTTGCGGGCACAGCCTCATCTTTCTCTCAAGCCAGATGGGCCCGGTGATTTTTGGGTTGATGCTTGGCGGATTTGGCGTGGGTCTCGGCTTACCGGGCTATAATGCGGCAACCTCGATCGCGGTCGAGCCGGAAGAACAAGGCGGCGCCATCGGCCTCTCTCACTCGATGATGGCGGCTGGCTTCATCTTCTCGCCCATGATCGCCTTCTCGCTTTATCCGATCGCGCCGCAATTGCCGTACGTGTTCACCGTCAGCCTGGCGTGCGTGATCGCCCTCGTCGCGTTCACGACCGAAAGCGTCCGGAATGCGGTTCCCGATGAGGACGGTGAGATCGAAGAGCGCGAGGATGATGCCCCCGCCTCAGCCCCCTACCGATGAGGCTCTAATGGCTTTGACCATCTGGACCCGGAACAGTTGCGGGCTGCAAGGGCGGGTTTGCTGGCGTCGCAACTGGCTCGTCCGCTGACGGCACCAGGCGCGACCACCGCCAGACAAAAAGCTTATAGAAGAGAACTTGCTCGCCAGTTTCACGCGCGCCAAACAAACGGTATAAGCGCCGGATCGAAGGAATTCGTGTACTGACGGATCCGCGAATTTCTTTGCGCCCCATTTCCTGCAACGCTGAGAGCCCACCTTTGCCCAAGCACCAAGCCGCCGCACGTGACCGCGCCGAGGGTGTGATAAAGACGGAGAACATATAGGCGGAATGATCGCCGACCTTGATCAGCCGGCGATAGTAATACCGGTCATAAAAATCGCTCAGTGCCACGATGAAAAACCCGACAGGTCGATCATCTTTCTCTAGGCTGAAAATCACACAATCGGTGTTCAAATACTCCGCAAAATACTTCGCTTTCTGCGGGAAAGCTGAGGCGAGTCGGATGTATGCGGGCGACCCTAAATCGAGGATCTCGTGGCTCTTATACTCGCCTCCCGGCTGAACAGGCCCAAACCTGGCGCGATCGAGATCGAGCGACATGACAATATCGCGCTCAATACGGAAAACATGGTCATGCCATGCCTTCACGGCCGTTTGCGTCAGCCCACGCCGCTTTGCACGGCGGAGTTTCTGTTTCAACTTCGCGGTGGTCGAAGCCATCGCACCTGAGGTTTTTTTGGGGGGAACCAAACGCATACGCTTACGCCTTACCCCGCGGCTTATCGGCCCGAAGCCGATCTATAGCTTCCGTCGCAACAGCCGCGCCCGCAATCACAAAGCGACAAAAATACAAACCGGTGAAGGCGAGAACATCACGAAACGACCGACGGCTTTCTTTGTGCGCCAAGGTCAGCGCCAAACTTGGGGCGATGAGACAAATACCCACTAGCAGCGTCATCGAAACATTCAGACCGCCGACCGCCACGAAGAACAACACGCCGAGCAAATGGGCCAAACTCAATAGCGGGAACCGCAGTAAGCGCAAGGAAACGCCATGGCGTTCGAGCATCGCCAGATGGCTTCGCTGCCGCCAAAATTCCTTTCGGCACCACTCGGCAAAGTCGCGCTCATAGCCCCAGTGAACAACTCCGGGATGCACCAGCGAGTATAACGCCGCACCGGATTGTTTCGCACGCATCGTAAAGTCTTTGTCTTCGGAGGTGCGCAATTGATCCGAGAACCCCCCAATCCGATCAAACACGTCGCGGCGCACGGCAATGTTGCGACCGGGCAAGAAATCAGCTTTTCGCCGCTTCGACCGACGCGCCAATGTTCGCCGAGACCAGATTTGCGCGAACCAAGGTGCCGCGGCGGGAATGTCCTCGACAATACCAACGCCGTCCACGGTCGGGTCGTCAAACTCAGTTGTCAGCACGTCGAACCAATCCGCGGGGACTTCCATATCGGCATCGATGAACACGATAATCTCGCCCGAGGTCGCGGCCGCGCCTAAATTTCGCAACGCCGCGATTGTCTGTTTCTGCGGTGGCCGAAGAACCTGCACCCCGGCCTCGCGCGCCAAATCGGCTGTTTCATCCGTAGAGTGATTATCAACGACGAGGATGTCTGTGGCAGCATCGTCCGCCGCCGCGGCGATCGACTGCAGCAACCGCAACAAATTCTCCGATTCATTGAATGCCGGGACGACGATGCTGAAGCGTGGGCGCGCCGCATGCGCAGCCGTCGGTGAGTGGTCATACACTGAGCTGCGCGCAGTTACACTCATGTCTCTTGCGGCGACTGCCGCCCCTCCCTCATCCCCTTCATGCGCGCGATCACGGCACGTGCGATCGCTCTGTCCGTTTCGGGGTCCCAGAAATATCGAATGGGGCTTATTTTTGCCCTATAGGCAAGGTGTACCGCATTCACCCCTGTCATCCCAACATATGTGATCAGCGAGGCAATCGCTGCACCGACCATGCCGAAAGGCGGGATCAGGAGGAGATTGAGCAATAGGCTCGCCACAGCGGACACGCTGGCCACCAGGGAGACCAAACCGGGATACCCCTTGCCGATGAGGCTGAGGCGGATGAACGCCAGCACGCTCGCCGCGGCGACGGCAGCAGCCAACCAAGGCACAGCAACGGTCGCTGGCAGGTAATCCTGTCCGAACAAGCCGCCGACCCATAATGGGCTCAAGAGCGAGAGAATGACGGCCCCCGGCACCGCGCCATAGAGCGTCAGCCGCACCATGGCGAAGGTCTGCTTGTCGGGCGCCCGCTCGCCCTCCCGTTGTGTCAACAGGCTCTTCGCCGCCGCGCTGGCTACGGACTCGGAGACCGTCGCCAGGACCTCCGTCCCGACGAGCGCGATGGCATAGAAAGCTGCTGTCTCTGCCCCTTTGAGGGCGGCGAGGAATAAAAGGTCAGCGCGAAAGACAACGGAAAGCGCCACGTCATCGGGATAGCTGCGCAGGCCCGATTTCATCACCTGGGTCAGCGCCCTTGGCCATCGCCCCTCCGGCCGGGTCACGCCACCCGCGAAGAGACTTCGATAAACCAGGAAAAAGACCACCCCGTAGCCAACGAAAAACCCGAAGGAGACGGCCGTCAGGTCCTTTTCAAACACGATCACGAGGATCAGCACCAAGACGATCAGCAAGACCGCCTCAACAAGCCGGAAGGCATTAGAGCGCGCAATCCGCTCTCCCCCCACAAGCTGCGCATGGCCAATGTTCCGCATAAACATCATAAAGGCCATGATGGCGAACATCGCGGCGAACGGCTTTAGGGCTTGTTCCGCCCCAGCGAATAAGACGCCGGTGCTGAGCGCACCGAAGGTCAATGCGGCGATGATCAAGCCGATCGCGGTGGCTAGCACGAGAAGAACAAGATTGCCGCGATGGGGGTCTTCGGCGTTCGCTGCCTCCTTCTGGGCAGCCATCGCGAGACCGAAGCCCGACACGTAGATCAGCGTTTCGATCAATGCGAAAAGCGCGTTCAGCGCGCCGCGCTCGAAGGGCCCAAGTAGGCGCGCCAGGATGACGTTCCGGATAAGGCGCAAGAGGCTCGTTGCGCCGCGCGTTGCAAGGGTAAGCGACGCATTGTGCAAGACGCGCTCGACGCTTCGCCCTGGCGCCGGCTCGGGCCCCACCGTCGATGGCTCAGGAACAGGTCGCTCCGTCACGACGAGACGCGTCCCATCTTCGATTTGACGTGGCGCCGTAATGACCGCTCACCCCGCCGGAGCGCGGTTCGCCAGTTGGGACGATCCAGGGTGAGACTGATCAGCGGCTCTTCAATTTTTGCGATCCGCGCTTTGTATTCTCCGTGCTCGCTCATCAAATTGTATCGCCGATATCCCTTGCTGGCGAAATGCACCATCGCCAGGAGGTGCGCGGTATAGCCGGGCAAATGCTGATTGTCCGGTGCGGCCGCAAAACCGCTTTGGTAATAGAACACTTGGTTGCCGGCCGTGAGGTAATAGAGCACCCCGAGGCGCGTGGATCCTTGCATGAAGGAGACCAGCGCGGTCTCCTCTGATGCGCGCTCAATAAGGGCGCGATGGAATGTCTGCATCGTGGGAGCCAAGAAGGACGATGCGACTTCTCGTTCCGCCCATTGCTGGCGATGAAGAGTGAGCAGCGCATCGAAGGCTTGGGCTCGCGCTACAGGCGTCTCGGCTTCGATGAGCCGCAATTGTCCCCCCTCCTCATAAAGCCGGATCGAGCGCCGAACCCGCGATTTGGTCGACTTGCCCAAGGCGCCGACGAGATTATCCAGCGTTGCCGCCGCTGTCAGGTCTGCGGCGAAGGCAGCCTGGCGCCGCGTCTGGGTCATGCGCAACCCAAGCTGCACGCCAGCATCGGAGAAAGCCGCCGCCACCTCAGGACCCACGCGCGTCAGCGATATCCCGTCGAGGGAAAGATCATCGTCTGCAAAAAGGGCCTTCAGCGCGGCATGACAGAGGTCTGGTTGATCGGCGACGCCCATTAAATCATTATACTCTGTATACACAGTATCGAGCGCGGGGTCGCCAGTTTCGCTTAAAAGCCCCAACCGGCCGAAAACCGGATGCGACCTTACCCCGAGAAGAGCAGCGGCCACGAGCTTTGACCCGTCGCGGCCAAGCAGCAAACGAACATCCTTGCGCCGGTCTGACTTCAAGAGCTCCGCCCGAACCGCTTGCAGCTCGAAAAAGCCAAAAGGTGGGGATGACATCTTCCCGCGCTGGAGCGCCTTCCAATCCGCTTCTAACGCGCCCAGCACATCCAGCGGCTCGACAGAGAAGCTTATCCCGGCGCCTGTCACGGACAGACCCCTCGAGACCCTTTGAACAGCGTGATCGACGCGGGCGCCAGCTCTTGCAGCGCAGGCGCGCTCAGCACCGATTCTTCGATGACGTTATCAGCATCGCCGTCCGTCAACTGAACAGCTTCAATGAAGCACACATCGCTATCCGCCATGATTTCGATCCGATACGATCGAAAGTCTCCATTCACGACGAAAAGATGAACGTCGCCTGCCGGATTGGCCACTGCGAAAGACTTCACCGCGTGACGATCCGACTGGGCGGAGACGCGGCTCTCAAAGAGATTGGCGTTGATGAAGCCAAAGACGTCCGCCACCGGTTTTTGCACGCATGCGGTTGGCGAGCAGCGCGTGAGCCCTTTGCCATACTCATTCTCATCAACCGCCTTGAACCAGTTGATCTGATCCAAGATCCCTTGCTCGGCGACGATGGACACCAGCGTTGCCCACCAAAGCCCCGCAAAGAACGTATCGACTTCGTAAGGGCTGATTTCCGTACCGCTACTGATGTTCGTTTGCGTGATCGCAAGCGCTTTGGGGGGGGCGCTGCGGGCTGCGGCCAGCTGGGTGTTTAAGGCCTCAACCGCAGCGATTTCATCAGCCACCAAATCCAGGGCTGCGATGTCGAATATGTTCCAGGCGTGCCAGGAGATGATGTCGACCAAATCCCAATGCGCCGTGAGCAGATTTTCGGCCCAAACGATGCCCGATCGATCTTGCATCGAACTCATCGACGGGGCATTGCGCATCAGCGAGCTTTCCGGTGCGGCAATCTTCACAACCGGGCCGCCACCGCTGGCGAGGCCGCGCACCGACAATGCCTGCGCGACGAAATAGTCCTCAAACGCACTATATGAGCCGTATCGCAGATTTGGCTCATCGATGAAGGCGACACTATCGGGTCCGAGGCCCTGTGCCGCGCGGCGCTCAATGTAATCAGCAAAGAACGAAATGCTCGCCGCTTCGTCCGCCGTCACGGAATCGCGTTGCGTGTCATTCAAAATCGTCTGATGCGAAGTCACGCCGATATCTTGATAGGCTTCAATGATCGGCACGTCATGGTCTGGATTGCGTGTCAGAACATCTTCTGGCGCGTAATACTGCGCATGCGTCACACCGAGGGTCGCGTGCAACGCGGCGAGCTCGGCGGGCGGTGTGAAGAATTCAAAATAGCTGCCGATGGTCGGCATAGGGCTGGCGCTGTCGAGGGACAACGAGACCATCACGTCACCCGTCGGAAATTCGGGTACGAACCACGCATTGGGTGACTGCGCGAAGATCGACGGCGCATCATCGATCCAAAAGCTCAACTTTCGATCGCGTGTGGGCTTCACGCGCAGAACCCCAAGGGTTGGCAGCGTCGATACATCAAGCGCGGGCGCCGTTTCGTAGGCGTCGCCTTCTTCGCTTGTCAGCCGACCGATCGCATTACACGCGGTGACAGTGCCGTCGGTCGCCAAGGCGCACGCCTCGACATCAACAGCTGCCTGGCCTTCATGGGATCGCAGGAGAACCTGCAGGCCATCTGCTGGCACGGGGCCGGACCAGTAGAGCGGCAGATCGGCGTCAGCTTCGAGTGCCATGTGGAGTTTCACCGGCGCGAAGACTGATGGGAGCCCAGCGGGCACCGTGACCGAATAGGCGCGGCGGCTCCGCCCCGGCACAACGAGGCGATAATCACCCTGCCCCCCGCTGAAACTCAGCGTCTGATTTCCGTTGGGCTGGTCTCGGTCGATATCGATCGTCTCAAGCAAGCGGCCATCTGGCCCATACCAATAGAGGCGTTCCGTCGAGCGATCGGCGAGGAACACAGCGCGCCAGGTCACCTGTAGCGGTTGCGCCCCATTGCTCGCGCGCACGAACAGATCGCCATCGCGCAAATCGGGCCAGGTCGTTTTGGGGACAACGGGCTGCGGTGAAGACACACCCGCCCCCCCAGACGACGGCGGCGCTGGCGGCACGACATCACCGCCGCTCCCCTCAGATGACCCGCCGCCCGAAGAGCACGCGGACATCAGCAAGGCCGACACGATGGCTAGACTGATCATGCGCGCCCGCTCTGCGGCGCTCGCTGTCGATGCGCGCGTATGCCAGCTTTTGTCAGCGCCCATTTAAACGCTCCCAGGCTCCCCGAATTGTGCATACCCACATTAAGCCGTGGGATCACGCTCGGTCGGGAATAATTTTTGGGTGAAAACGCCGCGCCACCAAGCCCATAGGCGTAATCAAAGCCCGCCGCCTGGACGACCTGGGTACTGGCCTCATCGACCTCACCGCTGGGAAAACAGAAAAACGCGCTCGTATCTAACCCTCGCGCCGCCAGATCAGCCGCGCACCCTTCCACTTCTTCGCGCTGCTGCTCGAGCGACAGACCCGGCAGAATGGTGTGATGGCGCGTATGCGGACCGAACTTGATGCTGGCCCTCGCCATTTCGCTGACCTCTTCCCAGGTCATCACCGTTCGCGTCGTTTCAGACATGTAGGCTACGATCCAATGTGTGATGAGGTTAGTCAGCTTGTCGGCGGGCATCTGTTTTAGAACAGCGGTCAGCGATCGGAGGGTCGGCACATCGTCAGGCGTGGCCCAAGGCGAGCTTACGGGCTCCGAGTCCTGATTGGCGATGATCTGAAGTTGGCGGCGTGTTTCATCAATCCCGAACTGTTTTACGCCCTGCTCGAGCGCAGCCCACCAAAAGGGCGCGCCATTGTCGATGTGCGCCGTGCACAGAAATATCGTGGCCGGAGTCTTAGTTTGCCGCAGCAAATCAAATGCGTGATCGAAATTGTCGCGCCACCCATCGTCGAACGTGATAGCGACATAGGCGCGGTCGGGCCGGAGTCGATCCTCACCGTCGAGGAAACGCACCAGTTGTTCCTCATCGATGACAACAAATTCATCGTGTAGGAACTTCAAATGCTCGCAGAAGACCGGTTTCGTGACGGCCATTTCCCAAGAAATATCTTCAGCTGTGAGATCGTCTTCGGGCAAGACACGATGATAGGTAAGGACCGTGACTTTCCCTTTGAGCAGTGTGCGATAGGCGTTCGACCGCGCAGCAATTTGCTGAAGCAATTGGGACGTCATTCTTCACCGCCCGTCGCCTGCACCAGGCGCTCTTTCGCTGGCGACCACTGCACATAACGCTTTCCCGCGAGGAAAAGAATCGTGCCCGCGGCAAGCCCGCCAAGATGAAGCAACGCATAACTGCCCACCGAGACGATCTTCGGAACCTGCACATCGGCGATCAAAGGCAGCAGCAAAAAGGCGAAGCCAATGACGGCAAGCAGCCCCACCTGCCAGTAAGTCGCGCTGGTCAGCAACATGATCAGTGCGACGACCGCACCCACAAACAAGAATAGCGGCGCAACCCGACGCATTACTTTGTGAAAGAAGAGACCAACCGCATAAAGACCATATCGCTTCGTCGAGAGAAGCTCACGCCGCGCATAGACCGATGCCAAACCTCTCACAGTGATGCGAAGTCGTCGCCGCCATTGGGCGAGTGGCGAGACGATACTTTCTTCCTCCGCGATGGCGCTCTCGGCAAAAGCGATCCGCTTCCCCTTCGCGACCGCAGCTGTACTGATGAAAAAGTCGTCTGTGACGCCTTCGGGCGGCGCTTGATAGAGACCCCGCCGGATCGCAAAAAGCCCACCATCAGCGGAAATGGCGCCAAATAGGCGATCCTCTGTCGTTCGGATAAAGTTCTCATACCGTCGAAACGCACCATCGCCCTCTTCCATGCGACGCGCTTTTTTGGCGGTCATCACGTGTCCGCCCACAGCACCGACGGCCGGCGAGGCAAAGGGCGCGATCAGCTGACGGAGGGTATCACGTCGCCAAATGGGATCGGCATCGGTAAAGACCAGAATATCGCCGGTGGCGCGCGCAACCAAGTCCGCCAATACCCGGGCTTTCCCCTGGCGAGGATATTTAACGTAACGACACGCTGGCCAAAGGACACTGGCCACTTCGCTCTCGGTCTGATCTGTCGACCCATCGTCGCCAACCAAAACTTCCATCTCGCCTGAATAGTCGGTTGCCGCCACGCTTTTCAGCTTTTGCCCAATCGCTTTTTCCTCATTATACGCACAGATGATAACGCTTACACTCGGCAACGCGGTGCCAGGAGGAAAGCCAGCTTCTTGCGACAGCGTTTTACCGCGAGACGCTATCAAAATAGCCAGCGGATAACCCATGTAGGTGAGCAAAACCACGGCTACACATAGGCAGATGATGAAGATCCCGAACGCCACCATCGCTCAGGCCTTCGTCGGCGCAACTGCGGGCGACAACGCTTCAAGCCGATGCCGCCAAATGACGGACAGCGCCGCAAACGCCCACAGATATTCATGAATATGGTGCGTCAAAAACATCAGAAACATCGCCCCGCAGACGAAGCTGATCAAATATCCGGAAGCCAAGACGAATGTATCTGGCGAGTCGATCGCGAGTGCCTTCATCCGCACCCATTGGAAATTGGCGATGACGCTGGCAAGCAGCGCGAGAAAAGCGGACAGTCCCAATAGGCCTGTCTCCGCTGTGATCTCGAGATAGGAATTGTGCGCGCGACGCCAAAGCGACTCCACTTCCTTACTACTTGCATATTGGATGGCTTGGCCACTCTCTGCGAAACGATCGCGAAAGCTTCCTGGGCCTTTGCCGAACACAGGTGATTCAGCGATCATCTCGGCGCCAACCTCGATATAAGACGCGCGTCGACCAATTGACCGGTCGGGCTCGGCGATCGTGGAGCCAGGTAGAAGCTGCACGATCCGCGTTTTGTAGCTGTCTGGCGCCACAGCCAGCGCGAGCAGCGACATGACGCCAGCAGCGCCCATCAATGAAAGGCGTTGTGCCCAATTCAATGCTCTGAATGCACGCCACGCCATCGGCACAAGGATCAAACAAGAGGCCGCGAGCACCAACAGACCCGAGCGAGACCCGGCCTCCAGAAATGAAAGCAACTGGATGAGAAGTGCCAACCCAAGCCCGACCCGCACCCACCATTTCTTCTCAAGTATGATGAGCGTCGCAGTGAGCGGCATCGTGTAAAGGATGAACATCGCGAAGATGTTAGGATCGTTCTGAAACCCTGTCGCGCGACCGTTCTCGATGTGGCTCGTATCGATCAAGAGAGCCGCGAGACACGGCAGCGTTCCCCCAATCACCAGGATCCTGGTGGCTGTGCTGATTTTCAAATCTGGTGCACAGTAGAGAACAATCGCAAAAAGAATGACCGCGGTAATCAGCTTACGAAGCACCGCCAGCGCAAACGGACTTTCACTAATGAATACCACGCCGAAGAACGTAATCGCCACCATCGCGGCGATGGGGATCCACATCTTTGTTGCAAGCTCGCCAAGAGACCGCTGACCGAAGGCAATTTGCCCGATCATCACGCCCAGCCCGCCTGCGCCCGCGAGCTTGCCTGGTGTGATCGGGCCGATCTCCATAAGTGATGCGAAAGGGGCAAGACCGACCAAAACGAAAACCGCTAGGATCGGATAAGCCCATAGAACGCCCCCCGCGATGACCCCCGCAATGGCAAAAGGCACCAGCATGCCAAAAGGCGTTAACAGCGCGATGCCGGCAGCCGCCACGATTGCGAGGACTGCGGGGGGAAAGAGCACCTCACCTTTCATGCCGCCACCTGTGCCTTCGAAGCGTCAGTCACGCGGTCATCGCCACCGGTGGCAGCGGCATAAATCCCGCGCCAGGTGGCGATCCATTTGTCAAAGCCGAGAGGGCCTTTGGCGAGGGCAAGTGCTTCCCTTTGATAGCCCGTCCAAACATCCGTATCCGCTGCTAACGCTTCATCCAGTGCTGAGGCGAGCGCGGCGGGGTCTCCAACAGCGTGCAAGAGGCGGCCAGGGGTGCCTTGCGCGTACACAGACGGCACCTCGCCCACGGCCGTGGCGATCGCAGGGGTGCCGCGCGCGAAGGCTTCAAGCAATGACATCGGCATCGCCTCAGTGCGCGAAGGCAAAACCAACCATTTGGCGCGCGCCAGCAAGGACGCTGCATCGGGCTGAAAGCCGAGCAAGTGGACGTCGTCAACCAAGCCCGAAGCCGATACCGCTTCTTTTAACACTGGCGCAAGCGGCCCGTCCCCCGCGATCACGATCTTCCCTGGTCGGTTTTGAAGTCGAGGGATCGCGTCCACGAAGAGGTCGGCCCCCTTCTCGATGCTCAATCGGCCAAGGAACAACAGGTCAATATCTCGCTCAGTGCGCGGTGCAGCCTCCTCGCCCTGCGGAATCGGCGGCGCACCGTTCGGTACCGTCAAAATTTTGCCCTGCGCCACGCCGGAGGCCGCACAACGGGTGGCGACCTGCCCAGATGCCGCGCACACACGCCACACGCTCGAACGTTTGATGGCCTGACGATCGAGCGCGCCATAGAGCTTTGACTTCCCGCTCTTATCGGTGAACCCGTGCTCGCTACAGATCAGCCTCGGCAACTGACCAGAGCGGCAAACAGTGGCGGCGATCACATTGGGTTTGTATCCGTGGCTGTGCACGATATCTGGCTTCCGGTTGCGCAGCAGCTCGCCAAGCGCCTGCCGTGCCCTGAGCATTTGACGCAAGCCGTCAGGCAGGAGATGAACCGTCACGCCGCGCGCCGACAAGGCTTCGGCGAAGGCTTCATGCGCCCCATTTGCTTTGGCAAAAAGCGCAGCCTCTACATGCGCATCGGGAAGGCCGTCGATCAGGTTGAGAACGACCCGTTCGGCCCCATAAAGACCAAGCGAGCTCAAAACGTGCAAGATGCGCATGGGCTCGCCCCTCACCCGAAGGCATTGTCTCGATAGGACCGACGGCCAGGATACAAAACCGCTTCCGCATCCTCCATTGTCGTCACAACGGGGGCCGTCAGCTCCCGCACTAAAATAATCAGACCAGCCGCCAATGCGCCGGCCATAAGCCCCAACACTGTGAGCACTTTCCAAGAGAACCCCATCGGTTCCGCAGGCAATGTGGCCGACTGGAGCACCCGAACGCTGGAATAGCCGCGGGCACCGCTGGCATCCGCCGCTTCGGCGGCATCTAACCGAGAGGACGCACCTAAGAAGGCCTGCAAGGTTGCTTGTTTTTCATTCGCAAGCGTCGCTTCGGTGGCGATCAGATCTTCAAGCTGAATATTTCTGTCGGAGAGCGTTTGGATCTCGGCTTCCTTTGCTTCGATCGTATCGTTCAAGCGCGATAGCTCACTTCGAAGTTGGGCGACTTCTGCGCTCATCAATCGACCATAGATCTGCGCTTGGCGCTCAAACGCCGCTTCGGCCGAAAGGATAGAAGAGTTTCCAGGCAGATACGTTGTGCGCGCACGGTTCAGGCTCTCGAGCGCGTCGCCTAGACGGTTTTGCGCCTCGACCATCGCATCATCGATGATCGCAGGCGGCAATGCGACGGGGCCCGTTTCGGGGTTTGCGTCAAACCGGCCGACAGCGCGACTGAGAAAGGCGACACTTTGCTCAACCTCGCGGCGGCGATCACGCGCTTCCGTCGCCCGTTCCGTTTCCATCTGCAGCTGCTGAAGGTTCAATTCCTTCTCGCGCGCTAAATCACCAACGCGGCTTTGGCGACGCAGTGCCAGCATCTCTGCCTCAATCTCATCGAGGCGTGCGCGGTAATATTCTCGCGAGTCGCCATAATAGGTCGCAGCATCGCTGTCCTCGAGCAGGGACTGTCGGCGTGACAGGTAGGCGGAGAGATATGTGTTCACGAAGCTCAAGCCATAGGTTTGGTCTTGCGTGGCATATCCAATTTCCACCACATAGGCGCCCGGCACAACATTCAGCGCCAAGAGCTTACCGATTTCCTTTAAGTGCTCTGGAGGAATCTGGGCTATCTCGTCCGGATAATCCGGCAAGAGCTCGTCTGGCAGCGGTGTCACGCCTTTCGCCAAATAATTTCGACGCGTCTCCAGCAGCGCTTGCTCTAAAAGGTCGGGGGCGGAAAGGATCGCCACCTCAGTGAACATATCTTCAGCACGCGGGCTTTCATAGCGCACAAAGGGATTGTCTTCGGCGCCAGCCGCCGGATCTGACAGTCGTTTATTGAGGACGATGATTTTCGCCGAGATCTCATAGCTCTTGGGCATCAGCATAGAGCCAGCAAACGCCAACGCGCCGAACACCACCATCAGGCCGAGCGCCAGGCCCCAATATTTACCCACCAGACGGATGATCGTGTCCGATAGCGTCCCATCTGATTTGGGGCGTCGCGGCGCGGAATCGCCAACGACTTTAAGATTTGTCGTGTTATGGTCGTGTCGGCGGTTCATGGTTGAATGTTGAACTCTTCATCATCCAGACGATAGCTGGCATTGCCCGAAATCCCGTTCACAGCGAACAAATCTTGCAACTGCAAAGAAATCTGCGCAGCTGTCGCCAGCCTCGATTGTGGCACGAAGACGATATCGCCGGGAAGAATATAAGACAGCCTTGTAGGACCAGCTTTCTTTTCACCGCCGAGCAATCGGCTCACGCTGGTCACTTCGGTTTCGATCTGCTCGTCGCGTATACGAATGATTGCCACGGCCTCATTATGGGCGAGCTCCGTGCGGCCGCCGGCGAGCGCCAATGCCTCCAAGAAGGTGATGGGATCATCCACGGGGAACGCCCCGCCTTCCCGCACAGCGCCCATGACATACACCCGCGGCGTGGGCAGCGGTGTGCCATATTCCAGAACTGAGAAGGTCAGGTCGGGCCGCTGCAATTGCTGCGCATAAAGGCCTTTGAGATCGCTCAAAATGGTGTCGGCGCCTTTCCCCGTCACCTCGACCAACCCGACGAGCGGTAAAGAGAGGTGTCCGGACGACATCACGCGCTGTTCTATGTTCAGCTCCGGCGCGAAGACGAATTTTACTTGCACGAGATCGCCCGGGCGCAGCGCACCAGCGCTTGGGTTCAAGTTGTGATCGGCCAGCGCCCGACGAATGGTCGATCGATCCGTATCGCTCGCCACGGGCGTGACGCCCGCGGTCGGCACCTGGCTGGCCGCGCATCCGCTGAGCGCGAGCGCCAACAATGCAATTCTAAACTTACCCAGCATCACCCCAAGCACCCCTACCCTAGTCCCAATTTCTTGATCAGGCGGTGGAGCGCCGTCTCTTTCTTGAGAAGCAGAACGCCGCCGATATCAATTTGATGATACCACAATAGCGTCTTGATCTTCTTCAGATTTTCAAATCGCGTCGCGCCTGTATAGGCCGCGACCAATGCCCCGTCGCCGGCTCGCGCAATGTCGACCGCAGCGGGTTCGTCCGCCAGCTTCTGCGTAAGAATGATGGTGATGTCATAAGCCGACCGACAGAAGGTCAGGAAATTCGCAAAAGCGCGTCGTTCATCTGCGCTCGGTGCAGAAACCGTTGCGGGGCCCAAAGGCAAAAAATCGAAGAAGTCGGTGTGGAGAAACGCCGCGTCATGCAGCATGGCGCCTGCCAGAATATGTCTGAGGCCTAGGCGTTGATCTGCCTCGACGGCTCGCGACAGCCCGTTTCCTTCCCAACGGTAATCGATCAGGAGCACGCGGCGGTCTGAATGGGGGCCGTCGAAAGCCACAATCGCGGCGAAGGCGGCTTCAATGGCCGCATCGACGGCATCCAGATCTTCAATCACAAGAACGAAGGCACCGTCCTGTACCTGATCGAGATTATGCTGTGTCTCATCTTCGGTCAGACACCGCCGAATGAGCATATCATCAAGGCGAGCAACAATCGTCTCATCGGACACCGCTGTGGTGGCCGGCACTTGGAATGTGCCTGAGGGAGCATGCGTCTGCGGCAGAGGCATTTTGCGATCGATCACGCCTTCGTCAGCAACGGCCAAATTCGTCACCATCGTCACACCGGAGCAATCGTTGGGCCATCCGCCATGATCGGGAGGATGGGATGTCGCAAAAAGCGATCACCGCACTTCGAGGTGATCATGCGCGCGCAAGAGATCGGCGCCTCGGCATCCCTGTTGAAGGGAGGCGGCGCCATAAGGTCTAGTACGCGCCGCGGGGCCGTAAACACTGCCAAACCGTGAGAAGAATGATGCGAGTATCCGTCAGGAGCGAGATCGATTTGATGTATTGAATGTCAAGCTCAACGCGCTGGTCGAAACTGACATCTGAACGCCCTGAGATCTGCCAAAGGCCTGTGATCCCCGGCCGAACCGCGAGCCGACATTTGTGGCGCTCGCCATAGACCTCGACGCCGAAAGAGGTCGGCCGTGGCCCGCAAACCGAAAGCTCTCCTCTGAGCACATTGAAGAAATTCGGCAGCTCATCGAGGGATGTCTTGCGCAGAAATCTCCCCACACGTGTGATCCGAGGATCGTTTTTCAGCTTAAAATCAAACGCATCGGGGCCGTACATATTTTGGTCCATGAGCTCTTGTCGTCGCGCCTCCGCGTCGATGAACATTGTGCGGAACTTATACATGGTGAACCGACGACCCTGATAACCGGTCCGCTCCTGCCGAAATAACACCGGACCCGGACTATCAAGCTTAATTGCAACCGCAATTGCACAAAACAAGGGTGCACAGAAGAGTATGGTTAAGACGGCAAAAAGCTTATCAAATAACGGCTTGATCGAATTGTAGTACGGATCTGCGACCAAATGCTCGAGACTGATGCCGTCTGAATCCACCGGCTCAACCCGACGCACAGCCTGGCTTGCAATACCCTCAGACGCATTGACCAAATCATTTGGATTCGTCTGCTGATACATCGCCTCACCCATCTCACATCCCGCGGCGCGTCTACCCCCCGAAATGTCCCAAGACAATGCAAAACGCGCGCTAACACTGCGGACTACACTCAATAGTCTATACTGAATTCAGAAAAACACGCTATTCGTGTAATAGTTTCCGAGTATGACAAATGGCGAGTGAAGTGTTTCACCAGAAACTGTGCTTTACGCGTACCTTCAACGCGTTGTCACCGTACCTTCAACTTTCGGAGGATCGAGTGGGTGCGGCGTGCAAAGGGCGCAGGTGCATTCAACACAGGCTTTCCCTTCGCCCGCCGCCACGCATTCATCATGTGGTGATCATGGTCCTGGCGGGAGAGGCGTGAGCGCCAAGTGACCGATAGCGAAATCGACACCGCGTCACCGTTTTGCACCCAGTGAGGCGCGGTAACAGGAACGTAAACCGCCTGTCCGGGCGTCAGCTGAAACGCAGTTGCCTCATCCTCGTAAACGTCGCGAACCGGCAGATTGCGATGCCCGCCGCAATGGAAACGCTCCCGATCTTCCGCTGTCAGATAGGGATCAGCCGCAGGATAGATCGTCATCGTCTTCGCGCCTTCGATCTGGAACAGGATATTGTGCTCAGGATCGATGTGCACGGGCGTCACCGCTTGTGAGGACGAGACGAAAATGAAGCCCTCGCAGCGATCGGTTTGGACCGCGGCATCACCGCTGAACCGCGGCGCGATTTGGCTAATGATCTCCGCCATTAGCCCCGCATAGGCTTCTGATTGCTCGATATTTTTCAGCACGATCCACGCGCCATTTTGGTCGATGTTCAACACCGTGTCGCGTGGCGACTGACCCGTCGGCTCTGCCGCGTTCGGGTCAACCATTTTCGGCAGATTGCCCTTGTTTTGCTCGATCGACGCGTCAGGCAGAGACGCTGCCAGCTCCGCGATCTGGGTGCGCGCAAGCAAAGGATGCCCCGAAATCTCATGGGCAAACTGTACGGGCTGCGCCGGATAGGCGGCGGCAAAAGCGGACAGACTTTCTGTCGGCAAACTCAATCTTGCACTTGCGTTTTGGCTTTGCGCGTTCGTTTCCATGCTGCGTGCCTCTTCAACATTGGGGCGACGAAGGCGCGACCCGCGCCCGTCACCGGAATAAACCAATCATGCAAGATCCGGCGCTCTGGCCAAAGCGCGTCAATCATCGGATGGTCTTCATCGGCACACGAATCACAAGCTTGTGCGAGCCCGTCATCCATCATGCGCCGCGCAACGGCCAGCATCGCGTGAACGCCCGGCGAGTACTTCTCGAAGGCAGGATCGTGTGCGATTTTGAAGGTGTAAATGATGTCGCCGCCTCGAAAGCTGATCAACATCGCAATGGGTTTCCCGTCCACCGTTTTCCGATAAAACAGAAGAGCGCCCGCTTCTGCTGCGCCGGTTAAGGCATCATGCAAAAATGCGCGCTGCTTTGGATCGCAGCCAAATGCCGTTCCCGTTTCACGCTTCCAGCCCATGCCTTCGAGCGCGATAAATTCTTCCGTCCACTGAGATAATTCAGAACCACCGGTCAGCCACTCTTCGGCGACGGCGCCCTCTTCCTCTAGCCGCCGCGCTAGGCGACGATAGCCTTTGCGTTTTCGCGCCGACAGCGTCTCTTTTTCCCAACTCTCGTAAGCTTGTCCGCCAGTGACAAACGCTCGGCGACGCGTTTTTAGGATCGTCGCGCCGGGCAACGCGCACAAGGCGGCATGAACTGAGCTGTCTTCGGGTACAAGCCGCAAGAATAGATCGCGAACGGGCTGTTCTCCCGCGGCATCATCCGCGATCGAGTCACCGCAAAAACAATGGTCGAGGGGTAAGCTTTGGTCATGGCCAAAAGGCAACCCGCCGATCTTCCCGCGCCGCATCACGGGCAGCGCACCGACGCTCGATAACCCGATAAACCTTAGCGCGTCCGCCCCGAGTAAATGGCGCTCAGCCGCCGCAATGAACCAGGGGGCAAAAAACGGGTTTGCGCATGACGAAGCCGGTGCCTTCGGCATCGCTACCATGGCCGCTTTTCCCACACTCACGGGCCCACTCCCCCAATGCACTCAATCGATCGGCAAGCCATCACTTCCGATGCCAAGAGCAAGCACCATACCGCACTGACGCAGAAAGGCCTAAGGTTCAAGATGATCGAGTTCGTCATTGAACCAGAAACTAAAGGAGAGTCAGATCGGCTGAACAATGCCGCGGGCCCGATGTCGCACCAACATTTCACACCAATTTTCCTATGGTGACATACGCGTTTCGAAAAGGCGACTTGCGTGCTCAAGCCGTCGCCTCAAGGCCCCTTCAAGACAAGGGACTCGACGCAGCAGACGTTTCAAACATGTGGTCAATCACGGAAGGGTCTTGTTCTGTACAGGATGTTTTGCATTTTTCGTCATTCACATTTCACGGCCAGAAGACAAAATCCGATCCGGTGTAAGACCGGATCATAGAAACCACGCGCGCCGAACTTTGTCCTTCTTCTCTCCCGTGCGTAGGGTGTGAACCATTGGGCGTAAGAAGCACGTCAACGACAAACAATGAGCTGTTCATATCTTATTAGAGAGCGAGCCACTTCGGCTCGGCGAAATCCGGCCAGACCAGAGCCAATACGTATCAGCATTTTAAACGGCCCAATTGCGAAGACACACAGCGCTTGCTTAACTCTGCAACAAAATCGTGGAATGTCTACACAATAATTTACTAACCCAGGACTGGACTTCATATGAAAATTTTCAGTTTACCGAGTATGTTGATCTTGGGCGCTAGCGCCCTGGGACTTTCCGTTATGGCGGTGCCCGCCTTGGCGCAAGACGACGCGCCAAGCGCCATCGACGAGCAGTATGTTTGGGACCTCACAGACTTTTACGAATCGAAAGATGCTTGGGAGGCAGAGCTTGAACGCCTCCGTGGTGAAATCGATTCCCTTAAAGACTATGAGGGCCGCCTCGGTGAGAGCGCGAAGACGCTGCTGGAAGCGCTGGATCACCACTCGGCCTTTATTAAAGAGCTGTCGCGCGCCTACACCTACGCATCCAACTTTCGGAATACGAATCTGGGCGATGCAGACGGTCAAGAGAGGTTGGGCCGTGCCCAAGCTGTTTATCAGGATGCCAGCGCTGCACAAAGCTTCATGGCACCAGAGCTCGTGGAGATCGGATCGCGTCGTCTCGAACGCTTTATCGAGCGAGAACCTGGCCTGGCGAAGCATGCCCTGTTCCTCCGCGACACGCTGCGGCAGGCGCCACACGTCCTAACGCCGGAGACGGAAGAAGTCCTCTCCCTATTTGGGAATGCACTGTCTGGTCCACAAAACGCACGTGATATTTTAGCGAATGCGGAGCTTGAATGGCCGCGCATCACGCTCAGCGATGGGACCGAAGCCCACCTCACCGCTGCTGGCTATGTTCTGCATCGGGAGGATCCTGATCGCGAAGATCGCATTGCGGTTTTCGACGCCTATTGGGGGAAATGGAAGGAATTTGAGAGTACCTTCGGCGCAACTTTGAACGGCGAAGCGCAAGCAAATGTCGCGACCGCTAAGGCGCGAAATTACGACAATACCCTGCAATACTTCCTCTCGGGCGACAACATTCCGGAGGAAGTGTATCGTACACTCGTTCAGATTACGAATGACCGTATCGACGTCCTGCATCGATATTTCGCCCTACGCGAACGCATGTTGGGGATAGATGATATTGGCTATCACGATATTTACCCGGCGCTCGTAGAAACTGATCTCACCTTCCCAATTGAGGAGACGCGAGAGCACATGCTGGCCTCGATCGAGGTTCTCGGCCCCGAGTTTTCAGAAAAATTCGCGGAAGCCTCGCTCGACCGCTGGATGCACGTTTATCCGCAAGCGGGAAAACGCTCAGGCGCGTATATGTCTGGAGCTGCTTACGACGTACACCCGCTTATTCTGCTCAACCATCAGGACACCTACAACAGCGCATCGACCTACGCCCATGAATGGGGGCATGCGATGCACCAAGTCCTCACCAATGAGAACCAGCCTTACGAACTGTCCGATTTCTCAATCTTCACTACTGAGATCGCTGCCATCGCAAAGGAATTGTTGCTTCAAGAACATATGCTGGAGCAGGCCGAGACCGAAGATGAACGCCTATTCTATCTCGGCTACGCGTTGGAACAGATGCGCGGCACCTTCTATCGCCAGGTCATGTTCTCTGAGTTTGAATTGGCCATCCACGAAGCCGTCGAACGGGGCGAAGCACTGACCGGTGCACGCATGACGGAAATCTATGGCGAAATTCTCAAACGCTATCACGGCCATGATGAAGGCGTGATGGAGATCACCGAGCGCGAAATGGTGGAGTGGGCATACATCCCTCACTTCTTCTATAACTTCTACGTTTATCAGTATGCCACCTCGATTGCTGGCGCGGCATATTTCGTGGATCAACTCAGCACTGGCGGTGATGCGGCGCGCGAGACCTATCTCGACTTCCTCAAAGCGGGGGGCTCGGATTATCCCGTCGAAATTCTTAAAGACGCTGGGCTCGATATGACGAGCGCAGATCCCTACAATGCGGTGATTGACCGGATGGATGCCGTGATGGACGAGATTGAAGCAATTCTCGACGCGCGGGAGCAGTAGTCGGCACGCCTCCTATGCGCAATGGGCTGGCGGGGTGCGCAAGGGCCTCCTTTGCCTTCGCATCGCGCGGGCCCATCAACCCGTTGTAGCGGTCTCTTTCTCGGCGCTCGCCTGCAAGAGCTCTTTCAGGTTGAAAGAACTTGCGATCAGGCTTTTCGTGTAGGCGTCCTGGGGCTGCTCAAAGATCTGCTGCGTCACGCCCTCTTCGACGATTACGCCCTCACGCATCACCATCACATAGTCCGCCATCGCTTTGATCACCGCCAAGTCATGGCTGATGAAGATGTAGGACAAGCCGAACTCTGACTGGAGCGCACGAAGAAGTTCAATCACCTCCTTTTGAACCGTGCGATCAAGTGCGGATGTCGGCTCGTCGAGGACCACCACTTTCGGGCGCAGCACCATGGCGCGCGCGATGGCGATCCGTTGTCGCTGTCCGCCTGAAAATTCGTGGGGGAAGCGATTTCGCACGCTCGCATCGAGGCCGACTTTTGCGAGAGCATCGAGCGCTTGGGCATCACGCTCTTGTTTTGAAAGATGGACGAAATGCGTTCGCAACCCTTCTTCGACAATATCGAGCACCGTCATCCGCGGTGACAATGATCCGTAAGGGTCTTGAAAAACCATTTGCAGTTCGCGCCGCAACGGCTTCATCGCACCATCTGATAACGCTTGGATATCGCGTCCGAGATACGAGACACGGCCTTCACACTCAGTGAGCCTCAGGAGTGCCCGGCCGAGCGTTGATTTTCCCGATCCGCTTTCACCAACCAGGCCCACGGTCTGTCCTTCACGCAACTGGACATCAACACCCCTGACGGCGTGAAAGCGACTATCCTTGCGGAGAAAGCCTGGCGCCTCGCCATAGGTCACATTGATGGCCTCAGCCTCTAACACCATCGGCGTCCCGTCGGGAACGGGGTCTTTGGCGCCATCTGGCTCCGCATCGAGAAGAATTCTCGTATATTCCGTTTGCGGATTTTCAAATACGCCTGCGGTGGTTCCGAATTCCTTTAACTCGCCCCGTTGCATGATGTAAACACGATCTGCGAACGCCTCAACGATACCCAAATCATGGGTGATGAAGATGATACTCATCCCCAAGTTTTTGTTGAGCGAGGCCAGAAGCTTTAAAATTTCCGCCTGCGTTGTCACATCGAGCGCTGTCGTCGGCTCATCAGCGATCAGAATATCCGGCTCATTCGCCAGCGCCATGGCGATCATGACGCGCTGTCGCTGCCCACCCGAAAGCTCAGTCGGATACGATTTGAGCCGGCGCTCAGCCTCCGGAATTTGGACAAGGTTGAGAAGGTCGAGCGCTCTTTTCTCGGCATCCTTCTTCGTCAGGCCACCATGGACAATCAGCGGTTCGACAATTTGGTCGCCAATCCGGTAAAGCGGATCGAGAGACGTCATCGGCTCTTGGAAAATCATCGAGATCTTCGCGCCGCGGATCTCGTTCATCTTCGTCTTCGGCAACCCCAATAAGTCTTGACCCTGATAAAGAATCTTACCCGAAGCGGTGCCATTCGACGCCAAGATTCCCATTGTCGTCATTGCAATCTGGCTCTTGCCCGAACCACTCTCACCGACAATCGCGACGACTTCGCCCTGCGCCACCGAAAGAGAAACAGACCTCACCGCGTGCACAACGCCGTCCGGCGTATCGAAGGCGACTTCGAGATCCTGGATATCCAATATCGGCGACGCAGACTCTGGCGTGGTCATCTCATCGATCCTTCGGGTCCAACGCATCCCGCAACCCATCCCCCAGGAAGTTCAGCGCGAAAAGAAGGATGGACATCGTCAGCGCAGGGAAAATGAGCATATACGGATCGTTCCGCATATAGCGCGCCCCCTCGGAGATCAGCACCCCAAGAGAGGTGAGAGGCTCCTGCACACCAAGCCCCAAAAAGCTCAAAAAGCTTTCGAGCAAAATCACTCTTGGGATCAATAAGGTGACGTAGATCGCAACGGTCCCGGCGACATTGGGCACGATATGGCGCTTGATAATATCGCTGTTGCTCACGCCGAGCGCTTGAGACGCCTGGACGAATTCGCGATGCTTTAATTGTAACGTCTGTCCACGAACTATACGCGACATGTCGAGCCACTCGATGGCGCCAATGGCGATAAAAATCAGCACGATGTTGTTGCCAAAAAATACCACAAGCAAAATCACGAAGAACACGAAGGGAAGTGAATAAAGCAAATCGACAACGCGCATCATGACATTGTCGACCTGCCCGCCGACGAACCCCGCAACCGAGCCGTAAGTCACCCCGATCAAAAGCGCCACGCCTGTGGCCAAGGCTGCGACCAAAAGCGAAATCCGCAGAGAGACCAAAATTCGCGTAAACAAATCGCGCCCATTTTGATCCGTTCCCATCAGGAAATAGAGCGACTTGACGTCGGCGCTCATGCGCGCGCGGGTCGGGTCCTGCTCGTCAATCGTCATTTCGACATTGTCGAACACATCCGACCGAACCAAATACCGCGTGATGCGCGGATCGATGGGGTCATCGGTTCGGTTGACGATATCGATCTCGACACGGCGCGTTGAGGCGTCAATGGCTTCGATATCGGCGCGCGCACGTGTCATTGCCCGCTCGGCAATCGGCACGACTTGGTCCTGCTTTGGGTAAGCGGCCAGGGAAGGCTTCACGCCCACAAAGTTGTTGTAGACCTCATTATACGGATGTGGCGACAACATGGGCCCGATGATCGCCGCGACAGTCATCGCCACCACGACCCAGAAGGAGACCATCGCCGCACGATTCCGCTTCAGACGAAGAAGCGCGGTGTCGAGCAGTGATCTGCCCTTCGGAAGCGTGTCCGTCAGAACGCCAGCGTCATCCATAGCGCACCCGTGGATCCAGCACCGAATACAAGAGATCGACGATCAAATTGAAAACGAGGACCAGCGTGGCCACGATCACCACGGTGCCCATCACCATCGTGTAGTCGCGATTGAGCGCGCTCGATACGAAATAACGGCCAATCCCTGGAATATTGAAGATCTGCTCAATGACGATCGAGCCCGTTAATAGGGCCGCCGCCGCCGGCCCCAGATAGCTCAGCACGGGTAGGAATGCGGACCGTAGAGCGTGCTTTCCGACAACCATGGACAGCGGCAATCCATAGGCACGGGCGGTTCGCACATGATCCGATTTCAGCGCCTCTAACATCGAGCCACGCATCAAACGGGTCACGATCGCCACTTGAGGCAATGCCAGAGACAGCACAGGCAGCACCATTTGACCCGGACTGCCCCACCCGGTTGCGGGAAGAAGATTGAAGGTCAGCGCCAAGACCAGCGTTAAGATTGGCGCAAGAACGAAGTTCGGAATGGTGATGCCGAAGGTCGCAAATGTGACGATGAAAACGTCCGTGCGCCTATTCTGATTAAGTGCCGCGATCGTCCCCAGCAACACCCCGGCGCAAACCGCGATGATCAACGCTGTCGCGCCGATTGTGATGGAGATCGGCAGCCCTTCCGCCAAGACTTCGTGGACCCGCTTATCTCTGTAGACGAACGAAGGCCCGAGATCGCCTTGGAGGAGGTTGCCCATATAGGTGAAGTATTGCTCCACCAGCGGCTTATCCAAGCCATAGCTCGCGCGAATGTTTTCGAGAACAGCAGGCGCCAGAGGCCGCTCTTCGTCAAAAGGGCCGCCCGGCGCCACGCGCATGAGGAAGAAGGTCACGGTGATGATGACGAACAGTGTCGGGATGATCGTAAGGAGGCGCTTGATCGTATAGTTGAGCATGAGCGCCCTTCACAGCCGATACTATCGAAGACGAAACCTTATGAGCTTTGTTCTTCCAGGCGCAAGTACCGGGTCGGATTTTTGTTCATCACATTGCTTTCCCATCCCTTCAACTTTGGGGAGACCAATGTGAACGAAGAATAATAGAAAATCGGCAATAACGGCGTGTCGCGCATCACGATCGCTTCGGCGCGACGCAGAATGTCAGCACGCTTCGTGAGATCTAACTCCTCGGCCGCCTCTGCCATGATCGCATCAAATTCTGGGTTCTCATATTTGGCATAGTTGAAGCCCACATTGTGCGTCTCTAGCAGAAACAGAAAATTTTGGGGATCGGAGTAATCGCCAATCCAACCGGCGCGCGCGACCTGCATTTTTCCGCGGTCTCTCAGATAGGCATAATGGGCCGCGGCATCGCGGATATTGTAGGTCACGTTGATGCCGATTTCAGACCACATATCCGCGATAGCGGTCGCGGTGTTTTTGTGGTTCTCCCCGCTGTTATACATTAATTCGACCGTAATCGGATTTTTCTTTGTGATGCCTTTACTGGCCATGATGGCCGCGGCCTCATCCTCCCGGTCGAGCATGGACATGCTGAAAAATTCAGTCGCTGGCGATCCACCCGGATAGTTGTTGATCCCGACAGGGACCAAGCTCGTGGCGGGGATCATCCCTGGCCAAATCTCTTCTGCGAGAAACACGCGATCGATCACCATCGACATGGCATAGCGGATCTCTGGATCCGACAGCAGCTCATCCGTCGTATCCAGCGCGTAATAATACGTTCCCAAATAGGGGACGATGCGGAGAGAGTCGCCGTACTGCGCCAGTCGCTCAAGATCTTGGGCGGGAAGGTCCGAGCACACATGAACCTCTTCGGCTTCCCAGGCGCGCACGCAGGTCGACCGGTCTTCAAAGGGGATATAGTGTATTTCCTCGATCGCGACCTCGTCCGCATCGTAGAAATTCTCATTCTTCCGCAGGACGATCCGGTCATTAAGGGTGAATTCCTCAAGAACGTAAGGGCCGTTCGAGACCATATTCCCCGGCTTCACAAATTGGTCGCCCAGCGCCTCAACGGAGGCTTGGTGGAGCGGCTTGCCGGTTTGGTGGGTAAGCTGATCAAGAAAATAAGGCGTTGGCTGTTCAAGTGTGATTTCGAGCGTCGTTTCATCGATCGCGCGGACGCCGAGCGCCGTCGGGTCAAGCTCACCGATATTGACCTTCTCGGCGTTTTTGATCGGATACAGAATAGTCGCGTATTTCGCATTCGTCGCCGGGTCCATCAATCGCCGGTATGAGAAAACGAAGTCTTGCGCCGTCACTTGATCGCCATTCGACCAGCGGGCATCATCGCGCAAGTAGAACGTGTACGTCATACCATCGTCGGAGATATCCCACCGCTCGGCCGTGCCCGCCACCACAGACGCATTCGCTGAGTAGTCGACCAAACCGGAATAAAGATCGTCCATCAGCCGCGATTCGGAAACAGTCGACGTGCCATGGTGATCGAGCGTTTCGGGATCGCCATCATTGCCGCGATAGAGGATCTGCGCGGCGGCAATGGAGTGAAGGCTGATCACAGACAGCAAAACGGCGAGCAATTTTGAGGTCAAAGCATTCTTCTCTGGCTAGCGAAATCATTGCGACACCACATAGCATGGGTGAAAATCGCGGAAAAATGCAACCACCTCTCGCGCGGCGCTCTGGTCGCGGCTGTAACGAGCCGGTGGAAGGGCCTGGAGCGGGTACCCGGAATCGAACCGAGATATTCAGCTTGGAAGGCTGACGTTCTACCGTTGAACTATACCCGCGAGAACCCAGTCCTCTAGCACGACACGGCGCGCGTGCAAGCAGGGCTTGTAATGGTCGCGCAACGAGGCGCCCTCCCGCACAGCCGACATCTTGCCCTAAAGGCTCGGCTCCGCTGTTATCTGGCAGCAATAGCGGCCAGAGCCGCTCAACATAGAAAGGCGCACACATGGCAAAGCTCGACGCATATATTTACGGCGGGGTGCGCACCCCCTTCGGCCGTCACGGCGGCGTTCTCGCCTACACCCGCACCGATGACCTCCTTGCTTCGGCTATTAAAGGCGCCATCGAGAAAGTGGGCTTTCCCGCCGACGCTGTCGAGGACGTGATCGCTGGGTGTGTGAACCAAGCCGGCGAAGACTGTCGGAACGTGGCGCGATTTGCTGGACTGCTCGCCGGCGTGCCGGAAACGGCGGGCGCGCTCACCGT
>CAYFHK010000008.1:0-38973 GCA_964342585.1 uncultured Caulobacterales bacterium | reverse complement strand
GGACGCCAGGTTTTCAACCTGGAAAGAGGGGTTCGATTCCCCTAGGGACTGCCATTCCACCATCGCCGAACTTCTCCGACGTCGTCTGTTCAAGTGATCAGAACGGCTCTGTGACGGGCCTTCATAAACCCCTCCGTACCGCGCCTGCACAGTAACCTGCTGGTGGAGCATTTTTCCGAATTGACCGCGCCGCGTGGATAAATCATGCGCGGTTCAGCACTGTGACACTTCTGTAAAAATAGTCGGACGCGGCAATTCATCGTATCGTTTCACCGCAAAGTACTGCGTTGTGGGCAATTCGGAGGGGGTCATGAAGACCAAGAATTCACTATTCAAGCTGGGGTTGATGGCGACATCGGCGGGGGCCGCCTTGTTTGGCGCCGCGGCGATGGCACAAGGGGTTGAGCCGCTCGCCGTTTCCGAGGCGCCCGAGATCGCTGAAGAAGGCGATACGGTCCCGGTCACCGGCCCGCGTATCCGCCGCTCTCAGACGGATTTGCCCGCGCCGGTCACGGTTGTGAATGCAGATTTCTTCGCCGATCGCGGTTTGGTTTCCGCCGCTGGCGCACTTAATCAGATCACGTCCATTAATCCTGCGCTCAATCTTGCGCCGGGCGATGGGTCTTCTTCTGGGTCCGGACAGCAATTTCCATCGCTCTTCGGCTTAGGGGAGGGGCGGACGCTGACGCTGGTCAATGGCCGCCGTTTTGTGACAACCTCTTCGGGCTTGGGCGATGCTCAGGTCGATGCCAACGTTATCCCCGTTGGGCTCATCGACCGCATTGAAGTTGTGCAAGCTGGCGGCGCGGCCGTTTACGGCTCAGACGCCATTGCAGGCGTGGTCAACTATATCCTCAAAGATGATTTCGAAGGGCTCGAGCTCGACGTGATCGGGACCTTCGGGGATGACACGGAGTTTGACGAAGGGGCGGTTCGCGCGACTTGGGGGATGAACTTTGCCGATGGCCGCGGCAATATCGCCATCAACGCTGAATACGCTAAGACAGAGCCCCTTCAGTTTACGGACCGTCCGTTTACCAATCTTGGTCGCGTGACGGCGGCAAATCCAGCCGACACAGGGCCAAATGACGGGATTCCCTCGGTTCAAGAAGTTTTGGATGCGCGTTTCTGGGAATTCAACGAGAACGGTCTTCTCTTCTTCCCACCTGCACCGTTCCCCACGGCCATCGCCTCTGTTGGCGGCGGCCCCGTTCAGTTCGGCGAAGGCGGCACGCTGATCCCTTATGACACCGGCACTGTGTTTGGCATCCCATTTGCGTCGGGTGGCGACGGCTATCGTTTTGCCGACCTTGCCAGCCTCCGCACGGGCGTCGAGCGCCTGTCGATCAATGCTATTTCCCACTATGACATTGCGGATAACGTTCGTCTGAGTGGGGAGTTTCTTTACGCTAACACAGAAGGCGTTGAGCAGCCGACACCCTATAGCCGCACGGTCCTCAACCCATCGGGCAGTGGGGCGGGCGCTTTGACGATCATCGCAGGCAACCCCTTCTTGCCGCCTCAGACGCTGGGCGCGCTTGTTTCGGCGGATCCTGCCTTCGGCTTCGGACGTCCCTTCTTCTTGTCGAAGATCTTCCCCGATGCGCGGAACTCGAACGATCAGATCAACGAGACCGATACCTATCGTGCGGCGCTGTCGCTTGATGGCGATTTCGCCTTCGCGGATCGTGATTTTTATTGGTCCGTGTCAGGCAGCTATGGACGCGTCGAGGGGAGCTTGCGCAACTGGCAGATCGACCGCGTGAAATTTGATGCGGCGGCCTTCCCGATTCAAGCCGGGCCGACCATTCAGTGTCTCGTCAACATCGATGGCGATCCGACCAACGACGATCCAGATTGTGTTCCGCTCAATCCATTTGGGCCAAATAGCATCACGGATGAGGTGCGTGACTACATCAATGTCCGTGCCGGGAACGACTACACGAACGAACAAATCGATATTCTCGCCACGTTCGGCGGCTCTATCATCGATTTGCCCGCAGGCCCGCTTGACTTCAGCGTCGCCTATGAGCATCGCCGTGAGGAGGCGGAATTCGTTCCTCTCGAAGCGAACCAGCTGGGCCTCTTCGGCACCGGCACACCAGAGCTTCCTCAGTCTGGGGAATATAACACGAACGAATTCTCGCTTGAGGTTTTGGTGCCGATTTTGCGCGGCGACTTTGCCTTGCCGCTTGTCCGCGACCTCGAATTCAGCGGGGCGTATCGTTACGTCGACAACTCTATCGCTGGTGAAGAGAACGTATATAATCTCGGCTTGCGCTGGGAAGTCTTCGATGGCTTGACGCTCCGTGGTTCGCAAAGCCGCAACTTCCGTGCACCGACGCTGACGCAGCTCTTGGCGCCCCAAAGCGTCACGCTATCGGCGATCGGGATCGATCCATGTGATGCGGATCGGATTGATGGCGGCCCCAATCCCGCGGCGCGCCGCGCAAACTGCGAAGCACTATTTGCGGCCAACCCTCAGTTCGGCGATCTCGCGACGTTCCAAGACCCGGCGGAAAACTTCCAAGTTGCCAGCGTCACGTCTGGCGGCAATCCAGATTTGCGGAATGAAGTCTCTGACACCACGACCTACGGGGTCGTGTTTGAGCCGAATTTCATCCCGGGCCTGACCATTACCGCGGACCGGATTGAAATCGACCTTGAAGACGGGTTGTCTGCTTTCGAAACGCAAGACTTCGCCGCAACCTGTTTCGATAATGCGCCACAGCCGGCTGAAGCTTGCGCCGCCTTTACACGGTTGGCGATGACTGATGGCACCAACCCGGCGGGTACGATCGTCACGGGGCGGACGACCACCTTCAACGCTGGTGTAATCCAGTATGAAGGTGAGGTCTATAATGTGACCTATGACATCCCGCTCGACGGCCGGATCGCTGGGATCCGTGGGGATCTGACGCTTGCGGCCGAGGCAACGCATACGTCCTTGCTGACGACCTCGGTCACCGGCGATACCTTCACCCGCACGGATGGGACGGCCGAGCAGCCCGATTGGGTGACCCGGTATAACTTCATCTACACGGTCGATGACTTCCGGGCGAACTGGCAGATCCAAAACCTTAGCGAAGTCGATGCTGCGCCGGACGCGACGATCGAGAACAACCCCAACCCGCGGCTCGACTCGAATACGGTGCATTCGATCTCGATCCAGCAAGGTCTCGGCGACGTTCTGACCCTGCGGGCTGGGGTGACGAACCTGTTCGATAAAGAGCCCTCTTACCCGAACTTCGCCTATGGCGATATTTTCGGTCGGCGGATCTTTGTTGGTCTCAACGCGCGCTTTTAGTCGGTTAGCGGTGTGAATAGGAACGGCGCCCGTCTGGTCGGGCGCGGTTCTTGTTGTTTGGAGGCGTCATGACTGCTCTTTCCCTTTTGCCAGCGCTATTCTTGCTCCAATCGGCAGATTTGCCGGACCTTGATGTGACCCTCGCGCCCGTCGGGACAGAGGAGGCGGGTCTTACGCGCATCAATGTTGAGATGGTGCTTGAGCAGCCGGGCTTTGCTGTGGGCACACCGATCCTCAGAATGCCGACGTTTATTGTCGCAACACCAACAGCCGCATATGAAACTGCGGATTTGACGGTCAGTGACGACCTTGGGGAACTCACGCTCACCCAGCACGAAGAAGCGCCAAATTCGACCGGTCGCTACCGTCACTGGACCGCAGATCGCGATACCGTCGGCGATGTGCGGTATGCCTATGGGACGCCGCCGCGGGAAGTTTCAGCGGCCACGCGCAATGGACCGCTGTTCGATTTGCGTGCGGAAGAGGGCGGCCTCCAGGGCGCGGGGGTCTATTTCTTCGCGGTGCCAAAGGAAAACGAGCCGCATGAGATTAGCCTCTCGTGGGATATGAGCCAGGCTCCCGAAGGCACGCGCGGCGTGACGAGCCATGGTGAGGGGGACCAATCGCGTATCGCGCCGCCCACGACATTGGCCTTTTCTTACTACAGCATGGGCCCGGTAAAGAGTATTCCCGAAGAGGGCAAAAGCGCTTTCGCGCTTTATTGGTTGAGCGAGCCACCCTTCGACATGGTGACCTTCGGTATCCAAACTAAAAAGCTTTATGACTTTATGGCCGATTTCTTCGGTGATGAAGATTCGACCTATAAGGTCTTTGCCCGGAAAAACCCTTATCCAAGTGGCGGCGGTACCGTTCTCGCGAACTCGTTCATGTTCGGTTATGGCTCTGAAGGTGACACTGTTGAGGGCGGGAAAGAGGGCCTCATTGCCCACGAGATGGCGCATAATTGGCCGCGGTTAGACAGCGACCCTCACCCCTTTACGGCTTGGTATACAGAAGGGACGGCTGAATACTACTCGACGGTGCTCCCCTATCGCGCGCGCATGACAGACGCACAAAGCGTTCTTGAGTCCATCAATGCCAAGGCGGAACGATATTACACCAATCCTTTCGCCGATGCGTCCAATGCGGCGGCCGGTGACGTTTTTTGGATAGATTCGCGAGCGCAGCGCGTTCCCTATGGTCGTGGATTTTTATATCTCGCGGCGCTTGATGCGAAGCTGAAAGAGTCTTCGGGGGGGGAGACGTCGGTCGACACTCTCGTACTCGAAGTATTGGCGCGTCAGCGACAAGGCGGCACGGTCGATCTTGCTGCATGGGAAGAACTGGTGGTTAGCTATCTCGGCGACGAAGGTGCCGAGATGTACCGTTCAATGACGAAGGGTGAGCCCATCGACATACCGACCTCAACATTCGGTCCGTGCTTCGAGGCGTATGAAACCGAGGTACGCGGCTTTGATCTCGGCTTTGACGACATGCGTCTCGCCGTTGTGGCCGACTTGCGCGACGGATCTCCGGCTGCCACGGTGGGCCTGCGCGAGGGAGAGTCCATTATCCGGATCGACGGTCTTGATGAGGCACGAGAAGATGCATCGCAAGAAGTGATCGTCCGTGTGGTGCGTGATGGCGTTCAGCAGGATGTGCAGTTCCTGCCGCGTGGCGAGCCGAAGCCGGCTACCCTTTGGCGGTGGGCGCCTGGTTTTGACGCGCAAAGTGATTGCGCGCTTTAACGGCTTGCTTGTTAACGGAGGGCGGCGAGCAAGCGCTCAATGTCGTCCATGTCGTTGAACACGGATGGACACACGCGGAAGCGGTTGCGGGACAATGTGATTTTGACTTTCGCCGCCTCTAATCGCTCATTCAACTTTCCGTATGCGCCTTCGAGGATCGCAGTGACAAGCGGCGTCTTCGACTCGAATGGGGTCGCGATTTCAAACCCGAGTTTCGGAAGTTCTTCCTTGAGATAATCCGTCATTTGGGTGGCATGCGCCTGGATGTTCTCAACGCCCAGCGCGTGGATGTAGTCGAGCGATGCATTGAGCTGGGCCACCAGTGTGTGCGAATACGTTCCGTAATGAAAGTATCCTGCAGCGGTGTCTTGAAAGGCGTAGTCGGCGATCGTGTCGCCCGGCGAATCGAAAGGGTAAACATGGGAGCTGAAGGAAGAAATCCCATAATAGCCCCATTGTGTCCGTTTTAATTCAGGCAGCCGGTCTTTGCGCGCGAAGATGAACCCCAGCCCAAAATCGCCCATCAGCCATTTATAGCTTGCGGTGCTGGCAAAATCGACGCCGGTAGCACGCACATCAATCGGTACACATCCAGCGGCATGGATAATATCGGCGAACACATAGGCGCCGCGGGCATGAGCAATCTCACAAATGCCTTTCAGGTCGTGCTCAAAGCCATTATAGGTCGAGACCAGCGACAGGCTGACCAACTTCGTATCCGGACGGATTGCTGCCTCGAATTGCTCAAGCGAGATGCGACCGCTCTCAGGCCGAAGCCAAGTCACCTCGCAGCCCCGCTTTTCCAAATCTTGGTAAAGTGGGAAAGACCCGAAGAAGTGAAGCGTGTCGGTGACGATGTGCCCAGGCGTGTCTGGCAAGCCCAGGGCCCCCAAGATTTGCTGCTCGCCCATGGTTGTGCTCTGTGTGAAGGCAATTTCATCCGCTGACGCATTGATCAATTTCGCAAACTTTTCGCGGACGGCGTCAGCTTGAACACGAGAACTCAACACATCCACCTCGGTGCGCGCGGCGGTGTAGGCCTCCCGCGCGGCGACGGCCGAGGCGGGGAAAGGGTGGATGGTACCTGAGTTCAGATAGGCGACATCGCCAAGATCGAAGGCCGCTTTGTCGGGAAGCCCCTTTGGGGCGGCCGGCGCCTTTTTCGTTGTTGCGCCGGCGCTCGGTGCAAGGCCAGCGGTCGCTAAGCCCAACGTTGCGGTGAGATAATTTCGCCGGTTCATGTCCATCGTTGTCTCCGATGCCGTCGCTGATCTGTGCATCTTAGCGGTCATGGCGAGCTCAGTTATGCTTGGTTTGAGGATGAGAATGCATAAAAAAGTCGCATTTTCGTGATTTGTTGCATCGAACCTGGTTTTGAGGTCATCATCTTGCTGGAAAGCGGCATGCGACCGTCAGAAAAGGCCGTTAGCCTCGCAGGCGAAAATCAGTCGGATCTTGCCCCATGTTCCACGCCATTCTCGCTGCAGCATGTCAGGCCATTGCGGTCGAAGCCACGCCCACGACGACGCATGAGCTGGTGCTCACGGAGCAACGCCTTCCGTACCACGCAGATTTGACGACGCTCGCGCTCAGTGCTGAGGATGCGGCGATCGCGACGATTTCAGGCACGGCCTATTGGGTGGAGGCAGAGGGCAGCACTGAACGCCCAATTGTTTTTGCCTTCAATGGTGGGCCGGGAGCATCTTCATCGCCGCTACATTTTTCGGGGGTGGGGCCCGTGCGCCGCGAGCGGGGCGAGGACGGCAGTCGCCGAATGGTGCCCAACGAAACCACGCTTCTCCCTTATGCGGATCTTATTTTCGTTGACCCGGTGGGGACGGGACTGAGCCGGCAGACCGGCGATCAGTCCGCATCCCCATGGTGGGGTGTGGATGGTGATGTTTCGGCGATGCGCCAATTCATCGAAGCGTGGCTTACCTGTCATGAGCGAGAGGATGCGGCGATCTATTTGATGGGCGAAAGCTATGGAGGCTATCGTGCTGCACTGTTGGCGGACGATCTTGATGACCTCAGCCTGAGAGGTGTCATTCTCGTTTCTCCCGCGCTGGATTTCGGCATGGGGGGTGGGGGCGCGGCCAATATTCTCCCGTCATTGTTCGCGCTTCCGTCTATGGCTGTAATTAGCCAGTTCCACGGCATTACCTCGTTTAATGATACGCCAGCGGATCTTTTCGATGAGGTGGCAGAATTCGCCATGCGCGAATTTGCGCCGCTGCTTTTATTGGGCGGTGACCCTTTTGACCGGGAGCTGAGAAAAACAGCTCGGCAGCTCGAGGCCTATTTGGGGATGCCGCTAGACGAGGCAGGACCCGGCGGTGGACGCCTCGACCCTGAAACTTATCGGGAGGCATTGTTGAAGGAGAAGGGGTTGGTCGCCGGTCGGCTGGATGGCCGTGTGACGGCGCCAATCCCGACGAATGTCCCGTCTGATCGGCCTTCTGCGGCAAACGACCCTGCACTTGGCCTGGGGCAATCAAATGTGATCCTTGCAGAAGATATCGCCCAATATTTGAGCCATATCCTCGGTATTCCTGTTACAGATGATTACGTGTCGTTGTCGCTCGATGTTAATTTCGCTTGGGACTGGTCAGATCGCGAAGGCAGCATTTTCAATATGTCGTCCGTTTCTGATCTAAAGACCGGATTCGAAGAGCACCAAAACTTCCAACTCCTCGTGGTGGGGGGATACTACGATATGGCGACGCCAGTTCTCTCTGTTCGCTACGTATTGGATCAATCCGATCTTCCGCAGAACCAGGTTCACTACGCCTTCTTGCCGACGGGCCATTCGGTTTTCGGCGATGTCGCCGACGCGAGACTGCTCTTACAAAAAATCCAAAATCTATTCGCAGAGGGAGCCATCAATTGACGAGCGATTCCTTGACAGAGATCGATCTGCGGATCCTCAAACAGATGCAGAAGGATTCGTCACTTTCATCTGGCGAGCTCGCCGAGCGCGTTGGGCTCTCGCAATCGCCGTGTTGGCGCCGTCTTCAGCGAATGAAAGATGAAGGCTATATCGAGAAGCAAGTCGCGCTTCTCGATCGCGGCAAATTTCCGCATACGACCGTGATTTTTGCAACGCTGAAAATATCGACATTGACAGATTCGGAGCGAGCGGACTTCTATCGAAAAGTCGAACTGCGTGAGGAAATCGTCGAGTGTTACACACTCTTTGGCGAGCGCGATGTGATGATCAAGGTCCTCGCCACATCGATGGAATGGTACCAGAACTTTATTTTCAATGTACTGATGAAATTACCAGGCGTGGTGGATATTCAATCGACGGTTACGCTGTCTGAAGTGAAATACACAACGGCAATTCCGCTACAAGGAACATAAGCCACGCATCATAAACGGGCATCCGCAAGATTTTTTGTCTTGGGGAAGTCAGCATGCAAATCCAAGACCAGTTCGTCGGCGCGAGGGTAGGGCGAGATGTTGAACATGAGATCGGTGCACGTAAGAAAAGACTTGAGTGCTGGGTCACTGCTGATGGCTGCGATACTCTATCTGTTGGGCTCACTCACGTTGCCGGCGTTCGCACAGGAAGAAAGTGATGTCGTCGGCGTTTTTGAGGGTCAGTTTGGCGATGTTCAGCTCAGCTATCGCGCGGCGGTGGAGACGCTGCCCGTTGCCGTGGACGAGGCGAAAGCGACGTTAACCCTGTTCTCCTATGTGGCGGAAGAGGCGCAGGGCCAGCGCCCGATCACGTTCTTTTTCAATGGCGGCCCAATTGCGCCTTCCGCGTGGCTGCACCTGGCAGCCTTCGGGCCGAAACGATTTCCGTTCCCTGACGATCCGGCCGAGAGCCTTGATGGGCTTTCGATGGCGCCCAATCCATCGTCTCCGCTAGACGTGTCGGATCTCGTGTTCATCGATCCCGCGACCACTGGCTATTCGCGCGTTATAGGCGATACACAGCCTAGCGACTTTTTCTCTGTGGGCGATGACGCCGCTCAAATTGGTGAGGCAATTGTCGCGTGGATTCAGCGCCACGAGCGTCAAAACGATCCCATCTTTATCTTTGGGGAAAGCTACGGCACCAATCGCGCGGCTGCGCTTGTCGCTTACCTCGCGGAAAATTATCCAGACCTCAACCTCGAAGGGGTCGTCTTCTTTGGTCAGGCGCTTAATATAATTGAGTACGCGCAGCGGCCCATGAACGTGGTCAGCTATGCGGTCTCTTTACCCAGCCTTGCGGCGACAGCGGTCTATCACGGAAAAGCCGAAGCCGACGGGCGATCTCTCGACGAGATTGTCCAGGACGCAATCGATTATGCGCAGACAGAATATATAGAAGCGCTGTTCTTAGGGAAATCGATATCCGATCGGCGGAAGCGTCGCGTTGCGGCGCGTCTTGCTAAGATGACTGGGGTTTCTGAGACGTATTATCTCGAAAACGACCTGAAGATCACCAAAATGGAGTTCCGCCGCGAGCTTCTGCGCGAACAGGAGCTGGTCACTGGCTTTAGTGATTCGCGATATGTCGGTCCCGCATCAGAGCGCGGGGACCCGATGTATACGGCGCTTGCGCCTGGGCTGAAAACGGCGGTCGAGGAATACATTCAAGGAGAACTTGGCGGGGCATCGCGTGGGGAGTATCTCATGTCGTCGCCCGTACAGGGGCTAGACGATTGGGATTGGGGACACGGTATCTCGCCCTTCTCTGATTGGCCGTATGCATCTTATATCAACGATGCCTTCGAACAGTGGCCGACCTTCAGGGTGTTTGTGGCCAATGGCGTATATGATTTGTCGACAACAGTTGGCGGTGCCGCGTATCTCGTCGACCAAGCAGACTGGCCTACCGACCGTGTGCGACTGAAACTCTACGATGGCGGCCATATGGCATACACAATTGACGCGACCGCCGAAGCATTCGGAAACGACTTGCGTGCGTTCATCGGTGGCGAGCAACCATGAAACAGCCCGCCTTTTATACGCCTGATGACGTTTATCAGCGTCTCGACTACCCCGGCTGCATCGACGCGATGCGGCAGGCGATGATTGCGCTTTCGCTGTCTCACAATGATCAACCGTTACGATCGATTTTGAAGATCGGCGAGGGAAAACTCTTTGGGCTGATGCCCGGGCGGTTGGAGGACTTTGGCGCCAAGCTGGTGAGCGTCTTCGAAGATCCCGCGCGGCCAGGTCGCGGCGCGCACAAGGGCATTGTCGTGCTTTTCGAAGCCGATCGTGGGAACCCGATCGCTATCGCCGACGCAGGCTCGGTCACTGAGATCAGAACTGCGGCGATGACCGTCGCCGCCACAAAAGCGCTTGCGCGGCCGGAAACAACACGATTGTCGATTTTTGGCACGGGCACGCAAGCCCGATCGCACCTGGCGGCATTTGCCGCGATGCCGGGTTTAACCCACGTAAAAATATGGGGACGGAGCGAAGAGAAAGCCGCGGCACTGGCACAATGGGGCGCCGACGTGCTTGGCCTTAATACAACCGTTGCGCTCGACCCGGAAAAAGCGGCGCAGGCAGATATTATCTGTACCGTCACCTCATCGTCCGAACCCGTTCTTCGCGGCGCTTGGGTTTCGCCAGGAACCCACGTTAATCTGGTGGGCTCCAGCTATGCCGGTCCCGTTGAGGCGGATACGGAGTTGCTTCAAAAGGCGCGGTTCATCGTTGATCATCGTCCATCGGCTGAGGTCGCCGCGGCGGAATGGTTGGTGGCGAAATCTGCGGGCGCCGTCACCGACGCCGACATGATCGCAGAGATCGGCGAGGTCTTTGCCGGCCAGAAGGTCGGACGTGAAGCTGATCTTGATATAACTGTGTACAAATCACTTGGTAACATCGTCCAAGATCTAGCAGCCCTTGCGTATATCCATGAAAAACCCTTGGAGAAGAGTTGATGCGCGCCTTTGTGTTCCTGCTTTCAACCGTCTTTCTTTCTCTCGGCACAGCATTTGCGGACGAGCTTCGGTTTGTGACGATATCCAATAGTGAGGAAGTCGGCCAGCTTATCGTCCAACGCGACGGGAATACGTTGAATATCGATTACCGGGTCGATAATAACGGCCGTGGGCCGAAACTCACGGAACAGATCGTTTTCAATGAGAATGCGATCCCAATATCCTGGCGGGTCAATGGGCAGTCGCTCATGGGCGCAGAGGTCACGGAAGAATTTGAGATTGACGGGCGCACGGCGCGCTGGACCAGCCAAGCAGATGAAGGCGAGGAGAGGGTGTCGGCACCGCGGCTATATGTGGCCAATGACACGAGCCCCTACGCCTTGGCCATTTATGAGCGCGTCGCGCGCCGATCGGGAGAAAGCCGCATCTCTATCCTGCCGCGAGGCGAGATCTCCGTCACATCGCTGGGACAACGCGTGGTCACGGCCGACAACCAGGAGAAGACGCTCGAATTGGTCCGTATCGGTGGTATTTCGCTCAGCCCGTCGACGATCGCGCTCGATGAGGCAGGCGAACTGTTTGCTGTTCTTGGGGGTGGAAGCATCATCCGCGATGGTGCCGAGGCCTTTGCCGAGCCGCTCGGCGCGTTGTCTCAAGAGCTCGCGCAGGAGCGCGCCTATAATCTGCAAGAGACGCTGGCGCATCAATATGACGTCCCGGTCCAAATCATCAATGTCCGCATTTTGGATCCACAAGCTGGTACACTGAGCAAGCCATCCGCTGTTACCGTTTATCGCGGCAAGATCACTCGCGTCTTTGAAGGTAAGAGCGCTCCCGCCACGGCTGACACGGTCATCATTGATGGTGAGGGCGGCACGCTCATGCCCGGCTTGCACGATATGCATGCCCATATGAACCGCGGTTCAGGGCTCTATTACCTTGCCGCGGGCGTCACAACCGTCCGCGATATGGGCAATGATAATGATTTCCTCCAGGACTATCTGGTCGAGCTCGATCGGGGTGTCGTATCGGGTCCTCGTGTAGTGCCGAGCGGTTTTTTGGAGGGACGAAGCCCGTTTTCAATGCGCCTCGGTTCTTTGGCCGATAGCTTTGACGAGGCGAAAGAGACGGTCGATTGGTACGCGCAACACGGATATTTTCAGGTCAAGATCTATAATTCATTTCCGCCTGATTGGATTGCGCCCATCGCCGCCTATGCCCAGTCGCAAGGTCTCGGGGTAACGGGGCATGTGCCCGCATTTTCAACGCCGAATGATGTAATCAAAGCGGGGTATGATGACATTGCGCATATCAATCAGTTGATGTTGGGCTGGCTGCTGGAGCAAGGCGAGGACACGCGCACGCCTCTCAGGCTGACGGCGATGGCCCGCGCTGTGGCGCTTGATTTGAACGCGGAGAATGTGCAGGAAACGGTTGGTCTAATGCGACAGAATGAGGTCGCCCTCGATCCGACAGCGGTCATTCTCGAGCGCCTGATGCTTAGCCGTGCGAGAACAGTGCAGCCAGGTGACCGTGCGTACCTGGACCATATGCCCATCGGATATCAGCGTAATCGCCGCCGAACCTTTGCGCCGATCGGAAGCGAGGCGGAAGATAAGGCGTATCAGGACAGCTTTAACGTGATCCTCGATGTGCTCGCCCTGCTGCACGAAAATGAGATTCAGCTATTGCCCGGCACAGACGACGGCACGGGGTTCACGCTGCTTCGCGAGTTGGAGCTTTATGCGCAGGCGGGGATCCCGCCGGCGGATGTTCTGAGATTGGCAACCATTGATGCGGCCACCTATCTCGGACGCGGTGAAAGCGGTGGCGTCATCGAGCGCGGGCGAGACGCTGATTTCGTCTTGCTTGAAAAAAATCCGCTTAAGGATATTGCCGGGATCCGGACAGCTCGAATGGTGGTTCGCGGCGGGGTCATCTACTACCCAGAAGAGATTTACCAAGCGCTTGATATTCGCCCATTTACGACAAAACCGCGGGTCCTCGAAGGGGCGGCGGAATGAGCGGGGCGCTGAAGCAAGAGGTCGGCGTTGTCGGTGTCGCCATCCTTGGTGCTGGTACCGCGATCGGCGTATCGATCTTCACCGTGCTTCAGCCGGCGGCTGAACAGGCCGGATCGGGGTTACTGGTCGCGCTGGTACTTGCGGCGATGCCGATGCTGCTCTTCGCATTGTCCTACGCTTATTTGGGGGCCAACGCGCCGGTGAGCGGCGCATCCTACGAATGGCCGCGGCGATATTTGCACCCGTTCGTCGGCTTTGCGGTCGCCTGGTTACGGATCATCGGCACCACAGGGGCGATCGTCATCTTGGCGAAGGTATTGGTCAGCTATGTGACGAGTGTGGTGCCTGTCCCCGGGCCGCTCTTAGCCATCGGCAGCATTTCTGTTGTGGTTTTCCTTAACTTCCTTGGCGTTTCGGTCGCTGCGTGGGTGCAGACGGCGATGATGATTTTACTGCTGATCGTTTTCGGCTTTTATGCCGGCGCCGGGACGCCTCAGGTCGACTGGACATTCCTTCTACCCCAATCGAACAGTACGCTCGCGATCTTAGGTGCCGTCCCTTTGATGATTAGCCTGTTTCTCGGCATCGAAACAGCCGTGGAAATCGGCGAAGAGGTCAAGCGGCCGGCACGGACGATTCCTCTTGGGATTGGACTTGGTATTCTCTTGACCATCTCCGTTTACGGACTCATCGCGGCTGTTTCACTCGGTGTGCTGGGGGCAGACATCCTTGCCGGCAGTTCGGCGCCATTGGTTGATGTAGCGAGCCGTACGATGGGCGATATGGGACCGGCGATTATCGCGGCGGCGGCGGCCTTTGCTATCCTCCAAACACTGAATGCTCTGGTCCTGATTTTCTCGCGGAGTCTGCTCGCCATGTCGCGGGCAGGAGTCTTCCCGAAATTTCTCGCGGCGGTGCATCCTAAATTCGGAACGCCCCATCGGGCCATCGCCGTAGTCTATATGGCTGCGCTCATCGGGCTATTGCTTCCGTCGAATCTTATTTTCCTTCTGCTTTCGGTCAATGTGCCGACAATGTTGAAATATGCCGCGTGTAGTTTGGGCGCCGCTGTTGCTGCACGCAGGTCGCAGGATGCGCCGCAGTCACAAGCCGCGTTTCTGCCGGCCAACCTCATTATGACAGTGTCCTATATTGGTGCAGTGTTGGCCGTGGCGATCGTGCTCCTGGGGCTGACTGCAGATTGGCGTCCCTATATACTGTTGATTGTTTGGATGGGGATTGGCTGTATTTATTGGCTTCTTTGGGCGCGGCGTAGCGCTGCGAGCCCCGCGATTTGAGTACGTTTGCAGCATGATTATGCGGCGTTCGCCGAAGAAGAGGGGCGATCAAGATAAAAAACGCCCGGAATAGGTCTTATAAATTCGCTTGATTAAATTGGAAAAAGTGGCGTGAATAACCTCACGATGCAGCCTGGTAAGGGGGAAGGCTACGCGGTTTGGGTCCGCGAGATGTTGACGGCCGTGCGCCAATCCGCGCGGCCGATGGTCAGCTTATTCGATAGCTCCGTCCCCGAACCCAAGCACCTTCTCGCGCCATTGGTAGCCAATGCTTTTGAAGATCCGCTTACAGACCGATATGTGAGCGCGTTTGCTTCGGGTAATCCCTATCTGCATGACGCGCTTTCAAAACGATACTCGGTCCCGGAAGACTGTATATTGACTTGGACAGGCGCGGCAGACGCGATCGATTTTATCTGCCGTGTGTTCTGTGCACCGAAAGATCATATCATTGTAGAGTCTCCTGGTTTTGATATTTTCGAGGCGAGCGCGCGGCGAAATAGATGCGCGGTATCAAAGCTAGAGCGCGATCACGCGACCGGCGGTTTCGACATTACCGCGCTCAAGTCACTAGTTAGACCGAACACCAAGCTGATAATTATCAGCGACACGCACAATCCGACAGGCCGTGCTCTTTCACCGTTCCTCCTGGAAAAGCTTGTAGAAACGGCTGAAGAATACGGCATCCATGTCGTTCTCGATGCAGTTTATGCAGACTATAGTGAGAGAGGCTTTGGTGGCCGGCCCGTCTCCGTCTCGTCACCCAATCTATTGACCGTTTCGAGCCTTACAAAGATCTTTGGCCTCTCCACATTGCGTTGTGGCTGGATCATGGGGCATCCCGATGCCCTTGCGCCGCTAGAGGACCATCGCGCGGCCTTTGGTTCATCAATTTCGAACCTCACCCATGCCATATCGTCGCTAGTGGTGGAGGAGCCGTCGGCTTTTGCGGCGTATACGGCGTCGATCCTCGGGCAGGCGCAGCCGATCATGGAAGAAGTCTTCTCGGAGTGGCAACGGCTGGGGATCAGTGATGAAGCCATCCCGCCAACTGGCCCCATCACATTTCCGCGTCTGATCGGCATTGATGACACACGGGAATTTAGCCAACGCGTTTTTCGTGAGTCAGGTTTGATCGTGGTCCCCGGAGAGCTTTTCGGCAAATCAGGTCACATCCGCATTGGCTTTGCAAAGCCGGCATACGATCTCAATAAAGCGCTCACGATACTGACAGACGCTATCCTAGCGGAGCGCAACCGTCTTGCGGTGTCTGGTCAGCGCGCCGTCGGCTAGAATCTCGCGTCCGTAACGAGCGGGGTTTGCGGTGGCCCGTACGCCTGCCAGAGTTATCTGTGTTCTGGATTTGGCCATCCGGGGCCCTTATGGCATTTCCAATCTGCACGGACATTGCCATGGGCAGGTAGGCCGCCTGCCGCCTTTAGCATTCTTGCCATGTGCATCAAGTTCCACGCCATGAAGGTCGTGTTTCGTTGCGTGAATTCATTGGTGGGGCCGCCTGAGCCGTCGTCGCAATAGCTTGGGCCAGGGCCAGCTTCGCCAATCCATCCACAATCCGCCTGCGGCGGAATAGTGTAACCGATATGCTGAAGGGAATAGAGTAGGCCCATGGAAACGTGTTTGATGCCGTCTTCATTGCCTGTGATGACGCAGCCGCCCACTTTTCCATAGTAGATATACTGACCTTTGTCATTCTGCTCGCCGGAATGCGCGTAAAGCCGTTCAATCAGCTTGGCGCATTCTGAACTGTGCTGGCCGAGCCAGATCGGCGAGCCGACAACGAGGATATCGGCGGCGATGATCTCTTTGAAGAGCGCTGGCCATTCATCCGTCTGCCACCCATGCTCCGTCATGTCAGGATAAACACCGGCCGCGACGTCATGGTCCACGAGCCTGATGGTGGAGACCGATACCCCCGCCTCACGCATAATTGATCTGGCGGATTCCATCAGCCCATCGGTGTGGGAGAGGGCGGGCGACTTTTTCAATGTGCAATTCACGAACACGGCCTTCAGGCCAGACATATCGGTCATGGGCGTTTCCTCTTCTGAGGCCTGTTGCGTGGGCGCCGCGTTACGTCGAGACCGTCTGAACAAGCGCATCTTCATCTTTTCCTAGGTTCAATCCAAATCGTGTGCGTAAGCTATGGCGTACGGCGGTATCATCAAGCGTAGATGTCTCTATATCGAAGCCGCGGCGAATGTTCAGCGTCCGGCCCACCAGCGTGTCACGCCCTTGCAGCGTAAATTTTCCAGCTAACGGAGCGTGCGTAAAATGCGATGCGGGATGGGTGGAGGTATAGTGATTGCCGATAATTTGATCGGCGAGATGAGCCGTCTCGCCGGTGGTGGAGAATTGATTTTCCCACCCCTCTGGTTTCTTCCGTTGAAGGAGCAAACCGAAGCCTACTTTCGGAATGACGCGTACATCACCGTCAATATCCGCCGCCGTCGCGCCATCTTTCAGCAACATCGGCACGCGCGCCGTGGTGCCGCCAAAGCCCACATCCGCCATCCATTCTTCGCCGCCGAAGCGAACGAGATTGAGTGTATGTGTGAGCGGCGGTGTCTCCGGTGGATCCCGATACCATACCCGCGCCATGACAGGGCGTCGCTCAAAGCCGAGGGCATCGAGCAGGTCGCCGAATAAGCCGTTGAGCTCGAAGCAATAGCCGCCGCGTCGTTGACGGACGATTTTCTCGAACAAGTGTGCACGGTCCAAATCGATCCCCCTGCCCAGGGTGATGTCGAGATTTTCGAACGGGACGGTAAGCAGGTGGGCTTCGATGAGCGTGGCCAGCCCTTCGGGCGTTACTTTCGGCGCGCGGTCTAACCCAATCCGGCGCAAATAAGCGGCAATGCGATCAGGTGTCATCCTTCTAGCGCCTCTCGCTTCATCTCAATTTCGAGCCACTCCTCTTCAGCTGCTGCCAAGGCCGCCTGCGCTTTCGCGAGGCCCTGGGTCGCGGTTTCAAATGCGGCGTGATCGGTCATGAAGAGGGTGGGGTCGGCCAGCGTCTTTTCGTGCTGCGCGATCTCTGCTTCAAGATCAGCCATCCGCCCGGGCAAGATTTCAAGCGCATATTTTTCCTTATACGTCAGTTTGGCCGTGCGTGCCTGGGTCGGCTTCTGGTCGTCAGAGCGATCCGTGGGCCGAGTGGTCGCTGGGCTGCTGCCGACGACAGGTTTGGTTTTCGCGGCTTGGGTCGCGACCATCTCGGTATACCCGCCCACATATTCGCGCCAACGCCCGGCGCCCTCATCGGGGACGGGCGCGATCACCGAGGTCACGATCCGATCGAGAAAGTCCCGGTCGTGGCTCACCAAAATGATCGTGCCCTGATAAGCCGTCAGGACTTCTTCTAAGACGTCTAGCGTCTCAAGATCGAGATCATTTGTCGGCTCGTCGAGGATGAGCAGATTTGAAGGGCGGGCCAGGGCGATTGCAAGGGCCAGCCGTCCGCGCTCGCCACCCGATAGGGCAGAGATGGGCTGGCGGGCTTGATCTGGGGTGAACAGAAAATCCTTGAGATAACTCATCGCGTGACGTTGTTCGCCGCCGACCGACACCATGTCGCCGCGGCCGCCGGTCACCGCATCCACAAGGCGAGTGGCTTCTTTCAGACCGGCGCGCTGCTGATCGAGGGTCACGATTTCGAGCTTTGTCCCGTGCTCGACGCTGCCATTCTGGGGATCAATCTCACCGGTCAGCAGGCGGAGCAAAGTCGTCTTCCCGGCGCCGTTCGGACCAGCAACACCGACCCGGTCGCCTCGAAGAAGCCGCAAAGTGAAGTCGGTGACGATTGGCCGGTCACCATAGGCGAAGGAAAGATTTCGGGCATCGATGACCTTTTTGCCGGACGACTCGGCTTCCGACGCGTTCATACTCACACTGCCTTGCGGCCGGTTCAGCGTGGCCTTCTTCTCGCGAAGGGCGTTCAGTTCGCTCAGTCTGCGAACATTCCGTTTTCGCCGCGCCGTCACCCCATAGCGGAGCCAATGCTCCTCTCTGACGATCTTTCGTGCAAGTTTATGCGCATCGCGCTCTTCTTCGGCGAAGATCTCATCACGCCATTCCTCAAAGGCCTTGAAGCCTTGCCCAAGCTCACGCGTTTCGCCGCGATCGAGCCACACGGTTTTGTTGGTCAGGTTTTCGAGAAACCGTCGGTCGTGACTGATGACGACCAGCGCACCACGCCGCGCCAGTAGCGTCCGCTCGAGCCAGGTGATGGTCGGCAGGTCCAGATGGTTTGTCGGCTCATCGAGCAGCAGGATCTCCGGGTCCGGCGCCAGCGCGCGGGCGAGGGCAACACGACGGGCTTCGCCGCCGGACAAGCCGTTTGGCGCGCGGCAGGGATCAATCTGCAACTCTTCCATGGTTTGCTGTACCAGGTGATCGGGATCGCCAGGGCCAAGCCCATCGCGGACCACATCTTCAAGGGTTTCAAAGCCTGTGAAGACAGGATCCTGTTCGAGGTATCGCCAGGTCGCGCCACTGCGGAAGCTGCGGTCACCGCGATCGGCTTCAACGATGCCGGCCGCGATTTTCATGAAGGTGGATTTGCCGGAACCATTGCGCCCGACAAGCGCAATGCGATCGCCTTCTGCGACGATCAGATCAGCCCGCTCGATGAGCGCGGTGCCGCCGAAGGTCAGATGGATATCACGAAGGGAGAGAAGCGGTGGCGCCATGGCGCGCACATAGCTTAGCGCTTCTTCGACGACCAGGACTGTCGTGGGGATATGACCCCGACTAAAATCTCTTCTTAATTTAGATTTGCTAACCAATGCGATGTTTGAAGAGGCAGGCGCTCGCGAGGCGGGCATCGGAGTCGGGCAAGTGGGAAAGAGTCTCCCAGTCGCATTGATCGTTCTGGCGTGGGGCGCGGGCCTCATCGTGCCGCTGACGATCCGCGCGGAGGATGCACCTGTCCTGCTGGTCTTTCCGCCTTGGATATCCGCGGAGGAGGCGGTCGCCCGCACGGCGGCGAGTGACGTCTTCATCCTCGGCCAACCTCGCCAAAACGCTGTCTTGGTGAAGACGAAACCGCAATCTGATGGCGCGCGCCACGGCAGCCTGCGTGAACGTGCCAATGCGTTGTTCAGCGTCAATCTTTCGATTTCCGCCCTTTGTGCGGGCACAGCTTCGCCCTCTACGTTCGGGAGCCTCTCATGACGACGACCACGATCGAGCGACTACAGTCTAATGCTTGCACGGTCCTTATTGGATCGATTGCGAGCTTCGCCGTGTTTGCGCCGCTGGCTGCGTTGTTTGTGGCGCCGGTTCGGGCGATCCCGGCATTTTTGATCATCGCGCTATGCGCGGGTGGGCTGTTCTTACTCAACCGCCGCGACGCGAACACGCCGCAAACCCGGATGCTGATTGGGGGGTCCATGGCGCTGGGGCCGGCGGTCATGTTGTTCGTGTTCGCAGGGCATCCTTGGCAGCTTGATATGCACATGCTGTTTTTCGCCATGTTGGCGGTGACGGCACTGCTTTGCGATCGCAAAGCCATCTTGGCAGCAGCCGGTGCAACGGCCGTGCACCACCTTTTGCTCAACTTTACACTGCCGGCGTTTGTCTTCCCCGATGGGGCGAATTTCATCCGTGTCGGTGTGCATGCGGTGATCGTTGTCGCTGAAACCGGGGCGCTCATCTGGATGATTAATAAGCTTTCCGCGGCAATGTCGGCGGCTGATCAACATCTTCACGATGCGCAAGCCAAAGCCGCGGAGACGGAACGTCTGGCTAAAGAACGCCTAGATGATGAGCGCCGTATGCAGGAAGAGCGTGAAGAGGCCGCGAGACAGACTGAAATCCGCAGTGCCGAAGAGCGCGATCGCGTGATGCGTGAGCTGAGCACAGCATTCACTGGCGTTGTTGAAGCGGCGCGCGACGGCGATTTCTCACAGCGCATCACACAACAATTCGGTGATGAGAATATTGATCGGCTCGCCGCGGCGGTGAACAGGCTGCTCGAGCGCGTTGAAGACGGTGTTGGCTCTGCGGCGCAAGTGATGAGCGCTGTCGCACGTGCTGATCTCACCCAATCCGTACAAAAAGAGTTTGGCGGCCTGTTGGGCTCCTTGTCCCGCGATGTGAACACCACTGTGCATCAGCTGCATGTGATGATCGGTGAGATTCAGGGCGCGTCGAAACAGCTCGCTGAGACCATGTCGGAAATCAAAATTGGGTCCGATCAGCTGTCCCAGCGCGCTGCCACAATGTCCGGCTTCCTCGACGAGACCAACGGCGCGATGCGCGGTCTGTCCGATACGATGAACAGTCACACGCAAACGGCGGACACCGCGGCAGTCGCTGCCACCAACATTTTAAAAGAGGTGGAAAGCGGCGGCATTGCCATGGAAGAGGCCACCGTGGCCATCCAGAAAATCGAAGAATCCTCCGCACGCGTCGGCGACATCCTGCAGACAATCGAAAACATTTCGTTCCAGACCTCGCTTCTCTCGCTCAACGCGTCGGTCGAGGCGGCACGGGCGGGCGAGGCAGGCAAAGGCTTTGCCGTCGTGGCGGCGGAAATCCGCAGCCTGTCTGAAAACACGCAAGCGGCCAGTAAAGACATCCGTGATTTGATTGAACGGTCGTCAGCGGACGTGGCCGAAGGCGTGGACCGCATCGGCACGGCAAAGACGCGGATCGAGACAGCCGTGTCAGCGGTCGACGACATCACGAAGAAAGTCTCGACGATCGCTGAGTCGTGCCGCAGCCAGGTCGCGTCGCTCGAGGACGTGCTCAAATCCTTCGGGGAGCTGGATGCGATGACCCAGCAAAACGCGGCGTTGTCGGAAGAAACACAGGCCGCGACCGTTCAGGCGACCGATTTGGCGGCTAGCCTCGACAAACTGTGTGGTCGCTTCACACTGGAAGGCTCCGCGAAGAGCAATCGGCGGGCGGCCTAACGCGCACCGCCGCACACTGAGCTTTTGAGTTCAGCGGGTGGGCGTCATGCGCTGCGCTTCTTGGCGCTCTTTTTCGGAGAGGGTGCTCGCGGTCCACTCAATCGTCTGACACATGACCGCGACGCAGCCTTGAATTTCGAGCGTGTCGCCATCTGCGCGTTTGAGGGATGCGCGGTAGGTATTGCCGGTTTCCGGGTCATAGATCTCGCCGCGACGCCATTGGCTGCGCGCGCTTTCGAAGTCGCCGAGCAGTTGGAGCCCAATGATCGGCCGTGTCTGGAGCGCTTTGTCTTTGTTGTACCCATCGCGCAGTACCCCATCGGTATAAACGTCGGGAACTTCGTATTCGACCCAACGGATATATCCGCAAGGGGTGCCGTTTCCGCAATCGGTGATCTCAATCTTCGAGGTGCCGTCGTGGGACTCCCAAACGCCGTAGACGTCGAGCGGCGCAACTGAAGCTGCGGCGGCAGCAATGAGATGAGCAAAAATCATCGGTCTCAGTCCTCTTAGCGGCGGTCAGAGTGGTCGCCTGGGGAAGATGTAGGATGCGTTACATTCCCTACCAGAGCGTTTCGTGGAGGGCGCTCCGCTCAGCTCTTGAGGGTGGTAGGCCCGGAGGGACTCGAACCCCCAACCTAGCGGTTATGAGCCGCCAGCTCTAACCATTGAGCTACGGGCCCCGATGGTCGGGCTGCGCTACCAGCTTTTGTTGGCTTTGAAAATTCCACACGCCTTGCTGAGCCGCGCTCGCCCCACATAGGAATAGCGAATGCTTGCGCTCACGGCGTGCTGGGTGTCTCATTTTTCACGGTAAGGCGCCGTTAGCGGTCATGCGATCATCGATTGCGGTGCGCGGCCCAACCGACTAGATGCGGATGAAACGGCCGCTTCGCGGCCCGATTTGAGGTTCTAAGGAGACCGATTTATGTCCGAAGCCTATATTTTTGATGCGGTTAGAACACCGCGCGGCAAAGGCAAGCCCGATGGCGCCCTCCACGAAATCACCCCTGTCCAACTCGGTGCGCAAGTCTTGGAAGCGGTGCGCGACCGCAATGAGCTCGATACGACGCTTGTTGATGATGTGATCTATGGCTGCGTCATGCCGGTGGGTGAGCAGGGGGCAAATGTCGCCCGCACCTCCGTCCTGATGGCCGGTTACGATCAGCAGACCGCTGGGTTTCAGGTGAATCGGTTTTGCGCCTCAGCGCTTGAGTCGGTGAACCTCGCTGCGGCGAAGGTCAAATCCGGCGAGGCGATGATGGCGATCGGCGGCGGCGTCGAAGCGATGAGCCGTGTGCCGATGGGCGCCGATGGTGGCGCGATCATGACCGACCCCGATGTGGCCTTCAAAAACTACGTCGTGCCCCAGGGGATCTCTGCCGATATCATCGCTACAAAATATGGCATCTCCCGCGACGATGCAGACGCTTACGCGCTCGAATCGCACAAGCGCGCGGCGGCATCATGGGAGCGCGGCGACTTCAACAAATCCGTCGTGCCGGTAAAGGATGTGATCGGTGAGGTTGTGCTCGATCGTGACGAAACGATCCGTCCGAATACGGATATGCAAGCGATGGGATCGCTGCAGCCTTCTTTCCAAATGATGGGCGAAATGATGCCGGGCTTCGATAAGGTGGCGCTGCAACGCTATCCCGAGCTTGAGCGCATCAACCACGTACACACGGCCGCAAACTCTTCGGGCATCGTTGATGGCGCCGCCGCGGTGTTGATCGGGTCGAAAGAAGCGGGTGAGCGCGCCGGGCTCAAGCCTCGTGCCCGGATTCGCGCCATGGCAAGCGTCGGCTCAGAGCCGACGATCATGCTCACCGGCCCTGAATTCGTCACAAAGAAGATCCTTGAGCGGAACGGCATGACCAAGGCCGATATCGACCTTTGGGAATTGAACGAAGCCTTCGCGTCGGTGGTGCTCCGCTACATGCAAGCCATGGAGCTCGATCACTCAGAGATCAACGTCAATGGCGGCGCGATTGCCATGGGTCACCCCATGGGCGCGACCGGCGCGATGATCCTTGGCACCGCGCTCGATGAACTAGAGCGGACGGGCAAAGGCACGGCCCTCGTGACGCTCTGCATCGGCGGCGGCATGGGCACAGCAACAATCATCGAGCGCGTGTAAGCGCAGCACGATTAGGAGAGATACTGATGAGCTATAAAACACTCACCCTCGATGTTGATGGCGACGGCATTGCACTGATCACAATTGATTTGCCAGGCCAGTCGATGAACGTCTGGAACCAAGACCTGATCGAGGACTTCGAAAAGGCCGTCGACCAAGTTTGTACGGACGATGCGATCAAAGGCGTCGTGGTGACATCCGGCAAAGAGTCCGGCTTCCTCGCAGGCGCGGACCTCACCATGCTGGGCGGCTTGCCGAAAGACGCCACGGCGAAGGACATTTTCGAGGCCAACTATCGGCTTCAGTTGCTGTTGCGGAAACTGGAGACTTCCGGTCGCGATCCAAAACAGCTCCAAAAAGGCGCTGTCGCCGCGAAGCCTGTTGCCGCTGCGGTCAATGGCCTTGCGCTCGGCGGCGGCATGGAGTTGGCGCTTGCCTGCCATTACCGTGTGGCCACGGATAATGGGAAATTCCAGTTCGGCCAGCCAGAAGTCCAAGTGGGCTTGATTCCTGGCGCGGGCGGCACGCAACGGACCCTTCGCTTGGCGGGTGCGCAAAACGCGATCCAAATCTGTAGCCAAGGCGCACCGATGGATGCAGAAAAAGCCAAGGGTTATGGCCTGATCGACGAAATCGCCCCGCATGCGGAAATTGTTGCCAAAGCCAAAGACTGGGTGAAGGCGAACCCGAAGGCTGCTGCGCCGTGGGATAAGAAAGGCTTCAAGATCCCCGGTGGCGCAGGGGCGATGGACCCGCGCGTGGTGCCAATCTTTGCTGGTGCCTCCGCGATGGCGCAGGGGCAAACCAACCACAACTACCCAGCTGTGCAGCGTATCCTCTCAGCTGTGTACGAAGGCTCGATCGTGCCGATCGACACGGCCCTGCGTATTGAGAGCAAATACTTCACGCAGTGTCTGCTCGAGCCGCAAGCGAAGAATATGATCCGGACCCTGTTCATCAATAAGCAGGCGGCAGAGAAGGGTATGGCCCGGCCAGCAGATGTGCCGAAGTCGTCGCTCAAGAAAGTGGGCGTTTTGGGCGCCGGCATGATGGGCGCGGGAATTGCCTATGTGTCAGCTAAGTCAGGCATGGAAGTCGTGCTTCTCGACCGCGATATTGAGTATGCGGAGAAAGGCAAAGGCTATTCTGCCAAACTCAATGACAAAGCTGTGTCTCGTGGGAAGCTCACCCAAGAGAAATCCGACGCGATGCTCGCCCGTATCACACCGACAACGGATTACAACGATCTCGCTGATGTCGATCTGATCATCGAAGCGGTCTTTGAAGACCCTAAGGTGAAGGCCGATGTTATCAAGGCGACAGAGGCCGTCATCAAGCCGGATGTCGTCTTTGCGACCAATACCTCGACCATTCCGATCGGCAATCTGGCGAAGAATTCATCCCGCGCGGATCAGTTCATCGGCATCCACTTCTTCTCGCCCGTCGATAAGATGCCGCTTGTGGAGATCATCCCGCATGCCGGATCGGGCGATAAAGCTCTCGCTGCCGCTCTCGACTATGTGGGCGCCATTAAGAAGACGCCAATCGTCGTGGCTGACGCGCGCGGCTTCTACTGCAACTCCGTGGTCGTGCCTTACCTCAACGAGGCGGCGATGATGGTGAAAGAGGGCATCAACCCCGCGCTGATCGACAATTGCGCCGTCCACATGGGCATGCCGGTTGGACCGCTCGCGCTGATGGATGAGACGAGCCAAGAGCTGGGTTGGAACATCGCCAAATCCGCCATGGCGGAAGAGGGCGATAATTATCAGGGGACGGGCGTTGAAGACTTGCTTCAACTCTTTGTTGAAAAGCTTGGCCGCAAGGGCAAAAAGGTCGGCAAAGGCTTTTATGAGTACCCAGATGATGGCTCGAAGAAATACTTCTGGCCCGGCCTTTCGGAGCATTTCCCGCTGAAAGAAGATCAGCCGACCGCCGATGAGGTTAAAGAACGTCTTCTTTATGTACAGCTTACAGCCGCGGCGCGCATGTATGACCGCGATGTGGTGCATGATCCGCAATCGGCCGATCTTGGCGCGATTTTCGGTTGGGGCTTCGCGCCTTGGACCGGTGGTCCGATGAGCCATATCGACACCGTTGGTGTTGAAGAGTTTGTCCGCACGGCGGAGCGCCTGGCGCAGAAACACGGTGAGCGGTTTGCGCCGCCCGCGAAGTTCCGTGACCTCGCGTCTAAAGGCCAGGGTGTCTACGAGGCCGCTGCGTAACAGTTCCTCATTCAGTGGAATGAGAAAGCCCGCTTCGGCGGGCTTTTTCGTGCGTTTCAGAAGGGGGCGGGGCAGGTGACCTCGACGCGTGGCCCATCGCCCGGGGCCGTGAAGGCAAGGTATTCCGCATGCAGAAGCAGGCGGTTGGCCGCATTTTGCGATGTTTCATCCCCGTACCATTCATCGCCCAGGATTGGATGACCAATCGAGGTCAAATGCACGCGGAGTTGATGCGACCGCCCGGTGACGGGGGTGAGGGCAAGGCGCGTCCACCCATTCCCTCGCGCGAGGACTTTCCAATGCGTGGTCGCAGGGCGGCCCTGCTCATGACAAATCATCTGTAAGGGGCGGTTTGGCCAATCACAGCGAAGTGGCGCGTCGATCGTGCCTTCATCGGCGTCGACAGTGCCAGAGACGACGGCGACATACCGCTTTTCCACCGTTCGCGATTCAAATTGCCAGCCCAAATCCGCCAGTGCTGTTTTCCCGCGCGCGAATAGGATGATCCCACTCGTTGCCATGTCGAGACGATGTACGATGAGGGCGTCTTCGAACCGGTCACGAACGCGCGTTTCGAGACAGTCGGGTTCGTTTTTGCCTGGGACGCTTAGAAGGCCGGTGGGTTTGCAAAACACGAGATACTCGGATCCGTTGCAAACGAGATCCAGCCAAGGCTGTGTCGGCGGTTGATATGCAGGCATGGACGGCATCGGCGCGGTATACTGCGCCGATCACCGCCCAACAAGTTTGCGCGATATGAATCGCTCAATCTCGGATCTTATTGAACAACGTAGTACTGATCAATCTCGGTCCGGAAGGTCGTATCGGCAAAGTTTGGCCAATCGTTCTTGTCAAAGCCCGGCGCATCTTTCAGTCGTTCTTTCTCGACGTTCAGCACCATTTTCTTGTTTTCGCGGTCAACGGCTAGACGTGAGAACGGGACAGCGAAGAGTTTGTCCCCAAGCCCGAGAACACCGCCGAAGGACAGGACAGCGTATTCAACTTGACCATTGTCCGGATGAATCATCACATCTTCGATATGACCGAGGTCTTCGCCTGCTGCGTTGACCACATCTTCACCGTTCAGTGTACTGCCAGAAAGTAGCTGCGTCATTGGGAGTCTCCTTCCACATTGGTTGCTATGTGAACAGAACGACGCACCCCGAAAGCGCGTTCCTTTAACACTGACATTAATTGGGTGTCAGGCAGCGCTGTTACCTGACGATTGTCAGCTTTTCCGCCGCGCGCGTCACGCCGGTGTAAAGCCATTGCAGACGATGCTCGCGGAACGCATAGCTCTCATCGAAAAGGACGACATCGTCCCATTGGCTGCCTTGGGCCTTGTGCACGGTAAGGGCGTAGCCGTAGTCGAATTCGTCTGAGTTGCGCCGCTTCGGCCACGGAATATCCGCGGGGTTGCCGCTGAAAAATTCCGGCAGCACTGCCACGCGCGCCACCCGCGTGCCGTCTTCGGGCAAGAGGTCGAGCCGCAGCTTACCGCGCTTTCGGCCATGGCGGGCTTTCACTGTCCAGAGCCCGCCATTCAGTAGGCCCTTTTCCTTATTGTTACGTAGGCAAACGAGGCGCTCGCCCACCCAAGGCTCGTCACCATCGAACCCCTGCAGCTCACGCAGTCGTTCATTGTAGCGGGAGCGCGTCCGATTTGTGCCAACGAGGACTTGGTCACAGTCCATCACGCGGCCCGGCTCGAGATCTCTCTTTGAGACGATTTGCGCGGCACCATAATCGCCCTTCTCAGGGATCTCGCCTTCGCGGATTTGCATCGATAGCTGAATAATGGGGTTGTCCGCGGCTTGGCGATGAACCTCCGTAAGCATCACATCGGGCTCAGCATCGGTGAAATAGCCGCCGCCCTTCACCGGCGGCAATTGCGCCGGATCTCCCAGCACCAAGACCGGCGCGCCAAAGGAGAGGAGGTCGCGCCCCAGATCTTCATCCACCATGGAGCATTCATCGATGATGATCAGCGCTGCATCACCCGCGGGCGCATCGCGGCGGATGGTGAATTGCGGACCGTCCTCACCCGGCTCCTCATCTTCGGCCACGGCGGGACGATAAATCAGCGAGTGGATGGTTTGCGCGCCTTCGCACCCCTTCTGGCGCAGCACATGTGCGGCCTTGCCGGTAAACGCGCCGAAGACGACATCGCCATCAACGTGCTCGGCCAAGTGCTGCGCCAGCGTCGTCTTGCCGGTGCCGGCATAGCCGAAGAGCCGGAACACCTGGCTCTCGCGTTTGCCGTTCAGCCATTTTGAGGCGGCCTTGAGGGCGGCATCTTGTTCGGGCGACCACTTCATCGTCTCCCGCTTGCCGGGTTCGCCCGGTGCGATCAAGCGCCTCGGAACTTCGGTGCGGCGAGGCCGTTCGCTTTATACAAAGCAAATTGAAGGAGGTTTTCATGTCAAAGCTTGACGGCAAAACCATCGCCATTCTCGCCACCAATGGGTTCGAACAATCTGAATTGTTTGTGCCGCTCGAAAAACTCCGAGAGGCCGGGGCAACCGTCCATGTGGTCTCCCTACAAGGCGGCGAGATTAAGGGTTGGGACAAAGACGATTGGGGCAAGAGTGTCCCGATCGATCGAGAAATCGATGAAGTCCAAGTCTCAGACTACGACGCGCTTGTGCTGCCCGGTGGGCAAATCAACCCCGACCTGCTACGGGTAGAAAAGAAAGCCGTGGATCTGGTTCGCCATTTCTTTGAGGCGAAAAAACCGCTTGCGGCGATCTGCCATGCACCGTGGCTATTGATCGAAGCCGGGATCGTGAAAGGTCGGAACGTCACGTCATATCATTCGATTGAGACAGATGTGCGGAATGCCGGCGGTCTGTGGTCGGATGAAGCTGTTGTTGTCGATAATGGCTTGATTACCAGCCGCAACCCAGGCGACCTTGACGCTTTTGTGTCGAAAATTACCGAGGAAGTGCTGGAAGGCCGTCATGAGGATCGTGACGCAGCGTAAGAGCAAGCGTTGAGAAAAAACGAGGAGCCGCGCCCATTCGGCGCGGCTTTTTATTGTGCGCTTTGTTGTGCGGCGCGTTGCTCAGCGACGGTTTTTCCAGCCATGAGCGACAAATACAAAAGCCCATTAGCGATGGTGAAGCCCGCCACAATCAGAACCAAGAGCTTTAGGGGTTTTGGGATTTTTTCCATCACTCTATCTCCACCCATACGGGAACATGGTCAGACGGTTTTGCGTCGCTTGAGCCGATCGTGGGATCGCGTGCGTCCTTGTCGATCCCGCCACTGATCAGTCTGTCGGCGGCTTGGGGCGTGGCGAGAACGTGGTCGATCCTGAGGCCATGATCTTTGTTCCACGCGCCGCCCTGATAGTCCCAAAATGTATAAAAGGGTTCGCCGCCCTTGAGCTGCCAAAGGCTATCGGTCAGCCCAAGGTTTAACAGCCGTCGAAACGCCTGTCGGCTTTCAAGTCGGAAGAGGGCGTCATCCTTCCACCCTTTTGGATTGTAAACGCCTTCGGGCTCAGGGATCACGTTATAGTCGCCGAGGAAAAGTGCTGCTTCTTCGAACGCGAGTTGCTCACGCATATGCGCTTCGAAGGCTTCGAGCCACGCTAACTTGTAGTCGTATTTCGGACCTGGCGCTGGGTTGCCGTTGGGCAGATACAGCCCGCCAATCCGTATAGGTGCAGCGTTGTCTGGCGAAATCACCGCCTCGATATATCGGCTATTTTCATCTTCAAAGCCGGGCAGCCCTTTGACGACATCAGAGAGCGGCGCCTTCGAGAGAAGGGCGACACCGTTATAGGTCTTTTGTCCGTAAACTTCGGCGTTGTAGCCCCGCTCTTCAAATGCGGCGTAGGGGAACTTCTCGTCAACGCATTTGATTTCTTGCAGCACACAGACGTCGGGCTTGGCGTCGTCGAACCACGCCAAAATGCGCGGTAGCCGCGCATTAATCGAGTTGACGTTCCAAGTGGCAATTTTCACGGGCAAGTCCTCAGCGCTCTTCTCAGCGCGCTGTCAGGATTGGCGGATTTGTCGAGGCTGCCAGGGTCACAACGAGCCAAAGGCCGATCAGCATCACAAGGCCGAAGGCAAAGGCGATGAAGCGGCTGGGTACGTGATTGGTGGTGCAGTGGATCGTTGTGTGCACAATCCGGCTCGCAACGAAGCCCCACATGAACACACCGGTTATGGTGCCCGTCGCCCCAAAGAGCAGGGCAAGAATGCCGCCAACATAAAACAGGACCGGCGTCTGGAACTGGTTGTCGTAGTTGTTTGCGACTTTGCGCGAATCCTCAGCGAAAACCGCAGGGTTCAACGCGCCTTCGCGTGCCACGTTACGATCCATCCGCATGTCGCGAGCACGACGGCCGGGGATGAATGAGGCGACCGCAATGGTCAGGCCCACTTGAAAGAGAATAGGCAGAAAGATCGTCAGCACCGCACCGCTCCGTCACTGTTTCGGGTCTTACGTAACGGATTTGCGGCGCGAGGAAAGCGGCCTTGCTTCTGATCGCGGTTTAGATCGAGAAACTCGTGCCGCAGCCGCAATTGGCTGACGCCAGCGGATTGTCGATCTTAAACGCAGCCGCGATCAGCTCTTCGGTGTAATCAATCACGGCGCCGGGCATGTATTGCTGGCTCATCTCGTCGATCAGCACCTTCGCCCCGTCACGCTCGATGAGGAGATCATCGGCTTCTTGCTCCTGCACGATCTTGAAATCGTACTGAAAACCTGAGCAACCGCCCCCCAAAACTGCCACGCGGAGCATAGAGCCAGCCGGTTCAGTGGCCAGGATAGAGGCGATCCGCTTTGCGGCGCGTCCCGTCAGCGTGATTTGAGGTTCGTCGTGTCCGTCGGCCATAGAAATCTCCTGAGCTCCATTTAGGCGTCCGCTCAACGAAGAAAAAGGGCCGTGAGCGCAATGGCAAGGGACCAATCGACGATCACGCAAAAGGGGATGTACCAGCGTGGCACGTGCGCGCCGATGTGGCCCTGATGATGGGCGAGGTCCCATAGTCCATGAAGAAATAGCGCCAGCGGGATGAAGAGCGGCATTCCGTTCAAAGCGATCAATCCAGCGCCCCCGAACGCCGCTGCCACGAGCCCCTCCGTGGCGATCACTCTTGGGCGGCCATCGGCGACAGCAAAACCGATATAGGCGCCAGCAATCACGCAGAGGACCAGTGCTGAAATTTGGACGGCAATTTCAGGGGCAACAAGCAAATGGCCCCCGACGAGAAGTGCCGAGGTGCCAATCGTTAGGAGTGTGAGGCCGTGTCTCATAAATTCGTTCACGCTGTTATACGGATGGAATTGAATCTGAAAGGAAACAGCGCAAAGTGGCGCCATGCCTTTGCCGTTTCCTGCCCCGTTGGCCCCTTACGCTGCGCGCGCCGATCAGACGCGAGGACGCCTCCATGATGAGGCCGAATCAGAGACGCGGACACCGTTCCAACGGGACCGAGATCGGGTCATCCACTCCGTTGCGTTTCGGCGACTTAAACATAAAACGCAGGTCTTTGTGTTTCATGAGGGCGATCATTACCGCACACGGCTCACCCACTCGCTAGAGGTGAGCCAGATTGCGCGGGCGCTGTGCCGTCAATTGCAGTGCGATGAAGATCTGGGAGAGGTCGTCGCGCTCGCGCACGATCTGGGGCATCCGCCCTTTGGGCATACGGGTGAAGACGTGCTCGAGGAGTGCATGGCGCCCTATGGCGGGTTCGACCACAATGCCCAAACTCTCCGTATCTTGACGAAACTTGAGCGGCATCGCGTCGCGTATGACGGGCTGAACCTCACCTGGGAAACGCTGGAAGGCGTCGTCAAACATAATGGCCCGCTGATGGGGGCCGTCGCGGAGGCGAATGCAAAAGCGAAGGGGAAGGGACCCTTGCCACCGCTGCCTGCGGCGCTTGCGGAATATGCTGAGCAACAGGATTTGCGCCTCGACAGCTATCCATCGCTCGAAGCGCAAGTTGCCGCCCTTGCAGACGATATCGCCTATAACAATCACGACACAGATGATGGCCTAAGGGCCGGGGTCTTCACCATCGATGAAGCGATCGATGTGCCGCTCATCGGTCCGGCGCTTTTCGATGTGCGCCGTCGCTATCCCGATGCCGAACATCAGGTGATGATCGCAGAGGCTGTGAGCGTGCTGATTGGCCGAATGGTCGCTGACGTCTTCCAGGAAACGAAAGCGCGGCTCGCTGAACTCAATCCAAAATCGCCGGACGATATTCGCGCCGCTGACCGCCCGATGGCGGCGTTTTCAGAGGCGTTATCGCCGGAACTGAAACAGCTGCGGAGCTTTTTGTTCGACCGAATGTATCGACACTACAAGGTCAATCGGGCGCGAAGCCACGCAAAGCGCGTGCTACGCGATCTATTCACCCTGTATTTTGACGAGCCGGAAGTGTTGCCGCCAATTTGGGCGGCGCGACAGTTTGGGAAGCCGGATGAGAAGCGTGCGCGGGCGATTTGCGACTATATCGCCGGGATGACGGACGGCTACGCCATCGACGAGCATCGCAAGCTATTCGATGCAACGCGCTGGTTGTAAAACCGTAACGACTCGTTAAACGGACATTTACCCCTTCAGACTGTAAAAGTGTTATTAACCAAGGCGTTTGCCGGTGGGGCCGTGTGCGCAACGAGCGCGGAGGATCTGATGACCAGTGCGACTGACGACATCGATGAAAGCTATGATGACCTCGATGATGAGGGGGGGCTTTCAGGCTTTTGGATCCTCATCATTTTCTTTGTTGTGGTCGCCGCCTTCGCGGGGATTGTGTGGATCGCCTATCAAAAGGGTATCCACGCGGCGGCGTCAGATGATTCGGATTTGCCGATGGTCGCCGCCGATCCAACGCCGGCGCGCGAAACGGTAGAACTCGAACCTGTCGCGCCAGCCCGCGCAGAGGTCGAGCAAGAGCTGAACGAACCGCCCCGACGCGTTGTCGCCGAGGTGAGTGAGACCGCTGACCCGCTGGCGAATTTCGACACGGGCGAAACGCCAGCTCCCGCGGATCCAACACCGACCCGCACCGAAACACCAGCGCCCACACCAACCCCGACGCCCGCCCCGACGCGCACCGCAGAGGCGACGCCAACGCCGTCTCCGGCACCGACTTCGCAGCCCTCAACCACGACGTCTGCGCCGTCGACGCCTGTTCGCCAATCCATGCCGTCGTTGGCGGTGGGGCAGTATGCGGTTCAGGTCGGCGCGTTCGGTTCGCGGGGCGATGCGATGTCCCGCTACTCACAGCTTTCCTCGCAATTGGGCAATTTGGTCAGTGGCAAACCGCCCTACGTGCAGGTCGCCGACGTGAATGGACGGACATATCACCGTCTATGGATTGGCGCCTATGACGAGCGGTCAGGCGCAGAGAGTTTTTGCTCACAGCTGTCATCGCGCGGCGTTGATTGCTTTGTGAAGCAACGTTGATCGGCCGGTCGTGACCACAGCGGTAATCTATGGGTGCAGCGGCACCAAATTGACGCCAGATGAGGCACGCTTCTTTCGAGAAGCGGCCCCATGGGGTTTCATCCTCTTCCGTCGGAACATCGAAACAGCCGATCAAACGCGCGCGCTCTGTGCGGCGCTTCGCGAAACGGTCGGATGGGATGCCCCCATTCTGATCGATCATGAGGGTGGCCGGGTCGACCGAATGACCCCGCAAATTGTCCCGCAGACGCGTATCCCCGCGGGCGTGATCGGTGATCTGGTCAACCAAAAGGGGCTCGAGGCTGCATGTGAAGCGGCTAGGGTACACGGCCAGCTCTTGGCGCAAGATGCTGTGGCGCTCGGATTGTCCGTGAACTGTGTGCCCATGATCGATGTGCGGGCGCCGGGGAGCCATGACATCATTGGGGATCGCGCATTTTCTGAAGACCCCGAGATCGTCACGGCCTTAGGCCGCGCGCAGATGCAAGGCACGCTCCTTGGCGGCTGTCTCCCGATCATCAAGCACATTCCCGGACACGGACGGGCAAAGAGCGATAGCCATCTGGACTTGCCTATCGTCGACGCTGCGCGGGATGATTTGCAGGCGATCGACTTCGCGCCGTTCAAAGCGTTGTCGGATGCCCCAATGGCGATGACCGCGCACGTTGTTTACACCGCGCTCGACGAGAAGGCCTGCGCCACCTTGTCGAAAACGGTCATCGATAACGTGATCCGCGGTCATATTGCTTTCGACGGTCTGCTGATGACTGACGATCTCTCGATGAAGGCGCTGGCTGGCGGGTTTGATGAGAGAACGCGGGCTTCATTGGCCGCGGGCTGCGATCTGATCCTCCACTGCAATGGCGACATGGAGGAGATGACCGCGGTCGCGAGCGCGGTCCCCACGCTGGAAGGACGAGCTAAGCGGCGCGCCGATGCTGCAGTGGCCACGCCTAAGGGCTCGGCAACAGAAATCGCGATTGCAGAGCTGGAAGCGCAGCTTGCGTCGCTGACGAACAGCGCTAGCCTTTCTTAATGAATGATGAAGAGCTGAGTGACGAGGCGTTCGACGCCCCGATGCGCGCTGATCCGGTGGCGGAGGAGGCCGACTTCATCGTGCGCCTCGATGGCTTTGAGGGCCCGCTCGACATTCTTCTCGACCTTGCGCGACGTCAAAAAGTCGACCTGCGGCAGATCTCTGTGCTGGCTCTGGTTGATCAGTATTTGGCCTTTGTCGAAGAGGCGAAGCGCCGCGACCTCGAGCTTGCCGCTGACTATCTCGTCATGGCGTCGTGGCTGACCTTCCTCAAATCAAAGCTTTTGTTGCCCACGCCCAAGGGCACGGACGATGAGCCGACCGCGGATGAAATGAGCGCGCGGCTCGCCTTCCAGCTTCAGCGGCTCGATGCCATGCGGCAGGCGGCCGAACAGCTCACCTCGCTGCCGCAGCTGGGGCAGGAGGTCTTCGCACGGGCCGAAGCGCAGCTGTCGGTCGAAACGGAAACCGAGTGGAAAGCCGAACTCTACGATCTTCTCAAGGCGTATGCGGTCCAACGCGTGCGAGCGATTGAGCCGACGCTGCACCGTGAGCCGCCCCAGGTGTACTCGCTCGAAGCGGCGCGGGAACGTCTGGCCAAACTTCTCGGCGATATCCCGGATTGGTGCCTGTTGTCTGCGCTACAGCCGTCAACGCCCGTCGACGCGCCGATGCGCTCCGTGATTGCCAGCAATTTCGGCGCGGCCCTCGAATACGCCAAAAGCGGCAAAGTCGAGCTTCGCCAATCCACGGCTTTTGCGCCGCTCTACCTCCGCCAAAAATCCGCCACGGATCATCCCTCATGACGTCTTTGTTCTCTGCTGCTTGGCCTCTCACAGATGATGAGGATATCCGGACACTTGATGCCCGTGCCGCCCAGCATTGGCTCGAGCGCGCCTTTGGCGGCGCTGGTGAGGTGATGCCCGGTGAGCAGAGCGACCAGCCGACGGTGGTGCCATTGACCGACGATCAAGAGATCCCGTCCCTCGACAATCCGTTTGCCCAAGCGGCGGCAGAGACACAGACCAAGCGGCGCCTCGAAGCGCTTTTATTTGCGAGCCCGAAGCCGCTGACTGAATCGATGCTGCAAAACCGCCTGAACGGTGCCGCTGTGCGTCCCTATCTCGAGGCTTTGGCCGAGGAATATGAGGGTCGAGGCATTGAGCTGCGCGAGGTCGCCGGCGGGTGGCAGTTCGTCACCGCTGCGGATGTCGCCAATGTCCTGGTCGAGTACCGCACGCAAGAGCGCAAGCTGTCCCGGGCGGCGCTCGAGACCCTCGCGATCATCGCCTATCACCAGCCGTGCAGTCGCGCAGATATTGAAGAAGTGCGCGGTGTCGCGGTGGCGAAGGGCTCGCTCGACCAATTGCTTGATCTTGGATGGATCAAAATTCGGGGCCGCCGCGAAGTGCCGGGTCGGCCGCTTCTCTACGGTACGACGCCCGCCTTTTTGGAACATTTCGGGCTCACCTCGATCGATCACTTGCCGGGACTTTCTGATCTGAAAGCCGCCGGATTGCTTGATGCGCGGCTGCCGCCAGGCTTCAGCGTGCCAACGCCAACCGCCGATGATGGCGAAGATCGCGACGAAAGCGACGATGCCGCGTCAGATACGGCCCGAGAATTTTCCCCTGAATTTCACGATCCCGAAGACGAGAATTCTTGAGCCGATTGCTGTGTTCATTTGCGCTCTGCGAAGAGAACGCCTAACACCAGTGAATATTTGACGATAAGGAGATCCGCGATGGGGATCGGATGGCAGCAACTACTCATCGTGCTCATCCTCGTACTGGTCCTTTTTGGCGGGCGAGGCCGTATTTCGGCACTGATGGGCGACATGGCGAAAGGGATCAAATCCTTCCGCAAAGGCCTCGCTGAAGAGGACGACGACAAGGCTGAAAACAACAGCACAGCGTCGCGCGAAGCCATTTCGCATGAAACGTCGGTGGAAACATCGGCTGAGGCGACTGACAAGACAAAAGTCTGAGAGGCGATATGAGTCTCGTCCCACAGGTCGGTATGGTCGAGCTGGTGATGCTCGGCATTTTGGCGCTCATCGTGGTGGGCCCGAAGGATTTGCCGCGGCTCATGCAAACCGTGGGGCGGACCTTCGGCAAAATGCGTCGGCTTGCCGATGATTTTCGGTCCAGCTTCGATCAGATGGCGCGCGAAGCTGAGATTGATGAGATGCGGAAGGAAATTGAGGCGCTGAAAGCGGCTGATCCGCGAAAAGATATTCAGGGTGCCCTTGATGATGTGGACCGCGAATTGCGGGAAACTGAAAAGCAAGCGTCGCGCCCCGCTGAGAAAAAAGCTGAAGGGACCAGCCTGAGCTGATGTCTTCCGACGCTTCCGCTACAGATGGCGGACAAGACCCCTACGTGGCTGACGATAGCGAGCTCGAGGCGAGCCGCGCGCCGCTATTGAGTCATCTGCAAGAGCTGCGAAATCGGCTGATCATCGCGCTTGCGGCGATCGCTGTGGGTTTCGCGCTCTGTTTTGCCTTTTCTTACTCCCTCTACAATTTGCTCACCGTGCCGTTCGTGACCGCTGTTGAACGTGCCGGTCTCGAAGACGCCGCTGTGTTGAACTATCCCCCGCTGGCGCTGTTTTTCGCGCGGGTGAAACTTTCGCTGTTTGCGGGGCTGATGCTCGCCTTCCCAGTGGTGGCTTGGCAGCTCTATGCCTTCGTGGCGCCTGGCCTGTATAAGCGTGAGCGCCGGGCGGTGATGCCGTTCTTGATGATGATCCCTGTGTTGTTCGCGGGCGGCATCCTTTTGGTCCATCAGCTCATTTTGCCATTGGTGATGGATTTCGCGCTGTCGATGGAAAAGCCGGCGGAAGCCGCGGGGCGCGCAAGCTACAACCTGTTCGTTCGGGTTGATGACTATCTGAACTTGGCGCTGACGTTGATGATGGGCTTTGGCTTTGCGTTTCAGCTTCCTGTCGTGCTGACCTTGCTGGGACGCGCAGGGATCGTCACCCCTGAATCTCTCAAAAGAAATCGGCGCTTTGCCATTGTCGGCATCTTTCTCGCGGCGGCCTTTTTGACGCCGCCCGACCCGGTCAGTCAGCTCGCGCTTGGGGCCACGATCTGGATTTTGTACGAAGTTTCGATCTTCATGGTCCGCGGATTTGGCGACAAACAAGCGCCGCCTGAAGACGAGTAGGCAAGTTTACCAAACAAAAAAGCGCCGAAAGTGGCGCCTTTTCTTTCGCGTATTTGAATATACTTCCGTTAAGCCGCTTTCTTCCGCGTCGTCCGTTTGGTGGTTTTCCGGCCCCCACCGGTTCCCAGACCAATTTTCTTTGCAAACTCAGACCGGCGTTTGGCATAGTTTGGCGCGACCATTGGATAGTCTGCCGGCAGGTTCCATTTGCGGCGATAATCCTCAGGGGACATGTCGTATTGCGTGCGCAAATAACGCTTCAGCATTTTCAGCTTTTTGCCGTCTTCCAAACAGATGATGTAATCATCTGTGACTGATTTCTTCACCGGCACAGCTGGTTTCTGGTTGGTGGGCGCGCTTTCCGTGCCGCCAGCCAGTGACGACAAAGTCGCGTAAGTCGCTTGAAGCAAGTCCTGCAATTGATCGGCAGGTACTGAATTATTGCTCACAAAAGCGGAGACGATTTCTGTCGTTAAATTAAGCGTGTCGCCGTGGCTGATCGTTTCGGGAAGTGCGGGGGAGTTTTCCATGAGGAGGCCTTTCCTCTGTTATACTTGGACAATGATCGAGCCTTGTTCTTAAACGACAAACAATTGAAAGATCATTGATTGTTACGAAAGAAGAAGTGCACCTAGGCTCAATTACAAGGCTTGGCAACCTGGTTCATCTGCAAAAAATGTCCTCAAACACAAACTAGATCGACACTAGTGCAGCGAGCAATAAAACAACAAAGTGCAGCCGAATCAGGGTGAATGAAACGCATAGATTATGCCATGAGGTGAGGCGAGGGCGCGCATTGCGCTGATGCCCTCTTCGGCGCTAGATCGCCGCAAACCTCGCAACAGAGTAATGAACATGAGCCAGACTGCTGCGCCGGTCCTGCCGGACCCATCCTTTTTCGACACCCCGCTCGCCTCATCTGATCCTGAGTTGAGCGACATTGTTGGTCGCGAGCTTTCGCGTCAGCAAAAACAGATCGAACTCATCGCATCTGAGAACATTGTGAGCCGCGCCGTGCTTGAGGCGCAGGGCTCTGTTCTCACGAATAAATATGCCGAAGGCTTCCCCGGGCGCCGATATTACGGGGGCTGCGAAGTGGTCGATGAGGCGGAGAACCTCGCCATCGCTCGCGCGACAAAGCTGTTCGATTGTGCCGAAGCCATCGTCCAACCCCATTCGGGCAGCCAGGCCAACCAGGCTGTGTTCATGGCGCTGATGAAGCCGGGCGACACGTTCTTGGGTCTCGACTTGTCCGCTGGCGGACATTTGACCCACGGGGCGAAAGCAAACCAGTCGGGCAAATGGTTCAACGCCGTCCACTATGGTGTTGATCCTGAAACCCACCGTATCCGGATGGATGAAGTGGCCGCGCTCGCAGAAGAACACAAACCCAAGCTGATCATTGCGGGCGGCTCGGCCTATCCGCGTATTATTGATTTCGCGGCGTTCCGGGAAATCGCAGATCGCGTTGGGGCGTATCTGCTTGTTGATATGGCGCACTTCGCGGGCTTGGTGGCGGCAGGGGTTCATCCCAGCCCATTGCCCCACGCGCATGCGGTGACGACGACCACACATAAAACGCTCCGCGGTCCACGCGGCGGCATGATCCTGACGAATGAAGCGGACTTAGCGAAAAAATTTCGCTCCGCGCTTTTCCCCGGGCTTCAAGGCGGCCCGCTGATGCATGTGATCGCCGCAAAGGCGGTGGCCTTTGGCGAAGCGTTGCAGCCATCATTTAAGACCTATGCGCAT
>CAYFHK010000007.1:0-39180 GCA_964342585.1 uncultured Caulobacterales bacterium | reverse complement strand
CGACATTATCGAAGGTACGCTGGCGAAAGCCTTCGGCACCCTCGGCGGCTACATCACGGGGCGCCGCGTCATCGTCGACGCCGTGCGCTCCTATGCACCGGGCTTCATCTTCACCACGGCCCTGCCCCCGGCGATTGCCGGCGCGGCAACAGCGTCGATCCGGCATCTGAAAACCTCTTCCGCCGAGCGCGAGGGACAGCAGCGCCAAGTGGCCATCGCAAAAGCGGAGATGGCAGCGCGCGGCTTGCCCGTCATGCCGTCCGAAACGCACATCATCCCGTTGCTCGTGGGTGATCCGGATTTGTGCAAACGTGCGGCCGACCGCCTGCTCGAACAGCACGACATCTACATTCAGCCCATCAACTATCCCACGGTACCCCGCGGCACGGAGCGCTTGCGCATCACACCGACGCCGTTCCACACGGATGAGCTGATCGGCACGCTGTGCGAAGCCCTCGATGAGACGTGGACGGCGCTGGGCATTGAACGCCGCCATGCGGGTGAAGATGAGACCGCCACGGCCGACGCGATCCGCTTGGCCGTGCACCGCGCCGGCGGCTGATCGGTTTGAGCGCCGACACCACCCCACCGCAGATGATTGATCTTGAGGCAGCTTGGGCCGCGCTCGCAGAAATTGATCCGCTCGACAGCATCGAGAGCGTGCCGATCGCGCAAGCCGCAGGCCGCATCCTCGCCGCAGATGTCGCCGCCACGATCAGCCAACCCGCCGCCGCAACAGCCGCAATGGACGGCTATGCGGTCAAGCTCGGTGAGGCCACCGCCGATGCGGGGATGAGTTATCGGGTGATCGGCGAAGCGCCGGCTGGCGCCCCTTTTGACGGTGAGATTGCAGATGCTTCGTCTGCGGTGCGCCTTTTCACCGGCAGCATCGTCCCCAAGGGCGCCGACCATGTGATCATCCAAGAAGATGTCACGCGTGAGGGTGACGTCATCACATTAACCGAGGCCCAAACCGCTCCCGCAAATATCCGCGCGGCGGGGGGTGATTTCGCGGCCGGTGACGTCTTGGCCTACGCAAGTGAGCTTATCACGCCTGCACGCCAAGCGCTGTTGGCCGCAGCGAATTGTGCAGAACTGACAGTTCGTCCACGGCTTAAAGTCGCGATTTTCGCCAATGGCGACGAAGTGCGCATGCCCGGGGAAACGCTGGCGGCTGGGCAAGTGATCAATTCCGCGCCTTACGGCATTTCGTCATTGCTGACGCGATGGGGCTGCGATGCAAAATTCCTCGGCATTGCAGGGGATACAGAAGACGCCGTCGCCGAGATGTTCGATCGTGCGCGCGATGTCGATATTGTGGTGCCCATCGGCGGCGCTTCAGTGGGCGACTATGATTTCGTCAAAAAGGTTGGGCGAGACCGTTTTGACCTCACGTTTGAAAAAGTCGCAATGAAGCCGGGCAAGCCGGTCTGGTTCGGCAGCAAGGATGGCCAGCACGTGCTGGGGCTGCCGGGCAATCCTGCTTCCGCGCTTGCTTGCACCTATCTTTTGCTTTCTGTTCTCATCCGTGCACGGCAGGGCCGATCGCCTGCCAAGCCTGCTTTCGTCATGGCAAAGGCCGCGACCGAGTTCAGGCCGAACGGCTCGCGGGAGAACTTCCTGCGCGCGACTGTCCGTATCAACCGTGAAGGCGAGCTGTGGGTGCATCCCCAGCCCGCGCAGGATTCAAGCCTACTGACGCCTTTCGCAGCCGCGAACGCGCTCGTCCGTCGCCCGGCCAACGCCGAAGAGGCCGCGCCGCGGACCCATCTGCCGGTGCTCCTTTTTGAAGACCCCTCCCACGGCATGGTGAGCGAAGATAAGGATCAATCTGACTGATCCCACCGCTGACGATCTATGTGGTCCCGCGCCGTCGGCTCAATCCATCGCTCCCCACCGGGGCCTGTCTCACGCTTCCAAAAGGGCGCGGCGGATTTGAGATAATCCATAAGGTAGTCGCAGGCGGAGAAAGCCTCGCGCCGGTGCCTCGCCGCCGTCCCCACAAAGACGATCGTCTCGCCAGGCGCGATTTCTCCGACGCGATGGATGATCCGCCACGCCGCCAGGTCAAACCGATGAGCGGCACCATCGGCGAAGTCTTGGATCACTTTTTCCGTGAACCCCGGATAATGATCGAGGAAAAGACAGGTCGCCTGCCCCCCTTCGCTGCGCATCACACCTGAAAAAGTGACGACCCCGCCTGCCCCTGCCTCAGCCGCGACCTGGTGCAATGCGCCTGTTTCCGCCGCGACATCGATTCGCGCCTCGCCAATCGTCAGCATCGGTCTTACCCGCCCGAAAAGGGCGGCAGAAACGCCACCTCATCCGCCGCGCCGACTTTTGTGTCCCAATCGACAACCCGTTGATCCACCACCGGCTTCGTCGCACGGTAGGAAAGAACACCATCTTCATCTTCCGCCAAAAAATGGGCGCGAATATCGGCAACCGTGTCATCGGGCGCGGCCTCGATGATGCGTTCATGGCCGAATAGCGTGGCCAGCTTACCGAGGAAAACGACCTTCACGTTCACCCGCCCGTCACGCTCATATGCCGTTCGACCGCCGGGGAATTGCTGCCCGTGTAGTCGAAATCATGCCCCCAAGGCTTATGCGAGATCGCGGCTGCAATCGCTTCGCGCAACGCGTCATCATCCGCGCCGTCGCGCATCAATTGGCGAAAATCGGCGGACTGATCTTGCCCCAGGCATTGATAGAGCCGGCCAGTGCACGTGAGCCGGACACGATTACAACCATCGCAGAAATTATTCGTCAGTGGTGTGATCATCCCCAGCCGCCCGCCGGTCTCTTCAACCCGCCAATAGCGGGCCGGACCGCCGGTGCGATCGGCCAGTGGGGTCAAGGTCCACCGCGCCGCAAGCGATTCCTGTACGACCGTCAGCGGCAAATATTGGTCCTGACGATCCTCGCCGGTGTCGCCCATGGGCATCGCCTCGATCAGCGTGAGGTCAAACCCCTCCTTGTGCGCCCATTCGATGAGCTGGATCGATGCAAGCGGATCGTCTCTCAGTGCGACCGTGTTGATCTTCACGGCAAGCCCGGCGCGCTTCGCCGCGGCAATCCCCTCCAGCACGACGCCTAAAGCGCCACCGCGCGTCAGCGTGCGATATCGTTCCGCATCCAGCGTATCGAGGGAGACATTGATCCGCCGCACGCCCATCGCGGCCAGGCGCGGTGCCGCCTCTGCCAACAAGGTGCCGTTCGTTGTGAGCGTCAGTTCTTCCAGCGCGCCGGAAACCAAGTGCCGCGACAAGCCATCCATCAGACCGAGCACATCGCGGCGCACCAAGGGCTCACCACCGGTCAGCCGCAGCTTTTTCACCCCCAGCGCAATGAATTGGCTCGCCAACCGGTCGAGCTCCTCCAGCGTCAAAAGCTCGCGCTTGGGCAGAAACTGCATCTTTTCGGCCATGCAATAGGTGCAGCGCAGATCGCACCTATCCGTGACCGAGAGCCGCAAATAGGTGATCCGGCGGCCAAAGGGGTCAGCTAAGGGAGGCGTCGTGAAGTGCATCCCAGCACTGTGGGCCGCCCTCAAAGCGGGTTCAAGCCATGCCCCCCTCCCAAAGGCGCAAAAGGCACGCTATGTCCTGCAACATGTTTGCGACAGCTCTCCTCGCCGCCCTCGCCCTTGCCACCTCGCCCATGGTGATTTCCTGGGGCGACCTCGTCCCCGAGAACGAGGCGATGGAAGCTTTCGATTCGTCGATCCAACAGCATGATGAACCCGCGCAGCAACGCGGCTCCGCCAATACCGTGGCCGACCTCGACGGCCAGGAAATTCGGATGCCGGGCTTCATGTTGCCCCTCGATTACACCGAGGACGATATGGTCGGCGGGTTCCTGCTCGTGCCGTATTACGGCGCATGTATCCACGTGCCGCCGCCGCCGCCGAACCAAATTGTTTATGTGGATGCTTCAGCCGCGCCGGTGGAACCGAGAGGCCTTTGGGACCCTGTCTGGGTGGAAGGTCGGATGGAGCTGCAGATGAACATCAATGAGCTTGGCGACGCAGCCTATACGCTCCGACTGTCGAAGGTTGAGCCCTACGAGGACTGAAGGGCTGATGCGGCTGTCGTCCAACTGACATAAACCGCGACTAGTGAGGCGGTTGCACGTTCTGGCGAGTAGAGGGGAATGACATGCTCGAATTAATGGCCGCTCTGGCGATGGCCGCGCAAACACCTGATAGCGAAATCGTTGACTGGGTCGCGCAAGGCGAGGCCACGCTTGAAGCGCGCAAGGCAGTCGCCCCCATCACCGGCCCCGCGAAAAACGTTATCCTGTTTGTCGCAGACGGCATGGACATCACCACCGTCACCGCTGGCCGAATCTATGTCGGCCAGAAGGCGGGGAAAGCTGGTGAAGAGCATGTTCTCTCTTTCGAGACCTTCCCGCACGTCGCGCTGGCAAAGACCTATACGACAAATATGCAGACTGCCGACAGTGCCGGCACGGCAACAGCCATGCTCACGGGCCACAAAACAAAATCCGGCGTGATCAATGTCGATCAAACCGTCCCGCGTGCGGACTGCGCGGCGAGCCAAGGCAAAGGGCTGCCCTCGATTATAGAATACGTCGCATCGACCGGCCGCGTCGCTGGCGTCGTTTCAACGGCGCGGATTACCCACGCAACGCCCGCCACGCTTTATGCCGTGAGCCCCGATCGCGACTGGGAAGCGGATACGGATCTGCCGCAAAACGCCGATGACTGTGTCGATATCGCGCAACAATTGATCACGACGGCTGCCGAAAAACCGTTGAAGCTGGCCTTTGGCGGCGGGCGACGCGCGTTCTTGCCTTCGGATACGACCGATCCTGAATACGATAATCAACGGGGCAAGCGCGGGGACGACAAGGACCTGACCGCCGATTGGCGCGCGCTGTCTCCGGACAACAAATATGTGTGGAATGCGGAAGGGTTCAACGCGCTCACGCCAGGCGACGCAGGCGCGATCTTGGGCCTCTTTGAGCCAAGCCACATGCAGTATGAAGGCGACCGCGCCGAGGACGGCGTGGGCGAGCCCTCACTGGCCGAAATGACAACCTTCGCGATAGATCATTTGTCTGCTGATGAAGATGGATTCTTCCTAGTTGTCGAAGGCGGGCGCGTCGACCACGCCCACCATGCGGGCAACGCCTATCGTGCGTTGGAAGATGTCGCCGCGTTCGATGCCGCTATTGCGGCAGCGCTCGAAAAGACGACCCCGGAAGAAACGCTGATTATCGTCACGGCTGACCATGGGCACACCATGGCGCTGCAGGGCTATCCACAGCGGGGCAACCCAATCCTCGGCGTTGTCAAAAGCGTGGGGCGCGACGGTGCGCCCTCAGACCGCCCCTACCCCGCCGCAGATGGCAAACCCTACACAACACTGGCCTATGCAAATGGTCCGGGCTCACCCTTTGCCCGCCCCCACCGCAGTGAAGAGCGACTCGACCGGCCCTTCGTCACGGATGAGGAAGCGCAGGCCAAAGACTATAACCAACAGTCGATCGTGCCGTCGCTGTCGGAAACCCATGGCGGCCAAGACGTCTCGATCTACGCCCATGGGCCGGGCGCCTACCTTATGGGCGGCGTCGTCGAACAAAACTTCATTTATTACGTGATGCGCGAAGCGATGACGGCGGCGGAATAGTCGCCCTGCGTCAGGCGCCCCTGGCCCAGTGCTGTTGGCGAGCCGCTTCTGCTGAAGACGGCTCGTCAGTCGACCGCTCAAAAACGATCGAGGGAAAACGCGCGGCGAATTGACCAGCGTTTTTCTCGCTCAACCGAACGGTCAATAGTCGCTGCGTCGGATCCCCACCATCGGTCTCTGCGCTGAGCACCTCGCCATGGCCATGCAACCACGCCTCGGCGGCGCCATCCGCTGCCCCCAATTGCAGCGTATACTGTTCATAATCGCGGGTGAGCAGCCGATCGATCTCCGCATAAAGCTGCGAGACGCCCTCGCCTGAAATCGCTGAGACAGTCACGATCACCGGCGATTCGAGATCGCCCGCCGCGCCCTCACGGCGCGCCTTCGCAACTGCCTCTAGGTACGCGCGATCCTCCTCGCTCATCAGGTCGATCTTGTTCCAGACCTCGATAACTTGCTGTGCGCCGCCCTCATCGACGCCAATCTCGCGCAACACCTCCAAAACATCAGCGCGTTGCGCCGCTGACTCAGGGTGCACGATATCGCGGACATGAAGAATAATGTCCGCCTCCAGCACTTCCTCTAGCGTCGCGCGGAATGCCGCAATCAGCTCCGTGGGCAGATCAGAGATAAACCCCACCGTATCGGAGAGGATCACACGCGTTGCCCCGGGTAGATCCACCGCGCGCATCGTCGGATCGAGCGTCGCAAAGAGAAGATCCTCCGCCATCACGCCCGCACCGGCCATTCGATTAAAGAGCGTCGATTTGCCTGCGTTGGTATATCCGGCCAGGGCGATCACAGGATGGGGCGCCTTTTTCCGCTTTGCGCGCTGCAGCGTCCGCGTGCGCCGGACTTCCTCCAGCTGCGCTTTCAGACGGTCAATCTTGCCCGCCAAGACACGGCGGTCCGCTTCGATCTGTCGTTCACCGGGGCCGCCGAGAAAGCCCGCGCCGCCGCGTTGCCGCTCCAAGTGCGTCCAGGACCGCACGAGACGCGACCGTTGATAGGTCAAATGGGCGAGATCGACTTGCAACCGCCCCTCTTTCGTGGCGGCACGCGCCCCGAAAATTTCGAGAATCAACGCCGTGCGATCGAGCACCTTCGCCGACCACGCCTTTTCGAGGTTTCGGTGCTGGACCGGCGAGAGCGTTCCATTGACGATCACCAATCCCGGCCGGGGATCTTGATCGTCTAGCCAGCGGGCGACCTCTTCAACCTTACCGGTGCCGAACAGCGTTGCGGGGCGGATGGCTTGCAAGCCCACGCGTTCCGCAGCGACCACTTCAAGGCCAATGGCGGCGGCGAGGCCGACAGCCTCGTCCAGTTTTTCTTCGGCGGTACGGGCCAAACTCGCGCCGCTGCGCAGTTCAGGGTGGATGACAAGGGCCAGCGCCATGTCTGGCGCGCGCTTTTCATCGGTGGGAGGGGACAAATTAGTCCTCGTCTTCCTCGTCGAGCCGGAGGTCGAATGGCTGACCGGGCATAATGGTTGATACAGCGTGTTTGTAGACAAGCTGCACCTGACCATCGCGTTTGAGCAAGAGGCAAAAACTGTCGAACCAGGTAATTACGCCCTGCAGTTTCACGCCGTTTACCAAGAATACGGTCACATGGACCTTCGTTTTACGCGCTTGGTTGAGGAAAGTGTCCTGAAGATTTTGTTTTCGTTCGTTCATTGTCGTCATTATATTCGCTCAAACGCTAAATTGATGCGCTGCACAATCGCGTTTGTCGAGAGGTTTTTTCCGAACAGGTTAACGTCGCGCCCCAAATGACGGGACGATCACGCCGATTTGCGCTCCCTATCCCAGCCAAAAACGCCGGTTGAGCATGACCAGCACGATGACCAACTCCAGTCGCCCGGCGATCATCCCGATCCCCAACATCACGCGAAGGGTCGGATCAAACAGCGCATAATCAGCTGTCGTCCCGGGTGCCATCGCGAGAAGCGGGCCCGCATTGGCAATCACCGCCGTGGCCGCCGCTGCACACACTTCCAATGGGTGTCCGTAAAGCGCGACGACCAGGACGAGCAATCCCACCAGAAGGGTGAATGCCAAAGTGTGGATCCAGATCCCCAGCTCATTTGCCGTTCCCTCGGATCGCGCAACGGCGCCGGGATGCGCGAGCCGCCAAAGCTCCTCACCGGTCCGCCGCATTGTCACGAGCCAACGGAGAAGTTTGATCCCGCCAGCCGTCGACACCGCGGCCCCGCCGATGATCGCTGTCACCAAAACCGGGGTCAGCGACGGGGTTTCCCCAACGGTCATGCCATTGGTCGACAGGACCGAAATGGCGTTGAAGCTTTGCGCCAAAAGGCGGTCGACATCACCCGCGCCCACTGAAATCCAGAAGATGATCGCGATGAAGGGGATCAGCAGGATGTAGGTGGCTGTCTCATCGTCATCACCGGCGCGCACACGGCTCGCTCGCCCTAAGAGAAAACTCGCCAGGACGACGAAATTCACGGCGCCAAGACTCATCAGGATACACATCACCAGCATGGATGAGGATCCGTAGACCTCCGGCCCGCCAGGGATAGGAACGAATCCGCCGGTCGCGATGAGCGAGAGCGCCATGCTGACGGCTTCGATCATGGGAACGCCGCAAAAGATCAGCAGGACGGCTCCAGCCCCCGTCAGCGAGGCGTAAATGGGGAGGAAAGTCCAGGTCGCGCGGTCAAACGCGCGCAAATAACTGTCATACGTGCCTCGGCTGAAAGGCGGTACCAAAGGGGCAATACCGAGGAATTCAGGTCGCACAAAGACGGCCGCCGCGGTTGCCAGGGAGACAAGCCCGCCAAGCCACTGCAAGCTCGAGCGATAAAGCATGCCGGCATCGCTCGCCCGGGCCAACGGCTCAGACAACCATCCGCCGGTCGTCGTTAGAGCAGAGACCGCCTCGAACCATCCCTCTTCGAGCGTGACGCCCAGCACAACAAAGGGGATCGACGCGGTGACGGGCAAAATCGTGAAGAACAGCAACAATGAGAGCAATAATTCGCGCAAACCGCTGCGCACAGGCTCGCGAAGTGTCGTGCCCTGCGCCATCGCGATTGAGAGCGCCGCCACCAAAAGCGCAGCGAGACACCCTGTCAAATAGGCCGTGAACGACTCGTCTCCCTGGCCGAGGGCAAGCATTGCTGGGCCCAAAAGCGCCAACAGCAAGCCCAAATGCGCCAGGGCGACAAAGCGGCTAACTGGGGCATAGTTCATCGATGTGCGCGCAGCTCAGGCATTAAAAGTATTCCATCGCGACACGGAAGAGTTTTTCAACATCTCCCACGCTCTCTCGCAGCGCAAGCAGGACAACGCGGTCATCGGGCTGCACCCGCGTCTCGGCGGTCGGCAAGATCACCTCCCCCCCGCGCACGATGGCACCAATCACAATGCCGTTCGGCAATCCAGCCTCGCCCAGAGGTGAGCCCACAAGCGAAGAGGTTTCCATCGCCACCGCATCCACCAGCTCGGCATCCCCATCGAGGATCGAGTATACGGATTTGATCCGACCGCGCCTGATATGTTGCAGAATAGTCGAGATGGTGATGGCACGCGGGTCGATAAACCGGTCGATGCCCACCGCTTCGCTGAGGCTGCCATATTCGGCCTCGTTCACGAGAATGTTCGTACGTCGTGCGCCTTCTTTCCTGGCGATGATGCCCGAAAGCAGGTTCGTTTGATCACTATCCGTCAGTGCAACGACGGTTTCCGCATCAGCAACACCAGCTTCGCGTAAGATCTCGCGATCAAGCCCGCTACCGCAAAGGACGATCGTCCTTTCGAGCTTTTCCGCAATCAACGAAGCGCGATCTTGGTTGCGCTCGATCAGGCGGATCTTTGTTTGGCCCATCGCTTCGAGCGCTTTGGCCACATCAAAGCCGATGTTCCCGCCCCCGACGATGATTGTTCGGCGCGCTTGGGCTTGCGTCTCGCCCAGGATGGCAAGTGCCCGGTCGACGCGCGCGCGGTCGCAGACGAAATAGACATCATCCCCTTGCTGAAGGATGTCGTCACCGCTCGCCCTGAAGAAGGTGGAACCGCGCCGCACACCGACAATCGTGATTTGAAGGTCGGGAAACAGCTCGCGGATTTGCCGCAAGGGGGTATCGAGGATCGGGCAATCCTCGCTGAGGCGCACGCCCACCGCCCACACCCGTCCATCGGCAAAGCTCTTTACATCAAAGGCCGCGGGCGTTGTCAGGCGCTGCAGCACGGCATCCGCCACCTCGCGCTCAGGCGAAATGATCACGTCGATGGGGATATTGTCGCGGCTGAAGACGTCGGCATACCGCGAGTCGAGATAAGACTGCGCGCGGATCCGCGCGATCTTTGTCGGGATCGTGAAAAGCGAGTGCGCGATCTGGCAGGAGACGATGTTGACCTCGTCAGTCGCCGTCACCGCGATCAGCATGTCTGCATTCTCCGCGCCGGCTTGCGACAGGACTTCAGGATAAGAGCCGGAGCCGACCACACCGCGCACGTCGAGGCGCTCCGTCACGGACCGGATCAGCTTCGCTGATTGGTCGATGACGGTCACATTGGCCTTCTCGCGGGCGAGACGCGCGGCGATCCCGTAGCCCACTCGCCCCGCACCGCTGACAATCACTCGCATTCTGCTCGCCCTTATCGTGCCAAACGCGCGGCATTGCTCGCGCGACCGCCCAGCTACCACCCTTGGGCCGCGAAAGGAAATTCTCGATACGCCTACAACGCACCGATAACGTTAAGGCTTTACCGACGCCTCCGCGGCAGACTAGCGAGATGGGAATGGATCAGCCGAGGAAAACGGCGCTTGTTCTGTCTGGCGGCGGCGCACGCGGCGCCTATCAGGTGGGCGTGCTCAAAGCCCTGGCCGAAGGGCTGCAGCCTGGCCAAATGCCGTTTTCCATCATCACCGGCATTTCCGTTGGCGCGCTAAACGCGGTCGTTCTGGCGAGCAGCCCCAATGATTTTCGCGCCGGTGTCGAGAAGCTCGAAGCGATTTGGCAAGAGCTCACCTGTCAGCAGGTCTACCGCACAGATCTCTCTGCGATGGTGACCCAGCTGGGTGGCTGGATGCGCGCGCTTCTTTTTGGGTGGATGGGCGCGAACCCGCCCCGGTCGCTGCTTGATAACGCGCCGCTCCGCAAGCTCGTTGAAACGCATGTCGATTTTCAGACCATCAAGGACAGCGTGGGCCGCTCAGCGCTTGAAGCCATTGCGATCACGGCATCTTCTTATGCCACGGGTCAAGCTATTACCTTTTTCCAAGGTCAGCATGGGATCGAGCCATGGCGACGGGCGAGGCGCCATGGCCGGGCCGTGACACTGACGGCCGACCACGTCATGGCATCCTCGGCGCTGCCGCTCGTGTTCCCTTCCGTGCGTATCGGCCGGGAATGGTTTGGCGATGGCGCCTTGCGTGACAATGCGCCCCTCTCCGCTGCCATCCACCTGGGCTGCGACCACATCGTTGTGATCGGCGCGCGAGACGGCAAGCCCGACACCTCAGACGACGATACGTCCCCACCGCCCCATCCGAGCCTCGGCGATCTCTCGGGCCAGCTGCTCGACATCGTGTTCAACGATGATCTCGAAGCGGATGCAGAGCGCCTGGCCCGGATTAACACCACCCTCGCCATGATGGACCCTGCCATCATGACCTCGCAGAACCTGCGTCACATCGGTCTCACGCGCGTTCAGCCAACAGAAGATGTTCGATGCTTTGCCGGTGAACACCTCGACGAGCTGCCCCGCTCTGTACGCCTCATTCTTCGGTATATGGGGGCGCTACGCGCGCCTTACGTGGTGCCGAGCTATTTGACGTTCGAGCCCGGCTATATCGGCGCGCTGATGGAAATGGGGTACAAAGACGGCCTCAAAACCGACTGGGACACCATCTTGCGCGCCGCCCGCGCCCGTCCTGCTTACGCCGCAAACGGGTCCTGAACCAAGATCACGTCCTCGCGCTCTGGCGACGTTGAAACGAGCGCCACAGGGCATTCGATCATCTCTTCAACGCGACGAACATACTTTGCAGCTTCCGCTGGGAGCTGCGCCCATGATCTCGCCCCGACCGTGGACCCGGACCAGCCAGGCATGGTCTCATAGATCGGCTCGGCCGCCGCTTGAAGCGCCGGGTCCGCCGGCAGGTAATCGTAGGTCTTCCCGCCGATTTTATAGCCGTGGCAGACCTTCAGCTCATCAAAGCCATCGAGCACGTCAAGCTTCGTCAGCGCGATACCGTGAACGCCGGAGATCTTCAGAGTCTGCCGCACCAGCGTGGCATCGAACCAGCCGCAGCGACGCTGGCGGCCCGTGACGGTGCCAAACTCGTGGCCGCGTTCACCAAGTCGCTTACCGACCTCGTCGGTCAGCTCGGTGGGGAACGGCCCGGACCCCACGCGCGTCGTGTAGGCTTTGACGATGCCCAAGACATAGCCGGTTTGGCTGGGGCCAAGGCCGCTGCCGGCGGCCGCCTGCCCGCTCACCGTGTTCGACGACGTGACGAAGGGATAGGTCCCGTGGTCGACATCAAGGAGGACGCCTTGCGCGCCCTCGAACAAGATCCGCTTCTCTGCGCGCCGCGCCTCATCCAGCAGTCGCCACACAGGTTGCATAAACGGCAAAACAACCTCGGCGATGTCCGTGAGCTGCGCGATTAAGTGATCGGCATCGATCGGTGCCTCGTTAAACCCAGCGCGCAGAGCGTTGTGATGGGTCAGGAGGCGCGCGACTTTGCCCGGTAGGGCGTCAGGATTGGCAAGATCCGCTACGCGGATCGCCCGCCGCCCCACCTTGTCTTCATAGGCCGGGCCGATGCCGCGCTTGGTTGTGCCGATCTTGGCATCGCCCGCCGCGCCTTCACGCAGCGCATCAAGCTCGCCGTGAAAGGGGAGGATTAGGCAGGCATTTTCCGCGATGGCGAGGTTTTCCGGAGCAATGGTGACACCCTGCTCTTTGAGCCGTGACACCTCGTCACGAAACGCCCACGGGTCGATCACCACCCCGTTGCCGATCACCGACAATTTCCCTTCACGGACAATCCCCGAAGGCAGGAGCGAAAGCTTGTAGACCTTCCCATCGATGACAAGCGTATGGCCGGCATTATGTCCGCCCTGGAAGCGCACGACGACATCCGCGCGCGCCGATAGCCAGTCAACAAGCTTGCCCTTGCCCTCATCGCCCCATTGGGCGCCGATCACCGCTACGTTTGCCATCGTCCTGTCACTCCTCGCGGCCATGCCGCCGCCAAGCGCTGGAGAATAGGCAATGCGGGCGCCTTCGCAACAGCTAGGCTGGTAAAAAGGCATGCTTAATCGCGGTTTAAGCCTTGTGGGCTAGATGGTTTCATTAGAGCCAAAATAAAAAAGGGTAGGCGATGAACGGGCGTATTGTTGTTATCGCAGCGGTTTGCATGAGTGTGCCAACGCTCACCTTTGCGCAAAGCAGTCCTCAGCGATCAGACTACGGTACACTGCCGCCGGTCAAACGCTCCACGCCTGAGACAGCCGCACCCATGAAGCGATCGTGGCAGCCCGTATCCGTGGCGTCCGTCCTGCAGAACCGGGCCGCCAATACCACCGCCGCAGCGGCAAGACTTGAGCCTGCTGCTGCGCCAACGGCGCCGCGCGCCGTCACCGCATATTTGAAGCTGCGCGGCGGCGTTGATTTGGCGCGAACTGAGGTCGGCGGCCAATCGGGAAACGAGACCGGCGCGGTTTACGGCATGAGCTTTGGCGCCGATGTGCCGATTAGCCGTCGCGGCTTTATCGGCGCGTTTGCCGGGATCGATGGGTCGACCACGGGCAGCGAAACAATGACCATCTTGCCACGGATGGATAGCACAATTCTCGAAGTGACAGCGACGGAAGATCAGGGCCGCGATATCGAAATCGGCCTGCGCGGCGGCATGTATGTCACTGAGACGATCAGCGTTTTTGCCTTCGGGGCGCTCAGCACGCTGAAACTCGACCTCGAAACCACTGACGTCGTTGTCACCCCGGCAGATCCGACCGATCCGACATCCGAGGAGATACGCGAAGACGCGTTTACGACGTCGTTCTCTGAATACCTAACCGGCTGGCGTGCCGGGGTCGGCGCAGAGATGGCCATCCGTGAGCGGATCTTCGGCCACACATCTTACCGATATACCGACTACGGGGAGAGTGACGCGCTGCTGCAATCGCGCACGCGTCACCAACTCATCTCTGGCGTTGGCCTTCGCTTCTAGGCGAATGCCCTCAATTAGAAGTTCAACGCTTGCGCTGAGGCGACCTGCGGCAACGCATGGATTTTTTTCAGCACGTCTTCCGCGACTTCTTGGTCAGTCGCAACGAGTGCGATTGCGCGACCGCCTTGGTCTTTGCGACCCAGGTGGAAGGTGGCGATGTTGATCCCCGCCTCCGACAACGCTTGACCCAGCGCTCCGATCAAGCCTGGCGTATCTTCGTTCCGGATAAAGAGCATGTGCTTCGCAAAGCTCGCCTCGAGGCGGATTTCACCGATCCGCGTGATGCGCGGCTCCCCGCCGAAGACGGCCCCCACAAAGGTGTGCACGCCCGTTGGGGTGGTCAGCGACACCGTCAGCGTAGAGCCATAGTTTGGACAGGTCGCGGTCGTCGCCTCTTTCATGGCGATCCCGCGATCTTTCGCCACCGCTGGCGCATTCACCAGGTTCACATCTTCAAGGCGTGGGCGAAGCACACCCGCCAGCGCCGCCGACGTCATCGGGGCCACTTTCAACTCACTAACAGCGCCGGCATAGGTCAGCTCAATGGACTGCAGCGGGGTGTCGACCACCTGCCCTGCCAGCGTGCCGATTTTTTCCGCCAAGGTGATGTAAGGCTTCAAGCGCGGCGCTTCTTCGGCGGAAACGGACGGCATGTTCAGCGCATTCGTCACAGCGCCGACGAGGAGATAGTCGGCAATTTGATCGGCGATCTGTACCGCAACGTTCTCCTGCGCTTCGCTGGTCGAGGCGCCAAGGTGCGGCGTACACACCACATCGTCACGACCGAAAAGCGGGTTATCCGTTGCGGGTTCCGTTTCGAAAACGTCGAGCGCGGCACCGGCCACTTGCCCACTCTCGAGTGCATCGAGCAGCGCCGCTTCGTCTACAAGCCCGCCGCGGGCGCAGTTGACGATCCGCACACCCTTTTTCATTTTGGCCATGGCGTTGGCGTTCAAAATGTTGCGGGTTTTGTCCGTCAGCGGCGTATGCAGCGTGATGAAGTCAGCCCGCTTGAAGAGTGTGTCAAGATCGACAGCTTCGACACCCAGCTCGATCGCGCGGTCTTCGGTCAGGAAGGGGTCGAACGCGATCACTTTCATTTTCAGGCCCTGAGCGCGGTCAGCAACGATACTGCCGATATTGCCGCAGCCAACGAGGCCGAGGGTTTTGCCGTAGAGCTCAACGCCCATGAACCGGCTCTTCTCCCATTTGCCCGCATGGGTCGAGGCGTTCGCTTGCGGGATTTCCCGCGCCAGCGCGAACATCATCGCGATGGCGTGTTCTGCCGTCGTCACCGAGTTGCCGAACGGCGTGTTCATCACCGCGATCCCAGCGGCCGTGGCGGCGGGAATGTCGACATTGTCGACACCAATCCCGGCGCGGCCAACCACTTTCAGCTTCGGCGCCGCCGCGATCACCTCAGACGTGACTTTGGTCGCTGAGCGGATCGCCAGGCCGTCATAATCGCCGATCAGCGCTTTAAGCTTCTCGGGATCTTTGCCCAGTGAGGGATCAAAAGTGACATCAACGCCGCGCGATTCCAGGATCTTGACGGCATCCTCGCTCAATTTGTCGGAGATAAGAACTTTGGTCATGGGGCGCCTTTTGTGCATCGCCGAAGGGAATGTCTACGGCATGAAAGGAACAGAATGCAGGGCGCCGGTTAAGCGCCCTGCTCACACATAAACGACTTGGTGCGGCGCTTACGCCGCGGGTTTCGACGCCTCATAGGCGTAATCGATCCAGGGCAACAGCGCGCTCACGTCATCGTGCTCGACCGTGCCGCCGACCCAAATCCGCAAGCTTGGCGGCGCTGTGCGATAACCAGCGATGTCAAAGGCGACATTTTCGGCCTCGAGCATTTTGGTCATCTTTTTGACCAGCGCCCGCTGGTCGTCTTCGGACATTGCGGTGACGGCAGGATCGATGAATTTGAGGCAAACGCCTGTGTTGGTGCGGTTGGCCTCCTCCTCACACAGATAATCGACCCACGGCGTCTTCGCGACCCACTCTTCGATCAGCGCCGCATTGGCATCCGCACGCTCGATCAAGGTTTTGAGCCCGCCCATGCCGATCGCCCAATCGAGCGTCTGAAGGTGCTCGACCACGCACAGCATGGAGGGCGTGTTGATCGTCGCGCCCGCGAAGAGATCCTGATTTAGCTTGCCGCCTTTGGTCATGCGGAAAAGCTTCGGCAGTGGCCAAGGCGGCGTGTGGCTTTCAAGGCGCTCGACGGCTTTCGGCCCGATGATCAGCATACCGTGCTGCGCCTCGCCGCCCATCACCTTCTGCCAAGAATAGGTGACAACATCGAGCTTCTCCCAGGGCAAGTCCATGGCGAAGGCCGCCGAGGTGGCGTCGCAAATGGTCAGCCCCTCGCGGTCATCAGGGATGAAGTTGCCATTGGGCACTTTCACGCCGGAGGTCGTGCCGTTCCAGGTAAAAACGAGGTCCGTCGAAGGATCCCAGCTCTCAAGGTCAGGCAGCTGGCCATAATCCGCCGTGAGCAGCGTCGGGTCGATTTTCAGCTGCTTCAGCGCGTCGGTGACCCAATCTTGGCCAAAGTTTTCCCAGGCCGCGACAGTAACAGGCCGCGCGCCCAAGAGGCTCCACATGGCCATTTCGACCGCGCCGGTGTCGGATGCCGGCACGATGGCGATGCGGTGGGTGTCCGGCACGCGCAGCACTTGCCGCGTCTTGTCGATCACCTCCTGCAGCACGCCTTTACAAAGGCCTGAGCGGTGGGAACGACCCAGCACGTCGGTGCGGAAGGTGCTGGCGTCCCAGCCCTTGGGCTTTACGGTTGGGCCAGAGGAGAATTGCGGGCGGGCGGGTTTACGCGTGGGTTTTTCCATAGCGTCGGGCAGCTTTCTCAGTGCGGTCGAACTCATTCGCGCGCTTCCTATGCGCGCTTCTCATCGCCACGCAATCCTTGCGAACGTCCGATTGCGAGATTTTCCAAGAGGTGTGGCAGCGGCAACTTCGCGCTTGCGCTCAATGGCGCTTGGGCTCAACCGGCGCGCCATGGCCGACCGTCACCCCACACCCTTCGATAGCTCGCAAGCGCAACCCGTGGCGAAATCGCAGCCTGGGCAAGCCACCCCAACCCATTGGGTCATGCTGGGCTGTATGGTGATTTTCAGCGGCACGTCGTTCGGTTTTATCAAGATGGCACTTGAAACCGCGCCGCCCTTGGTCGTGGCATCGGGGCGCTTGTGGATCGCGGCGATTTTGCTGTCCGCCTATACGCGGTTTACCGGTCGCTCCTTCATCCCGCTTCGGGATCAGGGCCGGTTCAATCCGGTGTGGGGCTTTGCCATCGCCGTCGGGCTGATCGGCTATTCTGTGCCGATGAGCCTCATCCCCGTGGCGCAGCAAACTGTGCCCTCAATGCTCGCGGGGATTTACATGGCTTTTATGCCGATCGCGACAGTGCTGCTTGCAGCGCTGTTTGCAGACGAACCGCTGACGAAGAAAAAGCTGATCGGCTTTTTAGGCGGCCTCGTGGGCGTCCTCATCCTCATCGGCCCAGAGGCCCTGAGAAATATCTTGAGTGCGGATGTACTCGCGCAAGGATTGCTGGTTTTGGCAACAACTGGCTACGCCATTGCCAGCGTGATCATGCGGCGCGCGCCCGATGCGCCGGCGCGGAGCTTTGCGGCCGCGTGCCTCCTCGCCTCGGCGCTCATCAGCACACCGCCCGCCGTCCTTCTTATCGCACAAACGCCAATTTCCGTCAGTCTACAGAGTATTGGCGCCATTTTCTATCTCGGAATCTTCACCACCGGCATCCCGACGATTTTGATCATCACTCTTGTCCGGGGTCCCGGCGCCGGATTTTTCGCCATGAGCAATTATTTGACGCCAGTTGTGGCGATCGGCATGGGCGCGATCTTTTTGGGCGAGAGCCTCGTGTGGCGATATGCCATCGGCCTTCTGACGATTTTGGTCGGCCTTGGCATGGCCCAGCCAGGACCGGGGCGCGCGCTTCTGGCCCGCGCCGCCGGACTTTACGGCAGAGTGATCTCACCGCGCAGATAGGTGAAGGCCTGCCCGCGCAACACAACGCGATCGCCTTGTAGCGCAACGCCCACATGGCCGCCGCGCGGAGATGCTTGGTAAGCACGCATCTCTGTTTTGCTCAAACGATCGGCCCAATAAGGCGTAAGCATACAATGCGCGGAGCCTGTGACGGGATCTTCTGGAATCCCCACCGCAGGGGCAAAGAAGCGCGATACGAAATCGACCCCGTCCGCGCGCCAACTGAATGGCTGATAAACGCAAAAGATCGGGCTGCAGATTAATAACGACGTCTGGGTCTTCGAACACCGCGAGCAGATACTGCCCGCCCAAAATGGCGAACGGCATTGCCCCTAACGTCTCAGCCAAGCCGACTGGCCCCTCAATGGGCGACGGCGGATCAGCGGGAAAATCAAGCGCATAGCCATCGCCGTCGCGCATCACATGCAGTTCGCCGGACAGCGTTTCAAAGGTCAGCCGATCTGAGGCTTCATCAAGCTCCGTCCACAGCATATGCGCCATGGCTAGGGTCGCATGGCCGCACAGCGGCACCTCGGCCCCCGGCGTGAACCAGCGCAAACCATATCGCCCCTCGCCTCGCGGTATCGCATAAGCGGTTTCAGCGAGATTATTTTCCATGGCGATCTTTTGCATGAGATCGGCGGAGAATTCTTCATCGACGATCATGCAGGCCGCCGGATTGCCGGCAAAGACACGATCCGTAAACGCATCGATCTGTACTATGTGATAGGTGGTCATGCTGCACGCTCCGCCAGCGCCCGTTCATAGGCTTGGTTGATGACCGCCATCCGGTGCTCAGCGATCTTAACCAGATCCTGCGGCACGCCACGCGCCACGAGCGCATCAGGATGGTTCTCCTTGGCCAAAGTCCGAAATGCCGTTTTGAGCTCCTCGTCGCTCGCCTCATGAGGAATACCGAGGATCACGTAAGGGTCTTCTTTATCCGCCCCAAGATGAGCGGCCTTAATCCGGCGCCAAGCCGCCGTGCCGACGCCAAAAGCATCGGCGGCGACACGAAGCAAATCGGCTTCTTTCGGGTGCAAAACGCCATCGGCCATGGCCACGAAGAAAAGGCAATCGAGCACGTCTTCGAGCACCGTCGGCTCGTCTCGGAACAAACGCCCCACCTGCCGCGCATAGGAATCAAAACCGGCCACATCCTCCATGGCGAGGGTGAAGACCGTGCGCACTTTGCTTTCTGCGTCATCTGGATAGGTGAAAAAGGACCGAAAGGCGCCGATCTCTTCATCGGTAACGACACCATCCGCGCGCGCCATTTTTGCGGAAAGCGCGATCAAAGCGATGGAGAATACGGCGGAATCACGCTGTCGCTTGCGCCGCTCCGCCGCCTCCAGTACGGCGCCCAGCGTGCGCTCCCGCGCCTCACCGATCAGCGCGATTATTCGTTCCCACAAGTTCATGCAGGGCGCCTATCCCATCACGCCGGATGCGAAAACCAATTTTCGCCGCACCGCACAGGCAGGCGGTCCGGCGAGATCAATTCGGTAAAAAAGACGTCGGTCCACCGGAAATCGGCAGGACGTGACGAAGCTCAGCCTTCGACGCGCAGCTCGCCCGCCGATGAGCGGCCACGACGATCCGCAATCAGCTCATAGCCAATGCGTTGACCATCTTTCAGGCCCTGCATCCCGGCTTGTTGGACGGCAGAAATATGCACGAATACATCCGCGCCGCCTTCGTCAGGCTGGATGAACCCGTAGCCCTTCTCGGTGTTGAACCATTTCACTGTTCCGGTGGCCATTGCCGTATCTCCTTACCCGGTGGCCCCGCTACACGTCCCGATGACGCGGCGGGAGGTAGAAAGTCAGATCGGGTAGGATGGGCAGCGCCGCCGCCAGTAGTCCGTCACCAAGCAGTCTTTCAGTGGTGGAAAACTATCATCAAAAAAGGCGGGCGGGAAGAAGCAAACGAATCGCTCCCTAGCAGAACTGCAGCGTTTAGTTGGCTTCCCACACTTCGATATGATTGGCGCGCCCCACCGTCATCGGCAGCGGATGATCGATCGCGGCGTTCAGCCCGAATTGGGACAGAAACTGCGACGCCCATGCTTGGTCGTCCTGTCCCATCTTTGCAAAGGCATCGCGGACGCGGTTGATGCAATAGAGAAGATAAGGCTGCACGGCGACGGTCGGGCGGGCATCGCCATACCGCACTGGCGTCATCCCCACCATGCGCTGGCTCGGGCGCTCAGACACAGGATCGCCGGGTTTCGGCGCTGTCTGTTCGATATGGCCGGCCAAGAAATCGAGGCGGTCCGTGAGTTCAGGGCCATACTCTGCGCCGATAACCTTCAGGACATCCACTAAGCTATCGGGCAGCTGCCCATCTTCATAAAACCCTGAAGGCCCCTTGATATCGTATGTGTCCGGAAGCGGAGAATACATCCGCTCAATCCACGCGAAAACATTTGGTGCGATTTTCTTCATGAGGGTCTCCGGCACCGGGTCACGTCCCAAATGCGCGAAGAGCGGCCCAAACATTCCGTAGTCGCCCACGCTCGGCTGTCCGCCGAACAGAAATGCTGACTTGGCGAAATGCGCATCGAGGGCTTTGAGCAAGGCCTCGAAATGCGCCTCGACGGTGGGGATGGTTTCGGGTGTCACCCCGAGCCCCGGCAAATAGCTGCGCATCTTATCCATCACTTTCCCGGCCTGCTCACCGCCGCCAGTCAGGCCGAAGGCGTGGTCGAGGAAAGCGCTTTGTTGCTCATAGAATGACCAACGATAATGCATCGCCGGTTTCAGCAATGCCTGGCTGCCATAGGTGAAAAAGAGCGCGGAGAGCAGCCGTTGGCGAAGGTCCGATGGCGTGGCTGGCAGGCGCGGCGTGTTCGCCTCGCCCAACTCGATGATATCGAGACTGTCTTGCACAACGGTCCCGTCGGACAGGCGAAAGACAGGGACGATCCGCCTACCGATTTGTGGGACAATTTCTTGCTCAAAGCTTGGGTGGCGCGCCGAGGCCGCATCATACACCGCCCCCTGCTTTCGCAAATAAGAAACGGCGATCACCGTGTAGTAGGAATGAGGAAACCCAAAGAGCGTCCCGCCGTCAAAAATCGTTCCCGCTGTCATCGTCCGTCCTCGCCATTGTGATCTGTCCTTCGCAGTGTCTGCGGACTCCTGACGAGATTGGCAACACCCGCACCAATACGGGTCAGAAGCTGAAGCGCGCGATAATGGCGAACGCCAAGGCGGCAGCAGCAGTCAGCACGAGGAGAGCATCACGTCCATCAACACCGCCAAGCCGCTGCAGTGTTTCTGGGTTGGCGCCGCCATTGACCTCGAGCGCGACCGCCAGACGCCCGCCGCGCGTGGCAACCGCTTGCACCACTGGCACGAAAAGCGCCGCCATTTGGCGCAGGCTGCCGACAGGTCGCCTGAGGGAGATACCCCCACCCTTGGCGATGATGTCGTCCATCCGATCGCGGAGGTCGGCAAGACTAAGATAAATCAAAAGGAACGAATATCCGACGAGGAAGGCGAACCGCTTGGGCAAGCCAAGGCCACGGAGCCCGCCCGCAAGTTCGGGGATCTCCATCGTTGATAAAAGCCCAATCCCAAACAAGATCGCTGCGACCCACCCGAAAGCAAGCCTCAAGCCGAAGGCGAACTCTTCGTCCAAGGACGCCCCATCGCCAAGAAGTGGCAAGACCACAAGACCGATCACATTTGGTAGCTGCACAAACAAAGCGAGCAACAGCCAAATAGGCCGGGGCTTGGCCATCGCTACGACGACCAGGCCGATCCCCGTCATCGCGGCCATCCACCGCCAGTCCGGCGCCACGTAAATGAGTAAAATCAGCGTCAAGAACAAAAGCCATTTCACGCGCGGATCGCGCTCATGCCACCACCCCCGATGGCCTTGATCAAGGGTGGGAACTTCGTGTCTTGGTCTTGTCTCGGCCTTTTCCGCGAAACGTGGCGCGCGCGCGATCCCTGCTTTTGATAGCTCTGTCTTGCTGACGTCTTGCACGGGAGAGAGGGCGAGAATTTGCGCATCGGCCAAGGTCGTCGGTCGCGCCACATCGCCACGATCGATGTAGACAACAGCACCACGCTTACGCTGTTCACTGATAAATTCATCTAGCACGTCACGACAATCAGAATTCATGAACGCAAGTGCGGCACCGTCGATCACCAGAAGGTCGGGACGACGGGACATTGCCGCCGCCAGGGCGACCTGCACAAGCTGCGCATCGTCTAACATCCACACATAATCTTGGATCTCTCGCTGCGATAAGCCAGTCTTCTCCAAGACCGTATGCGCCCTTTTCGGGTCAGAACTCTCAGAGCCCACAAGCACTTGCGAGATGGGGCGGGCGGCCGTCACAAAATCACGCGGCGGGGACCCGATCCAAGCAGCTGTGCGCGCGGGTTTGATCCTTCCCATGACCTCCCCGCCTGTGGCGCTAGGCACCGCGCCCGCCAACATCAAGGCGGTGGTGGTTTTCCCGGCGCCGTCGGGGCCCGAAAGGATGAGCATGTCGCCGCGCCGGAGACTGAAGGACAGATCGGCGACGGCGGGCTGCTGCTCACCTGGATAACGAAGACTGATGTTGGACAACCCCGCAACGGCATCATGCGCGATCGGCGGCACCGCCTCTGGACTTGCCAGCGGCGGCGGTGTCGGTCCGCCTGCGGGCGCAAATCCAAGCGCCATTTCAAATTTCCCGCGCAGTGCCCTGATGAAAAAGAGCATTGGCAAAGCACCGAAGAAGATGCCGTGGGAGATCGTGTTTCCGATGGCACTGAAAAGGGCCACGCTCAGCGCCTCTGCGCCAAACAGCAAGAAGCTCGAGGCCTCCATGAACGCTTGAACGCCGGCTCCGATAATCGCGCCGCCCATCAGCACAACGGGATTTCGCGGTGCGATCGCAAAGATGGTTCCCGCGACCCAGAAACCGACGACGTACCCGACGAAGCCGATGGGATCGTCGAGTTCGTAGCCTTCCATCACATCGCGAAGACCTTCGCCGAGGGCCACCCCCAGCCCGATCGCCAATGCCGTTTGTCGGCCCGGCAAGAGGGCCGCGAGCGCGAAGGGGACGAAGAATGGCTTAGCGTCGATATCGACTGGAATTTCTGGGATCAGCTCGAACGGCAGCAGCGCAAAGAAAAACAGAACCGCCGTCACGCTCATTAGCGCCGTCAGCCGCGCTTGGCTCAATGCCGTAGCATCTGCCATCGTCCCCGCTCCAAAGGTCTCGAGCGGCGTATTCCACAGCTTCGCGGGAGAGGGAACCGAAAATCGCCGCTAGCGCTGACGTAGGAGGCGCTGTTTCTCACGGCCCCAATCGCGAGATTTCTGCGTCTCCCGCTTATCGTGGAGCTTCTTGCCTTCCGCCACCGCGATATCGAGCTTGGCCATGCCGCGATCATTGAAGACCAGTTTCAGCGGCACAATCGTGAAGCCTTTGCGCTCCACCGCGCCGGTGAGGCTCGCGATCTGGCGGCGGCTCAAGAGCAGCTTACGCGGACGTTTCGGTTCGTGGTTTTCGCGGTTCCCGCCAGAATATTCGGGGATATTGGCGTTAATGAGCCAAATCTCAGTGCCGTTCGGCCCGGCTTCCGGCGAGCAGTAGCTTTCGGCGATATTGGCTTTGCCCTCACGCAACGCCTTCACCTCCGTGCCCGTCAAAACGAGGCCAGCTTCTATGACGTCGTCGAGTTTGTATTCGAACCGCGCACGTTTGTTCTCCGCCACAGTTCGGCGGCCAGGTTGCTCTTTCTTCTTTGGCTTGGCTGCCATGGCCGTCCTCCATCCCCGCGAAACCGTTTTGCGGGACCCAGGAAGATGGGCGCTCGCAGCAGGGCGGGCAAGTCTTGCCTAGAGGAGATTGAGCCCGATCAGTGCCTCATCGACCGCGGCACGCGCTTCTGGCGCTGCGTGGACGAGCGGCAGACGAAGCTCCTCGTGAATGAGACCAAGCCGGGCCAGCGCATATTTCACGGGGGCGGGATTGGTATCCGAGAACAACGCGTCGTGCAGCGCGGTGAGGCGATCTTGCAGCAGCAATGCTGTCTGATAGTCGCCAGCGAGGCAGGCCTCTTGCAGTTGCGCGCAGAGCTTCGGCGTCACATTTGCCGTCACACTGATACAGCCCTGCCCACCCATGGCGTTGAACCCGACGGCGGTAATGTCCTCGCCTGAGATCTGCACAAACCCTTCCGTACACGCCAGGCGCTGCTGCGCGACCCGTGCCAGGTTGCCGGTGGCATCTTTCACCCCAACGATTTTGGGATGCTCAGAGAGCGTGGCGAGGGTGTCCACGGCAATGTCGGAACAGGTGCGGCCGGGTACGTTGTAGACGATGATGGGCAGCTCAGTAGCATTCGCCAGCGCCTCATAATGCCCGATAATGCCTGCTTGCGGCGGACGATTGTAGTACCCCGTCACCGCCAGAACGGCATCAGCGCCGGCGCTGGCCGCGGTCTTGGCCAAGGCGATCGCGGTCGGGGTGTCATTGGCGCCAGCCCCGGCGATCACCGGGATGCGCTTATTCACGGTTTCCGCACAGGCGCGGATCACCGCCATGTGCTCATCAACGGTCAGCGTTGCCGACTCGCCCGTGGTGCCAACAGGGATGACCGCCTTTGTGCCCGCCGCGATTTGTCGTTCGATCAGCGTCGCGTAGGTGTCGAAATCGACAGCGCCGTCCTTGAACGGTGTGACCAATGCCGTCATCGAACCCGATAACCAGTCGGCGGCCATATCAAATCTTCCTCAAAGGTAATGGGGCTCAGGGGTATCTGGCTCCCGCTTTCGGTGCAAGGGCAAAGGCCGATACCTGTTGTTTCCCAAAGGGGCATGCTACATCCTGCGGGTGGGTTGGAAAGGGGCCGTGCCATGCGCCGCATTGCGATGATGATGATCGCGCTTTTGCTGAGCGGCGGCATCGCTCACGCCTCCGCCCCCGTGCCGCGGCTGAAGCCAGAAGCGCCCGTCTCAACCTTCATCTCCAATAAAGATGAGACCATTTTGCGGGCGGTGTTCGAGTCGATCGACGATCGTCGCTATGAGCAAGCCGACACGCTCCGCCGGCAAATCGACGACCGCATTGCCCGCGCCATCGCCGACTGGGCGTATTTGCGACAGCGCAATACAGAAGTCCCCTCCGCAGAGACGACGGCATTCCTCGATGCTTATTACGGTTGGCCAAACGATACGCTGATCCAACAGCATGCCGAGGAAGCGTTCGACGAGGATACCCCGGCGGCAGAGATCGCGACCTTTTTCTCACAGCGCGATCCAGTAACGGGAAACGGCCATTTACAACTCGCTCGGATCTTTTTTGAGCGCGGCAATCAGGATGCAGGCATCGCGCAACTCCGCAAAGCGTGGATCGACTTTGACTGGTCGACCAATGAAGAGCGGGAGATCCTCCGACGTTACGGTCAATATCTGACCGAAAACGACCATTGGGAAAAAGCGGATCGGCAGCTCTTCGAAATCAAGGCAACGGTTACCACGCGACTGCTGCCGTATCTGAGCCCTGATAAGCGCGCCGAAGCAGCAACACGGATTGCGTTTCTCCGCCTCGATGGCAATGCGCCGGGGCTTTACGCAAACTTGGCGCAGACGAGCGCGCAGGATAGCGGCGTTTTGCATGCGGCCACGCGATATTACCGACGGCTTGATCGTGATGCGGAAGCGCTGACCTATGCGAGCCTCGCACCCCTCGACAGCCACGCCTTACGCAATGCTGACGCCTGGTTCACCGAGCGGCGACTTCTGACGCGTTGGGCCCTGAAGACTGGCCGCTTTGATGATGCGTACACGTTGTCAGCCTATTCGGGGCTCGAAGATGGTGCGGATTTCGCGGAGGCGGAATTCCTGGCCGGATGGGTGGCCCTTCGTTTTCTCAATGACCCCGAGCGTGCGAAGGCGCACTTCGCCTTTCTGAGCACAGGGGTGACCTCGCCGATCAGCCTTTCGCGTGGTGAGTATTGGCTGGCCCGCGCCTGGGAGGCCTCTGGCAACCTCGCCACGGCAGAGCAGCATTATCGTGTTGCCGCGGCCTATCCTTATACCTATTACGGACAATTGGCGATTGAGAAGCTCGGCCCCTCGCGCCCTCGCGATCCGTTCCCTGAAGAGTTGCCGGAAGACCCTGTCGCGCGCGATCTCTTCGAAGCGCGTCCGATGGTCCACGCGATGCGGATCCTCGCGGAGATCGATGAAGACTGGCATTTCGACCGCTTCGCCCGCGCCCTCGACGATCAATTGTCGAGTGAAGGCGAGGTCAGCGCTTACTTTGATCTCGTGATGGGCGAGCGGAAGACCTACCTCGCAGTGCGGGCCGGCAAAGTCGCGCGCAATAACGGTGTCGAAGTGCCGTCCGTGATTTATCCGGTCATCCCGGTACCGCTGCAAGCGGAGGGATATGCAGAGGCGCCGCTGATCCTCGGGCTGTCGCGCCAGGAATCTGAATTCAACCCGCAAGCCTATTCCCGCGCAAAAGCCCGCGGCCTGATGCAGCTATTGGCATCCACCGCCCGCATTACGGCGCGCAAGGAAGGTTTTCCCTACTCGACATCACGACTGATGAGCGACCCAGCCTATAACATGGTGATCGGTGCCGCCCATCTCAGCCATTTGCTCGAGCGGTTCAACGGCTCCTACATCATGGTGCTCGCTGGCTATAATGCGGGGCCCCACCGAGTGACCCAATGGGTGGAAACCTATGGCGACCCACGCGACCCCAGCGTCGACCCCATCGATTGGATTGAGCTGATCCCCTTCTCTGAGACCCGCAACTACGTCATGCGCGTCCTTGAAAACACGCAAGTTTACCGTGCTCGCCTTGAAGGCGAACCGATCGGCGGTCGCCTGACAGCGGATTTGATCCGTGGTGGGAATTCTGCGGACTCCTTCGGCATTGTGCCGCCCGCGCCAACCTTGTGGCAGGTCTCAGACGAGGATGGTGGTGGGCCCAACCTGATGAACCGTCCGGGTCGCCCGCCTCTTGCGGTGGACCGGTTCCCCAATGGCATCCCCTTCCCACCCCTGCACCGGGAAGGCTTAGTACCGGTGAGCGCAAGCGGCGCCCCCTGATCATAAAGGGGCACTCGGCTTTAGGCCGCCTGCTCCCACTTCCCCGCCGGGGTTTGCCGCCAATAGCTTGCCTTAAGCCCTTGCTCTTTCACGTCGCGCCACACCTCGCGCGCGGGGCCAGCCTCAGCCGGCGTGAACAGCAGAACCGTCCGTGTGAGGCCGCCAAGCGCAGACATCGGAACGGGCGCCCCGCCCAACACGAAGAGGATATCTCGATCATCAGGTACTGTTTCCGAATCCGTCAGCCAAATGGGATGGCGCGCCGCATCGGCATCCGTGCCGTGGGGCAAAAAGCTCTCATCGCGATATTCCCATAAATGCCGATCCATTGCTTCAACCGCATCGCGATCTGGCAAGCGCAATACCGCACGCCAACGCCGCGCTAACGATTTCTCGAGTAGGTCGGGCAACACGTCCTCTGCGCGCGAGCGTTCGAGGTGATAGAACAAGACTTCAGCCATGAACCTGATATACCCCGCCTCATGACGCCCCGCGAGCCTCTGCGCATTTGGAGTGTGTCGGACGGTCGTGCCGGCATGGAAAATCAAGTCCTCGGCCTCGCTGAAGCCGTGGCGCGGCTGACCCCTGCGCATATCGAGATCAAACGCATCGCCATCACACCGCCCTATGATCGGTTGCCGACCGCTCTGTGGGGACGGGCTGAAAAGCGCCTGGCGCTGGGCGCTGATTCGCTTTCGCCACCGCTGCCAGATTTGTGGATCGCGTGCGGGCGACGGACCGTGCCGTTTTCAATCCGTATGCGGGGCAAAGGGCCGCTTGTGGTACAAACGCAGCACCCACGCGTGGCGACACGAAAGTTCGACCTGGTCGTCCCGCCGGTGCACGACAACCTCGTTGGCCCCAACGTCTTCCCGATTGTCGGTGCCCCCAATCGCCTGAGCATTGGCCGCCTTTTGGCGGATAGCCGCGCGCTGGGGCCTTTTTTGTCCACGCTACCAGAGCCCCGCGCCGCCGTGCTGATCGGCGGCGATAGCAAAGCGTTTAAGATGACACGGCGCGCAATCGACCGGCTGGTGGCCACGGTCGCGGCGGCAAGCGAAGCCGGCTTTGGGCTGATGATCAGCGCATCACGCCGCACGCCCGCCTCGGTGCTTCCCGCGCTTCGAGAAGCGCTACCCGCACGCGGGGTTTGGGTTTGGGATGGTGCGCCCGTGGCGGGCCTCGACAACCCCTATTTCGGCATATTGGGCCTCGCTGACCGTATCCTCGTCACCGAAGAATCGACGAACATGATCACGGATGCGGCGTATACGGGAAAACCCGTGCACCTTATGCGGCTTGAGGGCGGCACGCCGAAGTGGGGCCGCTTCCACGAAGAATTGCGGGCGCGCGGGATTATCCGTGAAGAAGTGCCGCTGACGAGCGATTGGCGCTACACGCCGCTTCGCGAAACGGATCGGGTCGCCCAGCACATCCTCAACCTTCTCACACTACGCGAGAAAACGCGGGATATTCAGCGAGATGACGATGGCGTCTTGTCCTCAAGCAGGATCTGACCGCCCTTCTCAACACGCCCTTTGAGCGCTTCGGCCATGCCCGCGAGCAGCGCGGGCAGCACGACGGTGATCCGCACATGCTCTGGAAAGACATCGATATCGCCGGTCACCCGCTGCCCCATGCCTTTGGCGACGAATTTGAGGCTGTCGCCTTCCCAATGGCGCTCGAATTTCAGACCCATATTCCCGGCAATCGACTCCTGGAGGGCCTCAAACCGCTCTTCGACGCGCGATTTCGCCCCTTCAATGCCGTGGGTATTCTCAATCGTGACGGTGACGGGTCGCGCCATTGGACTTTCCTCAATTCGCGTGTTGTTGGGACATAGGGTCCGCGATCGCCGGATGCGAGGAATCGATTGCGTCGATCGTCGGAATCGGGCGGAGCGGAGGCGAGAGGTGCCATTTGGTTGAATGCCGGCGGCGCATCCGTACATTGGGTTTCGTCCCCGCCGAGGAGCAGTAGAAAAAATGTCCGACACACTTCACTCGAAAATGCTGATTATCGGCTCCGGCCCGGCGGGCTACACGGCGGCGATCTATGCGGCTCGGGCCATGCTCGAACCCGTCATGGTTCACGGCCTTCAGCCAGGTGGCCAGCTCACTATTACGACGGATGTCGAGAACTATCCTGGCTTTGCCGACGCGATCCAGGGGCCTTGGCTGATGGAGCAAATGCAGAAGCAGGCTGAGAATGTCGGCACGAAGATGATTTCGGACATCATCACGGAGGCCGATCTTTCAAAGCGCCCCTTCACCTTCAAGGGCGACAGCGGCACAACCTACACCGCCGACGCCGTTGTCATCGCCACCGGCGCGCAAGCCAAATGGCTTGGACTGCCATCGGAGCAAAAATTCCAAGGCTTTGGTGTTTCCGCCTGCGCGACATGTGACGGATTTTTCTACCGCGGCAAGAAGGTCGCCGTTGTCGGTGGCGGCAACACCGCCGTTGAAGAGGCGCTCTTCCTCACAAATTTCGCTGAGAAGGTCGTGCTCATCCACCGTCGCGACGGCCTGCGCGCTGAGCGGATTTTGCAAAACCGCCTGCTCAATCATCCCAAAGTTGAGGTGATGTGGAATCGCGAGGTGGAAGAAGTACTGGGCACGGACAATCCTCCCGGCGTCACGGCACTGCGCCTCAAATCAACCACAGGCGAAGAGACGGTCGACATTGACGTGCACGGCCTCTTCGTCGCCATCGGGCATGCGCCGGCAACCAAGCTCTTCGAAGGCCAGCTTGAGATGAAGCAAGGCGGTTATCTCATCACGGAGCCCGACTCGACGGCGACCTCCATCCCCGGCGTCTTCGCAGCAGGCGACGTGACCGATGACATCTATCGCCAAGCGGTCACCGCGGCGGGCATGGGCTGTATGGCGGCATTGGAGGCGGAACGCTTCCTGGCAGAGCAAGAAGACGTCGCCGCGACCGCAGCTGAGTAACTCAGCTGCCTTTGACGCTGGTAAAGCTGAAGAAAGCCGGGCGCTCTGTCGGCTCGACGTCCGGCGCATCTTCATAATCGGCATCATCACCTGGCTTGCCAGCGCGCTCAAACGATTGCTCAAGATGCTCGGTCGCGATTTTATCCGTTAGCGACAAATGCAGCGGCGTGATGGACACATAATTGTTCACCACCGCATGAAGGTCCGTCCCCGGCATGAGTTTCGACGGATGACCTTTAAAGCCGAACCAATAATAGCGCCGCTGGCGAAGGTCTTCGCGCTCTTCGGCATAGATCTCGACCTTCTCGCGCTGTCCCTGTTGCGCAAGGACAATGCCTTTCACGTCATCGACTCCGCAATTGGGGAAATTGATGCTGACAATCGTGTGCCTAGGCCATCCCACTTCGAGCAGTTTACGGATCACTTCAGGGCCATATTTCGCCGCGACCTCGTAAGGCGGGTCGTCGCGATCTGATCGGCCTTGCGAAAGCGCAATCGACGGCACGCCCTGCACCATTCCTTGAAAGGCCACACCAACGGTACCGGACACCGTCACGTCATCCGCGAGGTTATAGCCGTTATTCACCCCCGAGAGGATGAGGTCAGGTCTTTTCCCCTCAACCAGTGTTGTCAGCGCCAGCTGCACACAATCCGTAGGCGTCCCATCCACAGCAAAGCGTTTCTCGCCCAGACGCCGCGCGCGCAATGGGCGTGTGAGAGTGATCGATCGTGACATGCCCGATTGGTCGACTTCTGGCGCCACCGTCCACACATCGTCAGACAAGCCATGAGCGATAGCTTCTAGCGTCTCGAGCCCATCGGCCAGGATGCCGTCATCATTGGAACATAAAATCCGCATACTGTTTTAGCCTTCCGCCCGCTCGATCCGCTCTTTGCCCATATAGGGCTTCAGCACGTCGGGCACAGTGATTGAGCCGTCCTCATTCTGGTAGTTCTCAATGATCGCCACCATGGTGCGGCCCACAGCGAGCCCGGAGCCGTTGAGCGTGTGCAGGAATTCAGGCTTCGCCTTCTCCTCACGGCGGAAGCGCGCATTCATGCGGCGCGCCTGAAAATCGCCGCAGGTCGAGCAGGACGAAATCTCCCGATATTTGCCTTGCGCCGGCAGCCATACCTCAAGGTCATAGGTGCGCAGCGCAGAAAAGCCGATATCCCCAGTGCACAGCTTCACCGTGCGGAAGGGCAACTCGAGGCGCTTAAGCACCTCTTCGGCGCAAGCCGTCATCCGCTCATGCTCCTCTTCGGAGGCCTCTGGCGCCGTGATCGAGACGAGTTCCACCTTCGAGAATTGGTGCATACGGATCATGCCGCGCGTATCGCGTCCTGCAGACCCCGCCTCCGCCCGGAAGCACTGTGTCCAAGCGGTATAGCGACGGGGCAGTGATTCAGGGCTCATAATCTCGTCGCGCACAATATTGGTGAGGGTGACCTCGGCCGTCGGCGTGAGGTAGTGCTCAGCGGTCGTCTTGAAGAGGTCCTCTTCAAACTTCGGCAACTGCCCGGTGCCTTCCAGCGAGGAACCGATGACCAAAACGGGCGGGCTCACCTCGGTATAGCCAAACTCTTCCGTATGCAGCGTGAGCATAAAATCGGCGATCGCGCGTTCGAGTTTCGCCAGATCCTTTTGCAGAACCACAAAGCGGCTGCCCGAAAGCTTTGCCGCGGTCTCGAAATCCATCATGCCGAGCGCCTCGCCGAGCTCGACGTGATCCTTTGGCGCGGCGATCTCCCGCGGCGTGCCCCACTGGCGAACTTCGACATTCTCGTCCTCGTCAGCGCCCTCCGGTACATCGGGCGCCAACATGTTCGGGATGGGGAGCAGCGCCGCGCGCAGCTCTTCGCTCAGCTCGCGATCGCGCGTTTCCAGCGCCTGCACCTTCGCTTTCAGCTCGGCGACTTCCGCCATCACCGCCGCAGCGGCCGCCTCATCGCCGCTCGCCTTGGCCGCGCCGATTTTTTTCGACGCCGCCTTTTGCGCGGCTTGGGCTTCATTCATCGCTTGGGTATTGGCGATCCGCGCCTCATCGAGCGCGATGAGAGACGATGCCCGCACCTCCGAGCCGCGCGCCGTCATGGCCGCGTCGAACGCATCGGGATTGTCTTTGATCGCGCGAATGTCGTGCATTGGTGCCTCCGAGAATGCGCGCACAATAGGCGGGGTCGCCCGGCTCGCAAGGGGCCCGGTCGTACAATTCATCGCCTTGCGCAAAGGCTCGCCCTTGGCGCCTATGAAGACCATATGATGTGTGCTCGCCGAGATGACGCCCTATGCCCGACGGACACTCGCCAAATCTGACTGCCACCACCGTCTCCCACCTCAACGAGGTGGAGAAGGACGCGTGGGATGCGCTCGCCAACCCGCCAGGGCAGGCCTATTACCCCTTTGGTGCGTGGGATTTTTTAGAGGCGATGGAAAGCTCGGGCTCGGTGCGGCCTGAAACCGGCTGGGGGCCGCAGCATCTCCTCCTACACGAAGGCGACAAGCTGGTCGGCGCGATGCCGCTCTACCTCAAAGGCCATAGCCGCGGCGAATTCGTCTTCGATCACGCCTGGGCCGATGCCTACACGCGCGCCGGCGGGCAATATTATCCAAAAATGCTGGGCGCCATTCCCTTCACACCCGCCACGGGACCGCGGCTCTTTGCCCAGACAGCGGAACATAAGAAGGGGCTGGCGACAGCTGCCGCGCAGGTCACCGCGCAGATGCAGCTTTCCTCCCTGCACATTACATTCCCGACGGCCCAAGATCGAGACGTCTTAGAAGATGCTGGCTTCTTGATCCGCAAGGGCCAGCAATACCGCTTCGAAGATCAAGGATTTGGCGATTGGCAGGGCTTTCTCGATGCCCTCGCCTCCCGCAAACGCAAGGATCTGCGCAAAGAACGTGAGCGGATCAAGCAGGATGGGCTTGAGATCGACTGGATCACCGGCAGCGAAATCACAGAGGCGCATCTCGATGACTTTTGGGTGTTTTACCAGGATACGGGGATGCGCAAATGGGGATCTCCTTACCTCACCCGCACCGCTTTCTCGCTGCTCGCCGAACGCATGGCCGACAAGATTTTATTGATCCTGGCACGCCGCGATGACCGCTACATTGCGGGCGCCTTTAATATGATCGGCGGGGACACCCTTTTCGGGCGCTATTGGGGGTGCACGGAGCACGTCCCCTTCTTGCACTTTGAGCTGTGTTATTATCAGGCAATCGATTACGCACTGGCGCACGGGCTCAGATTCGTCGATGGCGGGGCGCAAGGCGAGCACAAGATCGCCCGCGGCTACGTGCCGGTGGCGACCAGCTCCGCCCATTACATTACCGATCCCGGCTTTCACGATGCCGTGGCCCGCTACTGTCGGGAGGAGGCAAGCCACGTCGACAGCGACCTTGCCTACCTTTCGGACTTTACCCCCTTTAAAAAGTCCTGAGCGCGCAGGGAGTTAGCCTGCTTTTTTGCGTCGTGCGCGCGCCAAACCGAGACCACCGAGTGCTGTCAGCAAGAGCGGCGCGGCTCCCGGCAACGGAATCGGATTGGCCGAAAATTGTAGGGAGAGGAAAGCTGAAGACGTACCCGGCGTAAACGCATCTCCCATCAGAGCCACGGTGAACATTTCGCCCGGTGCAATTGCAACCTGGACGAATTCGAGAAGCTGATCCCCAGCAGAACCCATGTCCACATCTTCCGTCAGGTCGTACATGAAGGACCCTGCAGACGATGAGATTTGCAGATCGAGATTATCGAACCCCGCCGGCGTTCCATCAGAGTTGATGATGCCGATATCCAAGTCAGCACTGCCCGCGATGGGGCCCGCGAGGAAGCTTTCCGAATAATCGATCGATTCACTTTGCGCGAATTCGCCCGTAATGCCCAATACCGTTGAGCCCACAACCAGATCAGGCAAGCTATCGTCGGTCTCACCGGTGGTTTCAATGAGCGCGAATGCAGGCGATGTGGTCAGGCACAAAGCGCTTGCCGAGATTGCCAGTAGTCGCTTCATTCAAATATCTCCGTATAAAGCTTTTCTTGACAGCAAAAATTTGGCTGTCTCCTCGGAAACACGTGCGCTGCCACAAAGGGGGCAAAATTTAGGCAATGGTGGATAGACGGTAATCTTTACGCAAAGGCATCTCGCGCCTCGCCAGCGTCGGCACCGAAGAGTAGTGTGGGGTATGAAAGAGATCGCGCGGTTTTATGACGTCGAAGAAGCGCAGATCGCCAAAAGCTTCTTGATCGCACAGGGCCTCGATGTCCGGTTGGCCGATGAAGGTGCGCTCGGCGTGATGCCCGAGATGCGGGTCGGCCTCGGCGGCTATCGGCTCGTCGGCGAAGAGCGCGATGCCGCCATCGCCACGCGGTTGTTGGCGGATATCGAGCACGATCATAGTGCCGCGAAGAGGTGTCCGGCCTGCGGGGCAGCGCAGCTTCAACGCACGCGGAACCGTCTGTTTCCCTTCTTTTTTGTGCTGTTCGGCTGGTTGTTTCCCTTCGCACCCGCCGGGGACACTTTACGCTGCCGCGCATGCGGGCATACAGAGCCCGACGCCGAAAGCCGCGACGAAGAGGAAACCGCCCCATGAGCCTGAAAGAACGCTACGACCCGGACAATATCTTCGCGAAGATTGTGCGCGGGGAGATCCCTTCGGCCAAAGTCTACGAGGATGATACCTGCCTCGCCTTCATGGATGCGTTCCCTCAATCGCGCGGACACACCCTTGTGATCGCAAAGGAAGCAAAGGCGGTAAACCTGCTCGATATGCCCTCTGAGACGTTGAGTAAACTGATTGTCACGACACAGAAGGTGGCGCAGGCCGTGGTCGATGCGCTGAAGCCAGACGGGTTTCGCATCGTCCAATTCAATGGCGCTCCGGCGGGACAAACGGTCTATCACCTGCACTTCCACATTATGCCGATGTGGGAAGGCCAAGCCCTTGGCAGCCATGGCCGCGGGCAAGCGGACCCAGCCGATCTGAAATCCCTGGCGGAGTTGATCCGTGGCAAGCTCTAAATCTCATCAAGACCGCATCGTCCTCGTCACCGGCGCGTCGCGCGGCATCGGCTTTGCCACCGCCCTCGCCTTCGCTGAAGCGGGCGCGCATGTCATCGCGCTGGCCCGTACGGTTGGCGGCCTTGAGGAGCTTGACGACCGGGTCGCCGCCGTGGGCGGCAAATGCTCGCTGATCCCGGCAGACCTCACCGACGAAGAAGCGCTTTCCCGCCTGCCCGATGCGCTCGCGCAACGGTTTGGCCGCATCGATGCCTTCATCGCCAATGCCGGCGTGCTCGGCGATTTGACGCCCGTCACCGATATCACACCCAAAATGTGGGCCAGCGCTTTTGCCGTGAATGTCACCGCAAACCAACGATTGCTGGCGGGCCTCGACCCGCTATTGAAGCAGTCTGAAGCCGGACGGGTTGTCGGCCTCACCTCAAGCCGCGCGCATAAATACGTGCCCTTCTGGAGCGTTTATTCCGCGACCAAAGCGGCGTTCGAAGCCTTGCTGAAGGTCTATGCCGAAGAAGTGGCGCATACGAACATTCGCGTAAACCTCGTCGACCCCGGCCCCATCGCCACAAAAATGCGCGCGAAGGCGATGCCGGGTGAAGATCAATCGACATTGCCGCAGCCCGAAGAATTGGCGCCGCTGATCCTGTCACTGGCCAGTGCAGCCGAAGAGCGTCAAGCGGAGACGGTGCGTTTCAAAGAGACGTGAGGATCAAGCCCCGGGCTCAATCAGATCAGGGATCTTTTTCTTGAGCCCGAAAAAGCCTTTTGCGCAGTGAGGCCATGCGTCTCGGTCGTGTGATCTTTGCACAACGTGCAGCGAAAGCCCTGCGTCCTCGGCTTCACGCTTGAGGCCCGAAAGCGCATCCGAAGCCGGCCCCGAGGGCACATAGGGCATGACGATCTGCGACGCGCCACTGTCCTTTGCCGCCGCGATGATTTGATCGATGGCCGCAACCGCTTTCGCCTCGACGCCGCGCGCATCTTTCAGGCGCGCACAGGTGTCGTCGACGGCTTCATCGGTAAACTGATGGACTAACTCACCCACCTCGCCTTTTGATCGCGCGGCCGGATCGGCATAGACAGCCGCAGCCACAATGCTTGCGTCGCCCAAGGGCAGGCTCTCAACGCCCAAATCATCCTCATGCAGCAAAAGCAGCGTGTCACCTGACAGCGACTGCGGCAAAATCGAAGGCGCGTCATCCGCCGCGCCGTTCCACTCATCTTCCAGCGGCGCCGGGTCCTGCGCCAGGCCGTGGATATTGCCGAATCGGTCATCCGTGTACTTTTTGATATTGCTCGACCGCGCGGCGTAGTTCTTGCCCTTTGTGTGGAGGCCCGCCACCCATCGCCACGAGAGCGTGTTTGATGCCGCATCCCCATCGAGGAGGTGGCGGTGGAAAAAGTCTGCGCCCAGCACCCACGGCAGATCGAGCGTAAACACCCAAATACTGGCAAACCACATGCGTGCGTGATTGTGCAGGTAGCCCGTGTCGATCAGCTCGCGCACCCAAAAGTCAAAGGGTTCAATCCCTGACTTGCCGCCGATTGCCTTTTCATAGGCGGTCTTCCGTCCACCAGACAAATCGCTGAGCGCCTCATCGCGCGCACTCACATATCGTCTCCACACGGAGGGGTGACGCTCCAACCACCCTTTAAAATAGGTGCGCCAGTAGACTTCCTGGACAAATTTCTCCGCCGTCGAGAAAGCGAACCGCGATAGCGCCGCCTGGGCGACCTCTTGTTCAGTGATCAACCGATGACGGATGAAAGGGGAAAGCTGCGAGACGTAATCGTGCTGGCCCGGCCCCAGATCATAGTTTCGCTTTGAGGCGTAGGTCGACCCCATGGACGGCTTGAACGCCTCAATGCGCATTTGGGCATGCGCGCGGGTCGCGGGGAAAAACGGGTTCTCAGTATCGTCGAAGAGAGATGCGGTTTCAGCCATAGCCGCAAGTTACGCCGCGCAATGGCACCGGCGAGCGGACATGGGGTCGCGGCGAAAACGCGCTTAGAGCTGGTAGCGAATTTGGTCGGCCCAGAACCGCTCGAGGCGCTCGAGGGTCAGGTTGGTCGTCCCGACCATATCGATGTTCACATCGCCGACTTTCTCGACCGAGCCGAGGTGACGATCGAAGAGCCCCTGAATGCGATCGCGCACATCCTTGCCTTCTTCGGTCAGGGAGACACGCACAGAGCGGCGATCCGCCGACGACCGCTGGTGTGAGATGTACCCGGTATCGACGAGTTTCTTCAGATTGTACGAGACATTCGAGCCCAAATAGTGCCCGCGCGTGCGCAGCTCGCCCGCCGTCAGCTCTGAATCGCCGATGTTATAAAGAAGCAGCGCTTGAACCGCATTGATGTCTTTTTGACCAATGCGCTCCAATTCATCCTTGATCACGTCGAGAAGCTGGCGGTGAAGCCGCTCAATCAGCGTCAAAAGCTTCAGATACGCCCCGCTGAACTCCGTTTCGGAGTCATCCTGGGTCGCCGGTGCAACGGAGAGGCCTGAACGCATGACTGAATAATCTCTCTGGAAAGAACAATCTGAACAATCACCTAGCATCGATGTTCTAAACTCTCGTAAAGCGCCGCAGAAATTTTCGCGTGATCACATTAAGGCTACCCATGACCGCTTCGCAGTTCCCCGGCCGCCATCCCACGACGCGCCCACGCCGCCTCCGCCAGTCTTCGTGGATCAGGGCGATGGTGGCGGAAACCAATTTGACGCCGGATAACCTCATCCAAGCGGTGATCCTACGGGATGAGGGCACCCCTGCCGGGCCCATCATGGCGATGCCGGGGGTGAAGCGATGCACCGTCGAGGAAGCGGTGAAAATCGCCGAACGGGCGCATGCCGCGGGCGTCCCAGCGGTGGCACTCTTCCCTTACACTGAGCGCGAAGACCGTGACCCCAATGGTCGCCTCGCGCTGGATCCCGATAATTTGATGGCGCGGGCTGGCCGGGCCATCAAAAAGGCGGTGCCGGGCCTCGGACTGATCGGCGATGTCGCGCTCGACCCTTATACCGACCACGGTCACGATGGGCTGTTGCGCGACGGGGTGATCCTCAATGACGAGACCGTGGCCGTGCTCACGGGCCAAGCGCTTGTCCTCGCCGATGCCGGCTATGATGTCGTCGCTCCCTCCGACATGATGGACGGCCGCATCGGCGCGATCCGCGAGGCCTTGGACCGGAAAGGGTATGAGGATCGGATGATCCTTTCTTATGCGGTGAAATACGCCTCCCGCTTTTATGGCCCCTATCGCGACGCCATCGGCTCAAGCGGCGTGCTGAAGGGCGACAAGCGTACCTACCAAATGGATCCACGGAATATCTCAGAGGGCCTGCGCGAGGTGACCCTCGATTTGGCCGAGGGCGCTGACATTGTCATGGTGAAGCCCGGCCTGCCCTATCTCGACATGATCACCCGCGTGAAAGATCAGTTTGCGGTGCCAGTCGCGGCATTCCAGGTCTCGGGCGAATACGCGATGATCGCCTGCGCCGCCGCGGAAGGGGCGTTCGAATTCAAAGCCGTGGCCTTGGAGACGCTCTGGGCGTTCCGCCGCGCCGGGGCCGACATGATCATCAGCTACTATGCCGCTGACGCGGCGGAGTGGCTGAACGGCTAAATCCCATTGCCCTAGTGGCCGGCATCGGTCGGCGCCGGATCGCTAATCACGGGGCCCTCCATATACTCTCGACCGCTATAGATGAGCGGGGCGCCATCGCGGCTATCAAAGTGGACCACGCGCCCCACCATGATCACGTGGTCACCCACGGCAATGCGCTGTTCGACCTCGCAATCAAACCCAGCAAGGCGACCGCGAATGAGAGGCGCCCCTGTGACTTTGGCTTCCCCTTCACCATCGGCGAAACCATGCTGGCCGGGTGTCGCAAATCGGGTAGAAAGCGCGGCTTGATCCGCGCTGAGGATACTGACGGCGTAACAGGACGACGCTTCGAAAGCGCTGAACACACTCGTTGCGTCGGCAAGGCACCAAAGGACAAGCGAAGGATCGAGCGAAAGGGACGTGAAACTGTTCACGGTGATGGCAACAGCCGGCTTTCCTGGCGGCAGGCAAGACACCACGGTGACGCCCGTCGGATAACGGGCGAAGGCGTTTTTGAGACTTCGAAAAGGGTCTTTCATGGAAGGCCAATAGCTTAGCTCGTCTTGCCTCACAATTCGTGTCAGCGCAGAAGAGCGG